>JBBSRZ010000084.1:0-10719 GCA_038242555.1 Flavobacteriales bacterium | reverse complement strand
TTTTTTAGCATCTTCGGTATCATTATTGAAAGAATAAAGTCCGAGCGTTGAAATCATCATTATGATTAGGAGTGTACCTCTTTTCATCATTTTGAATATATTTTTATTGGTTTTGACTCTGCAAATTTATTCCGAAATTCATTTCTGCAACTCTGCATAGGTTAAACTCTCCTAACGAAGTGTTAATCTTATGTTAACAGTCCTTGCGTTCCCGCTAATAGCAGCGTTCGACAAACATTCTTAAATTGTGTTAAAAACAATACTCAAATGTTAATTTTATTAACTAACTATTGCATAAGACCTAAACATTCTGTATATTAAAAGGTTGACTTTCAAATAATTAAACAAAAAATACTCCTAGAATTTCTAGAAGTATTTGGAGTTATATATCATTGCAGATTTGTCACTTTCAGGACAAATTATTGCAAATTCCTAAACTAATTCACCATATAAATCGAATTCCTCTGCGGAGGTAATTTTAATTTCAGCAAATTCACCGATGGATAAATAGGTATTTTCAGCAGAAACCAGAACGGTATTGTCAACGTCTGGAGAATCAAATTCTGTTCTTCCAACAAAATAGTTTCCTTCTTTGCGATCGAAAATACATCGATATACTTGTCCGATTCTTTCTTGGTTTTTCTCCCATGAAATCTGCGATTGCAATTCCATGATCTCTTCAACTCGTGCTTCTTTTACTTCTTGTGGAACATCATCTTCTAAAACGTAAGCAGTTGTGTTTTCTTCATGTGAATAAGTGAAGCAACCTAAACGATCAAATCTTTGTTCGCGAACCCATTCTTTCATTTCCTGGAATTTTTCTTCGGTCTCGCCTGGGAATCCAACAATCAAAGTTGTTCTGATCGCCATATCTGGAACGATTTGTCGGAACTTCGCTAACAATGCATTGGTCTTCTCGTGAGAAGTTCCACGTTTCATGGCTTTTAGTAAATCAGAATTGATGTGTTGTAAAGGAATATCAATATAGTTACAAACTTTAGGTTCGTTTTTAATAATTTCTAAAACATCTTCTGGGAAACCTGTTGGGAATGCGTAATGCAAACGAATCCACTCGATTCCTTCTACTTTCACCAAACGTAAAAGCAAATCGCCTAAAGCACGTTTTTTATATAAATCTAAACCGTAGTAAGTAAGATCCTGAGCAATTAAAATCAATTCTTTAACTCCTTTTTTGGCTAGTTTTTCTGCCTCGATTACTAAGTTTTCAATTGGAGTTGAAATGTTTTTTCCTCTCATTAAAGGAATCGCACAGAAAGAACAAGGTCGGTCACAACCTTCAGAAATCTTTAAATAAGCGTAATGTCGTGGTGTGGTAACCATTCTTTCGCCAACCAATTCGTGTTTGTAATCAGCGCCTAAATGCTTTAATAATAAAGGTAAATCACGCGTACCGAAATACTGATCTACATCTGGAATTTCTCTTATCAAATCTGGCTTATATCTTTCTGATAAACAACCTGTCACAAAAACTTGTTCTACTTCTCCTCTATTTTTCGCTTCTACATATTCCAGAATGGTGTTGATGCTTTCTTCTTTTGCATTGTCGATAAATCCACAAGTATTAATAACAACGATATCACCTTTATCTTCGTGTACAACTTCTTTTCCGTTGGCTTGCAGTTGTCCCATTAAGACTTCCGAATCATATACATTTTTCGAACATCCTAGAGTGACAATATTTATTTTCTTCTTTCCGACTGATTTTGTGCGCATTATAAAATTTATTGGGCGCAAAGGTAAGCATATTATCACGAAAAATTATTAATCTACCAATTTGTCCTCATCTATTATAGCAGTTTTTAGCATTTCGTGTTTCCCCTTTTTTTCAAACAATAGTCCGATCATCATGATGAAAGTGGTGAGCAAAATCACCTGGATCACCACCGATTCATTAAGGTGAACAAAACGTTGTTCTGGAGTGATGCTTAAAAATAAAAGAACGGTGATCAGTCCTCTAGGAGCGATATAAAATAATGGTTGCATGTCCATCTTTCCTAATCTCAAGAAAATGGCTCTCAAGACAAAAATGGAGATTACAATGGAGATGGACCAAACTAAAGAATCAGGGTTAATAATATCTTCAGTATTTAAGACAAACCCAAAGACTATAAAAAATAACGTCCGAACGATAAAAGTGGCTTCAATGACCACATCTTTAAAGTGCTTCACTTCTTGATTAAATTTGGTAAAACGGAAATTTTTTAATATTTTAAGATGTTTTAATTCGTCGATATTACCTAAAACTAAACCGAAAAAGAGAATGAAAATTAAAGCCGGTAAGTGATAAATCTTTGAAATCTGATAAATTAAAATATTCAGAATGATGATCGGTCCGTATTTAATGTGATGATCGATTTTTGCTAAAAGCACCGTTAATATTAAAGAGGCAACTACCGAAATGACAAGCATTAAGAAAAATTGACCGGCAAAATGGAAAGCTCCATTCAAAGAAATTACCGTTCCGAAGGTGGCAAAATTAAAGAAGATGACGCCGATGATGTCTGATAAACTGCTTTCGTACGTAATAAATTGACGCTTGTCTTTAGTCAAATTAATAGCACTCGGTATTGCAATAGAACTACTAATGATACAAAAGGGAATGATGTTGATCAAACTTTGCTTGTAGGAAATTCCCCATTCGTAATGTAAGAACACCGAGAAACCGACCGCGATGATTACCAGAGGAATCAATGCGATGAGGACCGATTTCTTAACGACTTCCTTAGTAGATCTGTTTAATTCAAGTTCAAGCGAACCTTCTAAAACAATTAAAATTAAACCGACCGTTCCTAAAATTGGGAGAACGACATTAAGATTGGGAATGATGATATCATATAAACCACCAACTTGATTTAAAACCCAGCCAGTTGCCAGCAAAAATATAACTGATGGAACTTTTGTGAATTTTGTTGTGACATCAAAAAGGTATGATATGAGTAAAATTACGCAGATTCCGATGATAAATAGTTCAGCCATAAAGTAAATATATAAAAATATCACGAAACGTTTAAATGGAACATTTTTTCTGAACCGTGAAAATGTGAAGAGATAATTTATTTCAAAAATTTTCAAAAAAAAAGAGAGCCAAAAGACTCTCTAATTAGTTTATAAATTTCGTTGTTAAACCAACTTCTTCAGGTAATCGCCGTAGCCACTTTTACCGTATTTTTCCGCTGATTTTAATAGTTCTTCTTTGTTGATGAAACCTTTTTTATACGCGATTTCTTCAATACAAGATATTTTGAATCCTTGTCTTTTTTCTAAAACTTTAACAAATTCTGAAGCTTCGTGCAGCGAATCAAACGTTCCGGTGTCTAACCAGGCGGTTCCACGGGACATTACGCCGACTTCTAAGTTCCCGTTTTCTAGGTATATTCTATTTAGATCTGTGATTTCCAATTCACCACGGACTGAAGGTTTCAGATTCTTGGCATATTCTACCACCGAATTATCGTAGAAGTACAACCCTGGAACGGCGAAATTTGATTTCGGATGTTCTGGTTTTTCTTCGATTGAAATGGCTTTGAGATTATCATCAAATTCAACCACTCCATATCGCTCTGGATCAGCAACTTGATAAGCGAAAACACAACCACCTTTTACGGTAGTTTTACTTTCTAGTAATTGTGCTAAACCTGTTCCGTAAAAAATATTATCTCCTAAAACCAACGCCACAGAATCTTCTCCAATAAATTCTTCGCCCAAAATAAAAGCTTGCGCCAATCCATCTGGACTGGGCTGAATTTTATAATGAATATTACAACCAATCGCTGAACCATCGCCCAAAAGTTTGATAAATCCTTCTTGATCGTGCGGAGTCGTGATGATTAAGATATCTTTAATTCCGGCTAAGAGCAATGTCGATAACGGATAGTAGATCATCGGTTTGTCATAAACCGGCATTAACTGTTTGCTGACCGCAATTGTTAATGGATAAAGTCTTGTGCCTGAACCTCCGGCTAGTATAATTCCCTTCATATTGAGTGTTTGAATGTTTGAGTGGTTGAGTATTTGAGTAATTGGGTGGGTTGAGTTATTAAGGATTTTTCGGTTGATTGAATGTCCAGTTTTTGGAATTAATAGTCATGGAAACAATCATTGCTAAGATTTCGTCATATATTTTATACAAATCTAAATACGTTGTCTCATCAATGTATTGACAAGCAAATGCGAAATCTAGCCAATTCTGAGTTTCGGCGGCTTCACCGTCAGCATCATTTAGTTTGCTGATAAAAGACTTCTCATATCTTCTTTTCCTCCACGCTTCGGTGATATTTGCATTAACAGAGCGAGAAGATCTCCGTATTTGATCAGTTAAAGAGTATTTTTCTTCGGGAGGAAATTTTTTAGAAATCTCATAAATTTCCATTGCCGCAGAAAATGCTTTCTGGTAAACAATTAAATCTTTATGGAATTTCACAAACGTCATCAGCTACATTTTTACATTGCTAAACTCAAAAACTCAATAATTCAAGAACTCAATTACTAATTATATTGCTTGTCGTAATAGTTCTGATAATCACCGTTGGTTATATTTTCTAACCATTCTTTATTATCCAAGAACCAGTCGATTGTTTTACCTAGGCCTTGTTCAAAAGTTACACTTGGCATCCAACCTAATTCTTGATTCAGTTTAGTAGCATCGATGGCGTATCGCAAATCGTGACCTGGACGATCTTTCACATAAGTGATCAGATGTTCTGAATGTCCTGCTGGATTTCCTAATTTCTCATCCATTTGTTTGATGAGTTCTTTAACTAAGTCGATATTTTTCCATTCATTGAAACCACCGATGTTGTACGTTTCACCTGTTTTTGCTTCGTTGAATATTTGATAGATTGCTTTTGCGTGATCGATGACGTATAACCAATCTCTCGTATATTTTCCGTCTCCGTAAATAGGAAGTGGTTTTCCATTTAATATATTGGAAATACACAGCGGGATTAACTTCTCCGGAAAATGATTAGGACCATAATTGTTAGAACAGTTAGAAATAATAAAAGGCATTCCGTACGTATTTCCGTAAGCGCGAACTAAATGATCAGAAGCCGCTTTACTAGCAGAATATGGTGATTTCGGGTCGTAGGCAGTTGTTTCTAAAAAGAAACCTTCTTCACCTAAACTTCCATAAACCTCATCGGTAGAAACATGGTAAAATAAGTAATCTCTTTTCTCATTAGGGAAATTCCCGTGCTGATGATCCGGATTTAACGTCCAAAATTCTCTGGCTAAATTTAAAAGATTTGCGGTTCCGTTGACATTGGTATTAATGAAAGCATTGGGATCAGTAATGCTTCGATCCACATGGCTTTCTGCGGCGAGGTGAACGATCGCATCAGGATGGTATTTTTCAAATACTTTTCTTAATTCATCGACATTTGTGATATCTGCTTTTTCGAACACATAATTGTGTTCGTTTTCGATGTCTTTTAAATTCTCGAGATTCCCGGCGTACGTTAAAGCATCAAGATTGATGATTTTAGAATTGGGATTATTCTTTACAAACTCTCTAACAACGTGAGAACCAATAAATCCGGCCCCCCCGGTAATGATAATATTTTTCATAAATATATTTAAAAATTGCCTTGTGCAAAGGTAGGTTGAATTTTATCTTTATCGGAAAGTAGAATAGCTGATTCTGGTAAACGCCAATCAATATTTAAATCTGTATCGATCCACAACACACCTCCTTCTGATTCTTTATTATAATAATTATCGCATTTATAGGCAAAAACCGCGGTTGCTGACAGAACTGAAAATCCGTGACCAAAACCTCTCGGTACATAAAACTGCAACTTATTCTCCTCTGACAATTCGATACCGAACCATTTTCCAAAGGTGGGAGAATCTTTTCGCAGATCGACGGCAACATCCCAAACACTACCTTCTAAACAAGAAACTAATTTTGCTTGCGCGTGTTCGCCTTTCTGTAGATGTAAGCCTCGTACAACTCCGTACGCGGATTTCGATATATTATCTTGAACAAAATGGCCATTTAGATTGGTTAATTGTTCGAATTTCGCTTCATTAAACTTTTCGAAAAAATAGCCGCGCTCATCTTCCAAAATAGTAGGTTCTATAATATAGCAATCTTTGAGTGGGGTTCCTTTAATTTTCATTTGTTCTTATTATTTATTTGAAGCGTAGATCCGCTCTATTATTTTTAACACTTGTATACTATCTTCTGCGGTGGTATGAAGTTCTTTGCCAAATTTTAAAAAATCCACAATATTATCGTACAAGAACTGATGATTTTGAGCCGATCCTTTAAAAGTCCCATAATCATTCGCTTGGCCAGTTTCGGGTAAGTTCGGTTGTTGGTAATCCTTAATGACGCACTTTTCAATATGGTTCATGTACTGTCCGCCGACCTTTACCGAACCGTTTTCCGCAATAATTGTTAGAGAACTTTCTAGATTTTCATTCCAGACTGAGGTAGAAAAACTGAAACTTCCGATACCACCAGTTTCAAAATCAAAAGTGATGATTCCACTGTCTTCAAACTCGGTTAGATGGGAATGATTAAAATCTGCAAATTTTGATTTAATATTGGTTATTTCACCGAATAGCCAGTACATAATATCCAAGTAATGGGAGAACTGAGTGTATAGTGTGCCGCCATCTAAGTTTTTAGTTCCGCGCCAAGAAGGTTTAACGTAATAAAGATCGTTGCGATTCCAGTAACAGGAAACTTGCACCATATAAATTTTCCCAAAAACATCCGTCGAAATCAAATCTTTCAACCACTTTGCTGGAGGAGAAAAACGGTTTTGCATCACGGGAAACAGATTCACTTTGTACTCATTCGCGAGCTTTTCTAAGAAAACAGCTTGTTCTGAATCTAGCGTGATTGGTTTTTCGATGATCACATGAATCCCTTTTCGAATAAGAATTTCTGCTTGCTCAAAATGCAAACCATTTGGAGTACAAATCGCAAAAATATCAGCCTTGACATCACTTTCTAAAAAATCACTAAGCGACTTAAATAAGGGAATTCCGGATCTATTTTCAATCTCTTGGCTGGTGAATTTTGGATCAATTAACGCAACCAGTTTATAATTGAAATTTTGCATCACAATCTCTGCATGCTTTTTTCCAATATGGCCGTAGCCTAAAATTGCTATTTTGATCTGTTCACCCATTGACGCCAAGAATAGAATTACTTATTTTTAAGTATGTTATATCATTTTTAAACTTTGTCCGTGATCGATTTTTTAATTCGATATTTAATAAAGAGATATGAAATGACCGCTGGCAACAAAATTACTAAAAAACTGACCGAATCTGACCAATTTGAAAATATGACCAGCACATTAATTAAGAGTTGAATTAAAACGTATCCTCCGCTCACTATTAAATGAGAAATATTCTTATCGTTTGCCAGTAGTTGATATAAATGTCTGCGGTGAGCCTCAAATATATTCTCCTTCAATCGTAATCTTTCTAAAATGGTTAAGATCGTTTCCACGCCGTAAACAGTCATGAAAAGAATCCATTTGATTTCTCCTGTTTTAAACATTAATAAGGCAAATAAAGCAACTACCCAAAAGGCAACGCCCATACTACCAATGTCGCCCAGAAAACACTTTGCTTTTTTTCGAAAATTAAAAAAAAGAAAAACAAGGCAAGCCAAAAGTGGATAAATAATAAAATTATCTTCTACAAACGGCACCACGAATTCGTTTACGTAAAATAATGAACCTAGCAAGACCAAACTGTACAGACCGGAAATTCCGTTAATTCCGTCCATGAAATTATAGGCGTTGAGAATTCCGATAATTAAAATATAACACACGGGAATTGCCCAAAAAGGTAAAAGTTGAAAAGCATTAATAAAGAAAAGAAGAAAGGTTACCGCTGCAAAATGAAAAACTAACCGAACTTTAGTCGATAAATCCATCAAATCATCTGCAAAACTTATCCCGGAAATCATTAACAACCCTGCACCAAAAAACCAAAAATTATGTCCGTCAAAATTTTGAAACGAAACAGCACCTTCATTAAAAAAAAGTTGCTTTCCCGTAAAGAACAAAAAAGCAATTGGGAAAATAATTCCGCCACCTCTCAAAGTAATTTCTTTATGCGCGCTTCTGTGATTAGGCTCATCAATAATATTATAGCGCTTTGCTATTTTAAAATAGATCAATATAGAGATTAAAAGAAACCCAGTGATAATCAAATATTCCATTACTTCTGAAAACTCTTTATCGTTCGAATTAAACCTTCTTCAGCAGTAAGAGGAAGTTCAGAAATCCCTAAGGCATTTTTGATTTTGGTGTTGGAAACCATATAACTTTCTGTTAACTTTTTTAATCGTTCTGAATTAAGTGGCAATTTAAGAAAATCACCAACTATAGCAAGACTATAAATGAACGAAGATGGTAGTTTCCACAATTTCTCCTTTTTACCCGAACTTTTTGCAATAATTTTCACTAATGAATTGGTAGAAATCGTTTGATCATCAGCAAAATTATAAATCCCGGAAGGAATATCTCTCTGGGAAAGCATCTTCAAAATTAAAAAATTTAGGTTATCAATACTTAAAAAGGATCGCTGATTTTCGAAAGATGCGAGCGGCCACGGAACTCCTTTTTCAACAACTTTATATAATAAATTCAAATTACCTTTATTTCCAGGACCGTGAATCATGCACGGTCGTATAATAAACAGTCTTTTTCCGCTTGGTAAAACCTGGCCTAATAAATAGTTTTCCGCTTCTAACTTCGATTTGCCGTAAGCACTTTGAGGATCGGCGACAACTTCTTCAGTTAAAAAACCGTCTAAGGTATCTGTTACTGCTTTTACTGAAGAAAAATAGAAGAAATCTTTAACATCAGAGTCTAAAAATAGATCAAATATTTTTAGGGTCAAATCTCTGTTTACTAGAAAGTATTCCTCGGCAACCGACGTATCAGCCGTTTCGTGTGCTTTGCCAGCAAGATGAATAAGAGCATCTGCATTTTTATCTAATAACCATTTTTCCGTTCGAAGAGATAAGCCATTGACAATATGTCCTTCGTCTAGCAAATATTTAGAAAGATTCTGTCCGACGAAACCTGAGGCTCCTGTTATGGTTATGTTCATATTTAATAGAGAGATAATAGATCATTTCGTCAGAGAACTTTAAGGATAATTGACAAAAGCGCATTCCAATATTCTTTTTTACTAATTATATTTTACGATTAAGATGAAATTTATAAGTTCCAATTCATTAGAAATTATATGATCGAAATACAATTTTAATTACTTTTTAATATAGCCGAAAATTTTCCATAAAAATCGGAATTGAACTTGTAATGGAATGTACTTAAGATTATTTTGGGCAAATGCTTTCTTGATTTCTCTAGTAATAATATTATAACTTTTTAGACCTGAACTGCTTGCTCCTCCAACCATCATGGAAGTAGTTGTAATGCCAGAATATTTATATGAAATTTTATTTTTCAGGAAATATCTTATAATTAACTCATAATCAGCACCAATTTGATAATCAAGTAGATAGTTTCCAAATTTTAGAAATAATTCCTTTTTAAAAAAAATCGATGGGTGTGGTGGCATAAATCCAATCTTTAACTTTTCAGGACTCCAGTTTGCAGATGAATATTTCCTGATTATTCTACCATTTTTGTGCTGAACAATATCACCGGTTACTGCATCTAAATGAGGATTCTTCGAGAGAAAAGCTGCAATCTTCTCTATCGTGGTGTTTTCGTAGAACACATCATCTGAATTAATTATTCCAATATAATCTCCGGTGGCTTTTTCTATTCCTTTATTAATTGCATCGTATAAACCTTTATCAGGCTCTGAAATCCAAAATGAAATTATGCCCTCATATCTTTCAATAATGTCGAGCGTACTATCTTTGGAACCTCCATCTATTACCATGTATTCAATATTATTATAAGTCTGATTTTGAACTGATTTAAAAGTTTCTTCTATCGTTTTTGCGCTATTATAACAAACCGTTATTATAGAAATTTTGTAATTCATTTATTCTTCTTGAATATAAATTTGATGACCCGCAGTTATTAAATCAATATCTTTTTTAAAGAGGGTTACGTCAGCAGCCACCATTTCAGCAGTTAAACTATTTAAGTCATATTTTGGTTTCCATCCCAATTTGGTGTGCGCTTTTGTAGGATCGCCAATAAGTAAATCTACCTCAGTAGGTCGGAAATACGCAGGATCTATTTTGAGAACAACATCGCCTTCTTTTACCTTGGCGCAGAAATTTGCAGTTACGTTTTCTTTGTATCTCTGTAAATTAATACTCGATATATATCCAACTTCTTCTACACCTTCACCACGGAAACTAATCGTTATACCCACTAGCGAAAACGCTTTCGTTATAAACTCACGAACTGTAGTTGTCACTCCTGTTGCAATAACATAATCGTCCGGTTTATCCTGTTGAAGGATTAGCCACATTGCCTCTACATAATCTTTTGCATGACCCCAATCTCTTTTAGAATCGATGTTCCCCATATACAAAGTCGTCTGGAGACCCAACGAGATTTTTGCAACAGCTCGTGTAATTTTTCTTGTCACGAATGTTTCCCCCCTTAGTGGAGATTCGTGGTTAAAAAGTATTCCGTTACAGGCAAACATGTTGTATGCTTCTCGATAATTGACTGTAATCCAGTAAGCATATATTTTCGCGACCGCATACGGCGATCTGGGATAGAAAGGAGTCGT
>JBBSRZ010000083.1:0-10743 GCA_038242555.1 Flavobacteriales bacterium | reverse complement strand
CAACTAGTCTATAATTTTCTGGGTGGATTCCGTTTTTCATAACTTATTTTATTATTAATAATTAAAGCTTTGCTTTCGAAATAGTAATGGTATTTCTCTGCTAAATTTTAGACCGCAAAAGTACAATTATTTTTGTAATCTCCAAACTCTATTACATTTAAAATTAATAATTTTTCCGTTCGACAATTTTAATTAAATTTGAAACCTATATCTACTCTTAATTAAATGAAGAAATTTAAACTTATTCTCGCTCTTTCCTTTTGGGCACTTTTCACAGCGATAAGTTGTAACAGAGACGATATCAATTTCGAAAGTCCGACCCAATTACTTCGTTTTTCTCAAGATACTATTTTCTTAGATACTGTTTATAACCAAGTTCGGTCCGAAACGTACGCCGTAAAAATTTATAATAACGAAGATCAAGACATTCTTATTCCACAAATATCCTTAGAAAAAGGTGGAACTTCTTTGTATCGCATTAATGTTGATGGAAAAGCAGGAACCAATTTTAATAATATTCCTCTTAGAAAAAAAGACAGTTTATATGTTTTTATAGAAATTGCGCCAATTGCAAACGCACCGGAGGCAATTTACGAAGATCGCATTAACGTGCAAACTCCAGCAGGAACACAAAATGTAACTTTATTTTCAGTGGTGCAGGATGCTGAATTTTTCATCCAAAGTGCCTCAAATACAAATATTTTAAATTCTAATACTAACTGGACTAATTCGAAAGCAAAAATAATCTTTGGCGATTTAACGCTTGGTGAAGGAAAAACACTCGATATTCAAAAAGGAACTAAAATATACTTCCATAAAAATAGTGGCCTGAAAATTTCTAAAAACGCCAAATTGAATATTAATGGCGATCTGGGAAGTGAAGTTATTTTTCGAGGAAATCGAAATGATACGCGCTACGACACGATTCCGAAAAACTGGCAAGGAATTTCGATGGAAAGCAATTCAGTTTTAAATATGAATTATGCAAAAGTTTTTGGTGGAACCATAGGTTTACAAATGAATCAAACGACCGCAACAATTAAAAATTCTATTTTTCATACGCACCAGGAATTTGGAATAATGGCGATTAATTCTGTAGTTACCACAAAAAATTTGGTCATGAATAATTCTGGTAAGGCTGACTTTGCCATTTTCAAAGGAGGAAATTATAGCATTACTCATTCTACTTTAGCCAATTACTGGAATTTCAATTCTGCGCTGCCTGGACTTGGTTTATATGCGACAAATGAGTTTGATAATGGAACTTCGGTGGAACAAGCTCCGCTAACGTTAAACATCAAAAACACAATTATTTATTCTGATAAAGACAATGCAGTTCTTTTTAAACCAACTGGCGGTCAACCGTTTAATTATTCTTTTCAAAGTTCTTTATTAAAATACGGAAGTAACGCAACTTATAATGTTGATGCCGCTTCGATTAAAAATCAAGATCCCAAATTTCAGAATTATTTTACGCATAAAATGAATTTGAGATTAAAAGAAGATTCTCCCGCAAAAGGAAAAGGGAATACCGCTGTAGCAGCAACTGTTCCTTTAGATATCGTGAAAATTCCACGAACGACCAATCCGAGCATCGGCGCTTACCAGTAATTGAATATATTTAAACTATGGAAATTACAAAACTTCAACAAGAAGTTGATGAATGGATAAAAACTGTAGGCGTTCGGTACTTTAACGAACTAACCAATATGGCTATGTTGACCGAGGAAGTTGGAGAAGTTGCACGCATTATCGCGCGACGATATGGTGAACAAAGTGAAAAACAATCTGATCGATCAAAAGATCTGGGTGAGGAATTAGCCGATGTTTTGTTTGTAACTTTATGTCTGGCCAATCAAACTGGTACCAACTTGCAGGAAGCTTTCGATCGTAAAATGAAAATTAAAACAGCCCGCGACAAAGACCGTCATCAAAATAATGAAAAACTAAAATAAGAATTACCAATTCTATTCTGAACGTGGCGAAAGAAACAATGAGGCTTGCAAAAGCAAATTTAAAAGACAATGAAACCATTGAAATCAGCGGTTCGAAAAGTATTTCGAATCGTCTTTTGGTTTTAAGTTATCTCTTCGAAAATATGAGTATCGAGAATCTCTCGAACTCGCAGGATACTCAATTGCTACTAAATGCTTTAGAAAGCGATGCGGAACTGATCGACATTCATCATGCCGGCACCGCAATGCGATTTCTTACTTCTTACTTTGCGATTCAAGAAGGTCGAACTACAACTCTTACCGGTTCTGATCGCATGAAACAAAGACCAATTCAGTTTTTAGTTGATGCGCTACGCGATTTAGGCGCCGACATTTCGTATGTTGAAAACGAAGGTTTTCCTCCTTTAAAAATTGTCGGAAAAAAATTAGATAAAAGTAAAGTACAAATTCCGGCGAATATTTCTAGCCAGTTTATTTCATCATTAATGTTGATCGGCTCAAAATTAGAAGATGGTTTAGAAATTGAACTTACGGGGAAAATTACGTCTCGTCCGTATTTAGAAATGACCTTGAAAATCCTGCGAAATATCGGGATTGCTACAGATTGGGAGGATCAGACCATTCGCATTTCTTCCAATATTCAAACTGAAAAAAGTTCGCAGATCATAAAATGCATCAGCGAAAGCGATTGGAGTTCTGCTTCTTATTATTATTCGCTGGCGGCGATTGGTCGAAAATCAATTAATCTGAAAAGTTTCCGGCCACATTCGTTGCAAGGAGATTCTTCCATTAAAGAAATTTACTGGAATTTCTTCGGCGTGAATACTATTTCACAAGGTTCTGAAAGTAAGATTTCATTAATGCCAGAAAGTACTTTTGTTTTCCCCGAAATGATTTCTATAGATATGAATGATTGTCCGGACATCGCTCAAACACTTTGTGTCACTGCAACTGCTCTACAAATTCCTTTTGAAATTACCGGATTATCAACTTTGAAAGTTAAAGAAACTGATCGGCTGATCGCCTTAAAAAATGAACTTTTTAAAATCGGCTGTATTTCTGAAATTACCGATGATTCTATTTATTCAATAAAATTCTTTGAACCCAATCAAAAAACTTTCATAGAAACTTATGACGATCATCGAATGGCCATGAGTTTTGCGCCATTTTGTTTAATTAAAGATTTGACGATTCAAAACAGGCACGTCGTTGATAAATCTTATCCGCAGTTTTGGGAAGATTTCGCTCAAGTTCTCGACCCCAATTAAATTACAACAATGACTATAATAATTACCGGGACCTCTGCCGGAATTGGATTTACGCTGGCAGAATATCTGGGCAAAAAAGGACACATAGTGTTCGGCTTGAGCAGAAAAAAGGTGGAATCTGACTATTTCACAACCATCCCGACTGACATTACCGACAATACTCAAGTACAAAATGCAATCGCTGAAATTTTAAAAACTGAAGCAGGAATTGATGTTTTAATCAACAATGCGGGCATGGGCATGGTTGGCGCCATTGAGGATTCTTCGCAAGCAGAAATCTTGCAATTATTTAATTTGAATTTAGTCGGTTCTGTACAAATGATGACGGCTGTGTTACCAAATATGCGGGCACAGAAAATGGGCAAAATCATTAATGTTTCAAGTATTGGCAGCGAAATGGGACTTCCTTTTCGTGGCTTTTATTCAGCCTCGAAATCTGCGGTCGATAAAGTAACAGAAGCAATTCGATACGAAGTTTCTCCCTGGAATATTCAGGTTTGCGCTTTGCATCTGGGTGACATAAAAACGAATATCGCCGAAAACAGAGTTAAAACCGTGGTTTCTGAACCGTATCAAAAAACTTTTAATAAGGTGTATTCTTTAATGAACGCGCACGTTGATCAAGGAAGTGAACCACAAGAAGTGGCGAAATATATTGAAAGATTACTGCATAAAAAATCGTGGAAAGCACATTATTATCTTGGGAAATTCGGACAAAGAATTGGTGTTCCTTTAAAATGGCTTTTGCCACAAACTTTCTATGAAATTCTGATGCGAAAATATAATCAATTGGATTGATTTATTTTTCTTTTATAAACAAAAGCGCCTCTTCAACTATTTGGAAGAGGTGCCTTTTTTTAAATTGTACAAAATTATTTATTTTCAGAAAGTCTTAAAATATCGCCGAAAACACCTCTTGCTGCAACTTTAGCACCTGCGCCAGCACCCATAATAACGATAGGATTATCGCCATAACTCTCGGTGTATATTTCGAAAATAGAATCTGACCCTTTTAATTGACCGAGCGCAGAATTTACCGGTACTGAAATTAATTGTACATCAAGTTCTCCTTTTTCCTGTTGCAAATCGCCGTGTAAATCGCCAATGAATCGTAAAACGTGATCTGGTTTTTGATTATTTTTTATCGTTTCAAAATGATCATCAAGGCTTTCTAAACTATTCAAAAATTCGCTTTTATCCAATTTGACTAAATTTTCTGGAATTAAAGATTGAATATTCATATCAGTCAACTCATTGCTTAAATCTAATTCTCTGGCCAAAATCAATAATTTTTGAGCAACATCATTCCCACATAAATCTTCTCGAGGATCTGGCTCAGTTAAGCCTAAATCCATCGCTTCTTGTAAAATAGTAGAAAACTTCTCATAACGCACTGAAAAATTATTAAAAATATAACTCAGTGAGCCAGAGAAAACTCCTTTTATTCGCGAAATATTTTCACCAGATAAGTGCAATAATTTAATGGTGTCAATTAAGGGTAAACCTGCACCGACATTCGTTTCGTATAAATATTTCTTGTTTTTTTTATTTAAAACATGACGGAAATCTCGGTACTCGGAAATCGGTAAAATATTGAAACTTTTATTAGATGAAACTAAATCGAATGCGTTTTCAGCCAAATACGTGTAATTTTTTACGAAATCTGAACTTGCGGTATTATCGACCACTATTAGATTTTCTAATTGATTCACTTGCGAAAATTTGATGAGAGAATCCATACCGGATTCGTTTTCTGAAGTCGCAATATCATCAACCCAATTTTCGTCAAAGCCTTCTTTGTTGAAAGCAATTTTTTTTGAATTCGCAACGGCTACAATTTTTAAATCCAGTTTCTTCCGTTTGCGGATTTCTGATGCATTTTGCAAAATTTGTTCTATTAACTTGGAACCGACTTTACCATGACCGATGATCGCCAAGTGAACGGTTTTTGCTTTTGCGAAAATCTCTGCTTCGATGATATTCTTTGCTTTTACATCTTGTGAAGAAGTCACGACGAGATTGACTTTGTTTTCGGCCGCAACTTGATTTAAAATTAAAGGAAATATATTATTTCGCGCTAATTCGCCCATTATTTTGTTAAAATCTTTAGCGACAAATCCCAGCACAGAAACATTATTAATACTAAAGATCTGACTAACCTTTCCAGATTTTCTTTCGTTTTCAAATTCTTCGATCAAGCAATTCACGGCTTTTTCTGAATGGGTTTCATTAACCAAAACTGAGATTCCGTTTTCTGCTGCTTGCTGAGAAATGACGCCCACACTAATTCTCGCGTAAGTCAAAACTTTAAAAATTCTGCCATCGATGCCGACTTCCCCTGAGAAGTCTTTTCCTTCAAATTTAATAATTGATTTATTTTTAAGAATTTTTATTTCGTTTGTGTTTTTCATGATGTATTAAATTTAAAATTGTAGAATGTTGTTGATATGCAATTAATAAAGCATCGTGCTCATTTATGGATTAATTTAATGATAGAAAACATTTGACTAGATCTAGAATCCACGGCGATCATACGATGGTTTGAAATAATAGGTGCAGAAAATAAATTCAGACACAATATTGGATACGACGAATCGATATCAAGATTATTTCCTGATAATATTTGATGATTTTTGAGAGAGATATGTTGTAGCAAAGTTTCCAATTTTTTTATAAAATTAAAATTGAAAATGCTACCAAAGAATGGTAAAAAAGTTTCTGTTATCTCCTCCCTAAATCGGGATAGAATGTAGCACCTTCTTCGTTTCCGAAGGGTTGCCAAGGTTTCTCAGAGTCTATTCTCTCCACCTTTCTTAATAACATTTTCAATATGTAAATGAACTATTTCCATTGCAAAGAAAAGCATTATTATGAATTCTAACAAATTTTCCGAAATTTTTAATTGACTAATTTTGCCGCAGAAATAGATGAACGATGACGGAAAGAGAGAGAATGCCAGTTGAGAAATGGTATAATTGGGGACCTTATATTAGCAACAGACAGTGGGGAACCGTGCGAGAAGATTACAGTAGCAATGGCGACGCGTGGGGTTTTACAACATATAACGACGCGATCAGCAGAACGTATCGCTGGAGCGAGGATGGCATCGCCGGAATCTGTGATTACAAGCAAAGATTATGTTTTGCCTTTTCTTTCTGGAATCGCAAAGACAAGATGATCAAAGAACGTTTTTTTGGTCTTAGCAACTACGAAGGAAATCATGGCGAAGACGTAAAAGAAATTTATTATTATCTCGATAATACACCGACTCATTCTTACATGAAAATGGTTTATAAGTATCCGATTGATGAGTTTCCGTATGATGATTTGGTAGCAGAAAACGGACGAAGATCTAAATCAGATGCTGAATACGAATTGGCTGATACCGGAATTTTTAATGATCAAAAATACTTTGATATTTTTATTGAATATGCGAAAATTAACCACGATGATATTCTTATTCGCGTAACAGCCATTAATAGAAGTCAAGAAAAAGCACCGTTGGTAATTTTACCAACAATTTGGTACAGAAACAATTGGAGTTGGGGCTACGGAACTTACGAACCTCAACTAAAATCCTCGTCGAAAGGAATTATCGAGATAGAACATGATTCCATCGCTTTGAAAAGACTTTACGCAAGAGATCCAAATACAAGTGCTCTTTTCTGCAATAATGAAAGCAATCCCGACAAAATAGAGGTCGCCAATTCTTCAGTAAATTATTTTAAAGATGGAATAAATGACTTCCTTACGAATGATGACGTTCAAGCCGTCAATCCAGAACAATTTGGAACGAAAGCAACCTTTTTAATCGAAGCAGAACTGGAAGCAGAGGAAAGCAAAACCTTTGATTTCCGACTAAGTCCGCACGTGATGGAAGACGCTTTCTTTGATTTCGACGACATCTTTAGTTTAAGAAAAAATGAAGCCGATGAATTTTACAGTAACATTCAGTGTGGAATTGAAGATAAAGAAGAAAAAAATATTCAAAGGCAAGCATTTGCAGGACTATTATGGAACAAACAATTCTACCATTATAACGTAGCGAAGTGGTTAAAGGGTGATCCAAAGTTTGGCGCGCCCAGAAACACCGACAATTTCGTTCGTAATACAGAATGGGAACACATGCACAACAAAGACATTATTTCTATGCCCGACAAATGGGAATATCCTTGGTTTGCGACGTGGGATCTGGCCTTTCATTGCGTGCCTTTTGCTATTTTGGATTCGGGATTTGCAAAACATCAATTAAAATTATTGACCAAAGAATGGTTCATTCATCCGAATGGTCAGTTACCGGCTTATGAATGGGATTTCAGCGATGTAAATCCGCCTGTTCATGCGTGGTCCACTTTCCGAGTTTTTAAAATTGATGAGAAGGTAAACGGTAAAGCAGATGTCCCGTTTCTGGAAAGTGTTTTCCAAAAACTATTATTGAATTTTACTTGGTGGGTTAACCGAAAAGATAAAAAAGGAAACAACGTTTTCGGTGGAGGATTCTTAGGCTTGGATAATATCGGTGCCTTCGACCGAAACATGCAGTTTAAAAATGGCGATCATTTAGAGCAAGCCGATGGTACCAGTTGGATGGCCATGTTTGCCTTGAATATGATGCGCATCTCGATGGAATTAGCGCTTTATAATCCGATCTATGAGGATATGGCTATTAAATTTTTCGAACATTATTTATACATCGCCGAAGCCATGGAAAATTTGGGAGAAAAGAAAAACGGATTGTGGAATGAGAAAGATGGCTTTTTCTATGATCTTTTACAATTGAATAACGGCGATTCTGTTTCTTTAAAGTTGAGAAGTATTGTCGGATTAATTCCGTTGTTTGCTGTAGAAGTTGTAGAACATGAGTTACTAGAAAAGTTACCGAATTTCCGCAAAAGAATGGAATGGGTGCTGAAAAACAAACCAAGATTGGCAGAACTCGTTTCGCACTGGGAAGTAGAAGGAAAAGGCGGAAAACATTTGATGAGTATTCTGCGCAAAGATCGCTTGAAAAGAGTTTTGAATCGCATGGTCGACGAAAAAGAATTTCTGTCACCTTATGGAATTCGCTCCATGTCGAAAGTGTACGAAAATGATCCGTTTGAGTTTACCGTCGATGGAAAGAAATTTAAAGTAAAATATACGCCAGCCGAAAGTGACAGCAGTATGTTTGGAGGAAACAGTAACTGGCGCGGCCCGATCTGGTTCCCTATTAATTTCTTGATCGTTGAGAGTTTACAGCGATTCCATTATTATTACGGCGACAGTTTACAGATTGAATACCCGGCGAACAGCGAGGAGATGAGAAATTTAGATTTCGTGGCTAATGATTTAAGCAAACGACTCTACTCTATTTTCGAGAAAGACGAAAATGGAAATCGTGCTTTTAATGGAAAAAATGATTTATTAAATCAAGATCAGTTCTTCAAAGATTATATTATGTTTCATGAATATTTTAATGGAGATACAGGTGAAGGAATCGGTGCTTCTCACCAAACTGGTTGGACGGCAACGATTGCAAAATTAATTCATCCTAGAATGGGCTCGAGGCCGAGATAGATAAAAGTTAAAAAGCAGCATATCAAAATGCTGCTTTTTAATTTAGAAATGACCTACTAATTTCTACAAAAATTTTAAGTCGTTTCTATAGGTTTTATCTTGTTCAATGACTTCTTCATGATGAACTTTTGAAAGATAATTTTTACTAATCCAAAGTATATTATAACTTCTGCAATGTTTCCTATAACGAATCCAATTTTATAAGATATTGATTCGGTTGACCCAATAATAGTTGCATGATCTTTAATCAACATTAAATCTAAAAGCGCCACACCGCCTTTTATAAATAAAAATATACACGCCACATAATAAAATATTTTATTGTTTATTTGTTTCTTTTTATTAATTATTTACTTGATTCCCTACTTTCTCACCATTCACGAAAACATCATAATTCACAGCTACATTGGGTTCCATGGTTTTTGAAACCGAACAGTATTTTTCAAAGGAAAGTGCGGCAGCGCGTTCAACTTTTTTGGGATCGATATTTCCTTCCAAAAAAAATTGAACTAAAATAGTTTTAAAAGGTTTTGCTTCGTCGACTTCTATTCTTTCTCCAGTAACTTCGGCGGAAAACTTGGTGATTTCTTGTCTTTGCTTTTTTAATATCGAAACCATATCGATTCCGCTGCAGCCTGCCACTGCCATTAATACTGTTTCCATTGGCGAAACGCCTTTTGTTCCTTCTGATTGAGAAGTATTGTCTAATAGTATTTTGTTTCCTAAAGAATTGGTACATTCAAATAAATAATCGTCGTTGATTCTATTAAGGGTAATTTTCATGTCTAAAAGTAAAGGTTAAATAATTGCTGCATAAAGATATATAATTTCAGCATCGTTCTGGTTTCATCTCCAGATATTTTCTAATAACTTGTTTATTTAGATTTTCCAGAAATATATATGGACTTGAGCCTAATACTTTTAAGCATAGCCAGCGCTTAAAATCTATAACTTCCGCCCAAAGAAAAGTGGAAAGGCAATATTGGGATTGCCTGAATCATTTGTGAATAATCGGTTGTAACAGTATTAATAAAAGATTTTTCATTTAGTAAATTTCTTAATGAAAATGAAAAACTATATTTAGTTTTCACAGGAAGATATCTGGCAGTAACATCTAAGAAATTGAAGGTAGATTTTTCAGTTCTATTGGGAACATAGGTGTAAAATTCATGAACTAATGAAAAATTATTTAGCGGAATCAGAACGAAAGTCAATTTATTACGAACGGAAGTGTTTTTTGTTACCACTTGTGATTTGTAATTTAAAAATCCTAATGTTGTCTCATTTTCTAGTCTTACTCTGGAACTAAAAGCAGATTTTACGCCTAAAGTTAAATTAAAATTCTGCAGATTAACTTGTCGTTCCACATTATTGATAATATTTAAATAATTTGAATGGGTAAATAAGGTATTGATATTCACTTTCATTCTGAGTGGATAGACCAGTTTACTTAAGGTGAAAAGATGCGTAAATTGACTGCTACTCCTTGGACTGAAAAAATAAATAGCGGAAATAAGTTCCTTATCTAAATTAAGATTTGAAAAATATTGTCCAGATTCAATACTATAATTTAAAAAAGTATTAATTAAAAACTGATTTTCAAAATCATTGTGCCAATATTTAAGACCGGCAGATCTTGTGGTTTGCAACTCGTTAGTAATTAAGTTCTTTTGTACAGAATTGTAAGACGTTCGAATGTATTTCTGGTAGAGATAGTTTTCTACAACTGGTTTTTTTCTATATATAAAGTTGGCGGTAATAAAATCTTTCGTACTGAAAACATAATTAATTACCGATTCATTTCCTATTGAAAACTGACGGTTCGACAAATTTTCTGATTCATTTTTAATTATATACGTATTGTCCTCCAAATTCAGTTTTGTTTCAAATCCCCATTTCCGGTAATTGTATTTTAAACTGGTATTGGTGAAAAAAGTTCTGGAGTTATAATAAACATTGTTTTT
>JBBSRZ010000082.1:0-10809 GCA_038242555.1 Flavobacteriales bacterium | reverse complement strand
TTCTTCTTGATTTAAAGAAATAATAGTGGATTGCGTTTTACCCGAAACTTCTCTTTTGATGACTTTGTAATTATTATTTCCTTTTGCAGCGACTTGTGCCAGATGACTAATGACGATGAGCTGCATGTTTTCTGCCATTTCCTTCATCACATCTCCGATCTCCTCAGCAACTTTACCAGAAACTCCCGTATCAATTTCATCTAGAATTAAGGTTGGAAGATCCGAGTTCTCCGCCATTAACTTCTTGATCGAAAGCATAACTCTTGAACGTTCACCACCAGAAATAGCAGTTTGAATTGGCTTTAAAGGGAAACCAGAATTCGCTTGAAATAATAATTGAATATTTTCTTTACCAAAAGCCGAGAAATTTTTGATCTCTGTTAACTGAACTTCAATTTTGGCTTTTTCCAAACCTAGTTGATTAAGTAATTTTTCCGTTTTCTTAATGAAAGTAGGAATGGTTTTTTGACGATTTTGTGATAATTCTTGCGATGTCTTTTCTAATTTTGCAGCAGCGATTTCAATCTTTTCGTCTGTTTCAGTTATTGAAAATTCCAGTTCGGCGAAACCAATTTGTTCACGCTGGATTTGATCCCGAATTTCTTTCAATTCTTCAACAGAATTTACTTTATGTTTTAGAAAGAGGGAATTTATTTTATTGAGTTGAGCAGATAAATCCTCCAACATCTCTGGACTGGTGTCCATTTTTTCGGCTTCGTTCTGCAGATCGAAAAGGAAATCTTTAAATTCCACAAACGTTTCCTCAAATCTTTGATTTAAGCGAGAAAACTCATGAGACAACGAAGCAACCTTAGCCAATCTCGCTTTTGCTTCTAGCAAAGAATCGAGCACGCCGATTTCTTCCTGATCAATTTTACTGAAAATGACCGATAAGTTTTCGATAATCGTTTCAGCGTTTTCCTGCTTACTTAATTGATTTTGAATGTCTTCTAGATCGAACTCATCCAAATTAACTTCGAGCAATTCTTCTAGTAGAAATATTTTGTAATCTGTTTCCTTATTTCCTTCCGCGAGTTGTTTCTTATAATTCTCCAGTTCTGCGACTAACTTTTTATACTGTGAAAAGTCTTTCTGGTAATTGACAATTAAAGATTTGTTCTTCGACAAACCATCAATCATTCGAAACTGATATTCTTCTTCGAACAAATTTGAAGTCTCAAATTGCGAATGAATATCGATCAGCTTTTCTGATAGTTTTTTAAGAATTTCCAACGTTACGGGAACATCATTTATAAACGCCCGAGATTTTCCAGTTGGTAAAAGTTCTCTTCGAATAACCGTATTTTCCTCAAAATCTAGATCATTTTCGTCGAAGAAATTTTTGAAATTTTCACTGACAATGAATTCTGCTTCAACGATGCTTTTAGTTTCAGAACTTTGAATAGATTTTACATCTGCTCGTTCGCCTAAAATTAATCGGAGCGCGCCAAGAATAATCGATTTCCCCGCGCCAGTTTCGCCCGTAATTACCTGTAAACCTTTGTTTAAAGTAATTTCGAGTGAATCGATGAGCGCAAAGTTTTGAATAAATATTCTTGAAAGCATAGTGTGAAGAATCGGTAACGAAATTGATTGATTAAATTTCGAAGTGTAAATTTAAGACTTTAAAAGAGATTATGAAATACAAAAGGGAGGTGAAACCGTCTAAAACATCGGACTTAACAGACTTTAACAAAATAGTCCGAAACAAAAAATTTGCTGTTTGTCTATAAATTTACTTCCACTTATTCCATTTCGTGTCAGTATCTTTTGGCGACAAGGTGATGAAAAGTGATTTCAAATCAGCCATATTAACATTGGAATTATTTCCAGTATTGAAAATGTCAAATATTTCTTGCTTTTTACTGTCGATAAAAATATTGACCGGATAATTCATCTGGAAGTTATTTTCATATTCTCTTAATTGTAGCAGGGCGTCTGCGATAACTTTTTTTCCGGTCGACTGATCTTGTTTTCCTAAATTATCTAAACCGACCCGATGATACGTATAAAAGACATTTCGCAAAGTGTTTTGCTCCGGCTTCAATAAATTATCAATTAGACCGGCTCTCGTTCGTGGACCTTCCATTAAAGACCAACCACCATAACTTTGGTTTTGGGCATTGTTTGAAATCTTCTGCGCTTTCTCAAACCATTGTTGTCCGCCTAAAACTTTGAAACTATCTGCGTCATAACCTAAAATCGTGTACACATAAAAACTCACTACATCAATTAAGTTTTTGCCCGAAAACTGTCTTTCATTAAAAACAAGATTCTCATTTTCCGTATAATCGAAACTGAAATTGGTGTCATTAAGATTTAAAAGTGGCGTTTCATACGTCGTATTAAAAACCGGCCGCACGGCTTGTATTACAATGCTCGCTTTAAAATTACTGTTGCCACCTCTTTCGTTAATGATAATTGCAAAATTACATTTGATCTTTTCGAAGTTTTGTAGTTTCTTTCCGGTCCAACTGGTATTATTAATAAAATCGCGTAAGTTCTTTTCTAAAGTTTTATAAACCTGCGTATTACTGCCGCCCAACTGATCTGCGTTAACTTGTACGTTGGCTAGTAATTCCTGAGAAAAACTCAGATTAAAGGAAAATATTAGGATGAATATGGTAAGGGTTTTCTTCATTGTTAAAGTGAAATTTGGCATAGAAATGTAACGACTTTATTTTAGTATTTGTTCTTCGACAAAGTTTAAAATATCTTTCGCCACTTCCGTTTTAGATTTAAGTTCGAATTCTGTCACCGATGACGCAGTAATGATTTTAATTTTATTGGTAGCACTTTTAAACCCCGCACCTTCATCACGTAATGAATTAAGCACAATCATGTCTAGATTTTTCTTCTGAAGTTTTCCCATTGCATTTTCTTCCTCATTTTGAGTTTCGAGCGCAAAACCTACTAGAAATTGATTTATTTTTCGCTCACCCATCGTCTTCAGAATATCTGGATTTTTTACCAACTCAATGGTTAGAGAATCATCGTTCTTTTTGATTTTTTCCTGCGCAATTTCCTTTGGAGCATAATCTGCAACTGCCGCACTTGCAATCGCGATATCAACATTTTCATAAAATTCGAAAACTTTAACAAACATTTCTTTTGCAGAAGTTATACGATGAATTTCAATATTTTGATTTTGATTTTTTTCCGAACTCGGTCCAGAAATTAAAATCACTTTTGCGCCACGATGGGCTGCTTCTTCTGCAATTGAAAAGCCCATTTTGCCAGAAGAATGATTCCCAATAAATCGAACAGGATCAATCGCTTCGTATGTTGGTCCTGCTGTAATAAGAACGGTCTTTCCTTCTAAACTTTGTGTTGAATTAAAGAAATCTTCTACAATTTGGGAAATAGTTTCGGGTTCAGCCATTCTTCCTTGGCCAGATAAACCACTGGCTAATTCGCCATCTTCAGCGGGAATGATAAAATGTCCAAAATCTTCAGCAAGTTCTAAATTCTGTTTCGTCGACGGATGTTGGTACATGTCCAAATCCATCGCGGGCACTATAAATACTGGACATTTCGCCGACATGTAAGTTGCGAGAACTAAATTGTCACAAGTGCCGTGAACCATCTTTGACAAAGTATTTGCCGTACACGGAGCCATTAAAATAACATCGGCCCAAAGTGCAAATTCTACATGATTATTCCAAGTTCCGTTTTCAGAATAAAAACTGCTGTAAACTGGATTTTTAGATAATGTAGAAAGCGTGAGTTTTGAAACAAATTGCTCAGCAGATTCCGTCATTAAAACTTGAACATCAGCACCTTTTTTAATGAAATCTCGAATGAGGTAATTGATCTTGTACGCGGCAATTCCGCCGGAAATACAAATGAGAATATTCTTACCCTGAAGTTTCATTAATTAAAATTTTAAAAGTTGAACGAATTTACTTAATTTTTCGTGAAGTAAAAGTTGAATGAATCTCTATTAACGATAAAAGTCACAAAACAAATATGTTGTGTGACTTGATAATTATTAAAGGAAAAAATAGTTAGTTTCTTTCGTCTGTTTTTCTGTAGTAAATCTCTTGATCTAACCATTCTTGAATTGCAATCGAAGTTGGCTTCGGTAGTTTTTCGTAATGTTTAGAAATTTCGATTTGTTCTTTATTTTCGAAAACTTCTTCTAAAGTTGAATTATGCACTGCAAATTCATCTAATTTATTTTGAAGTTCAGAGCGAATTTCTGCATTGATCTGCTCTGCTCTTTTTCCCATCACTACGATTGCTTCATAGATCGAACCTACGTTCTCTTCTATTTTATCTCTATCGTAAGTTATTGTACTTAGTTCGGCTTTAGAATCTTTTACGCTCATTTTCAGTGGATTGTTATATTAGGAGTTTGCAAATGTACGGATTATCTTTTAATTTCAAAAGTTGCCGCCGGAACTGGAGTTGCCAATGAAGCGCTGTCTCTCTGAATTTGTTCGGCCTTCTTTTCTGCAGAACGCTGATCTTTTTCTAAATTAATTCTGGCTTCCTCTTCCTGTTGTTTTTCTTTTAACTCTTTCGTACGTGCTTCTACCTTTTTTTCAACTTCTACGAAGTCTACTTTTTCTTTTTCTAATTTATTTTTATAATCAATCGCTGTTTTCGCATTATCGGTTCCTGGAACTTCTCTTTCAATTTGTTTCATAAACGACAACGCATTTTCGATACGATCTTTTTTCAAATTATAAATGGAGTTAACCGCCAGTTCATACTTTGATTTCAACATGTAATCATAGATTTTTGACCGAAGTTTCGTACTTGGAAAATCATCTAACACGTTTTCAAACGAAGTACTGGCTGCTTTGTAATCTGCCATTTTGAAGTACTGTTTGGAATTTTCGTACGCTTTGAATTCTAATTTGTAAGTCAACTCGTCGATCAACTCGTCGATGTTTTTAGAACGCTCAGAAGTTGGATAGTTATTAAGGAAATTCTGCATTTCATTAATCGCCAGTTCCGTACTTGTTTGATCTAAGTTATAATCCATGCTTCCTTCGTAGTAACAAAGGGCAGACATATACGCTGCATCTTCCGCACGAGGATCCTGAGGAAATGTTACTGAGAAATTTTTGAATTGATGTCCCGCTAATTTGTAGTTTTTATCGTAGTAGTTTGCATAGGCAGAATTATAAACAACATTAGGCGCATCATCGGTTCCGGCAACCAAGTTCGAAAGTCTTTCGTATAATGCCAAAGCATCTTTCCATTTTTTCTTTTCGAATTTTTCGTTGGCTGCTTTTAGGATATAATCTTTATCTGCACTTTTCAAGGCTAAATCTTGTTGCTTGTTGCAAGCAGATAAGGCAAAGAACGCTAGAGCAATAATCAAATACTTTTTCATAAATCAAATATTGCAGAAATTAACTGATTTGTAATTTCCGCGGTTTAGGCTGCAAAAATATAACTTTTTTGTCAATAGATTTTTTTTTATGATATTTTAACTAATATTTAATCTGCACTATAGCCTAAAAGTGAAAATACAGTGACTAAAAGATTCGCCATTACTTTCTTCTCGGCTTCTTCTAAGTAGTTTTCTTCTCGTCCGGAAACATACAATTCATAAAAATTTTTATTTCGGATAACGAATAAAGAAGAACCGACGATCAGAGTCAAAATGTCTTCAGGTTTCGGTGCATTATTAAAGACACCAGATGCAACTCCTTTTTTAATAACGTCATCAATTTTCGTGGTGAAAGTCGTGTAAAATTCGAGGAGATCCTCTTTTAAATGCTCAGTATGCCGAAGTTCTTGCGTTACAAAACCATGGAAATAATTGAATTTGAAAAGTTGACTTACCACATACTTTACCAATTCCTTCATCTGCATTTCGGGTTTTCCTTCTCTGATAATCTCTGCAAACTCCGCGAAACTTTCTCTCGTTTTCTGTACGCGGTATCGATACAAATAAGACATCATTTTTTCCTTAGAGCCGAAATAATAGGAAATCATGGCCACATTAATATTAGCGCTAGTAGAAATATCTCGAACAGAAGTTCCCTCAAAGCCCTTTTTGGCTATTAATTTTTCGGCAACATTTAAAATATGGATTTGTTTTTCAGTAAATTTTTTCTTCATCGGTTGTGTAGTTTTAAGTAAAGTTAACAAAAATTAACTAATTTTTAAAACGATTGTTTAAGCATTGATCGTGCCTTTTTATTTATTTTTGAAGATGACATTCTTCGATTTCCATCATCATCACCCAAATAAAAGCTCAGGTATTTATAATTTGAATCTTGGAGAAGATCCTTCTGATCATTATTTTTCGGCCGGAATTCATCCTAATCGCGTTAAGGATTTTACGGAAGATCATTTTCAGTGGTTAACCGAAATTTCTAAACACGAAAGGTGTGTGGCCATCGGCGAATGTGGTTTAGATGGATTGATAAAAGGAGAAGATCAATTGCAAGAAGAAATTTTTGAACGTCAAATTGAGTTAGCCAATTCCATCCGTAAACCTTTAATTATTCATTGTATCAAAAGATTTTCAAGATTAATCCACTTCAAGAAAATAGCAAAAGTTCCGATGGTTGTTCACGGTTTCAATAAAAGAAAAACCATTGGCGCAGATTTACAACGACACGAATTTTATTTAAGTTTTGGAAAATCTGTTTTGCATAATGTAAATTTGCAGGAATTTCTAAAAGCGTTCCCCATTGGAAAACTTTTTTTGGAAACCGATGGTGCAGACTTTGACGTTTCTCTTCTTTATCAGAAAGTGGCAGAAATAAAAAATCTGCAAATTGACGAATTGAATAAACAAATTCAAAAAAATCTAAAAATATTTAATATTCCTATTTAATGACAAACGATTGGCTCGAACGAACAGAATTATTAATTAAAGATCAGGGTTTAGCAGAATTGCAAAAGGCAAATTTGTTAATTGTTGGTCTTGGCGGCGTCGGATCGTTTGCGGCTGAATTCCTCGCTAGGGCCGGAGTTGGCGCCATGACCATTGTGGATGGCGATACCGTTGATAAGACTAATATTAACCGACAGCTTCCAGCGTTGAATTCTACCATCGGAAAATCAAAAGTTGAACTTGTAGGCGAGCGGCTTTTAGATATTAATCCAGAATTAAAACTTACGCAACTCAATCAATTTCTAAATCCAGAAGATATGGAAACGATCTTCGAAACTCAAATTTTTGATTATGTTCTAGACTGCATAGATAGCGTTTCACCAAAGGTTCAGTTAATTTTAAGCGCTCGACGAAGAAAGGTAAAAATCGTAAGTTGCATGGGTGCTGGCGGTAAGATGGATCCAGCAAAAGTCTTGGTTCGGGATATTCACAAAACACAAAGTTGCCATCTTGCAAAACAAGTGAGAAAGCGGCTGAAAAAAGAAAACATTGACAAAGGTGTTCGGTGTGTTTTCTCGACTGAAATTCAAGATGAAGACAGTTTAAAAATGACCGATGGCAGCAATTTTAAAAGATCTTTTTATGGAACGATCAGTTATATTCCCGCTCTTTTCGGACTTTATGCCGCTGCAGAAGTCATTAATTATTTAATTAAAAAGGATGAGTGATTTCAAACTTCCGAAAGAAGAAAAGTTGAAACATAAAAAAGAAATCGGTTTACTTTTCGAAAAAGGAAAGTGGAAAACTTGTGAAAATATTAGAATTATTACGCTCAATCTAGATCAAAAACCACAGGAAGACTTTAGTTTTAATAATCAGAAGGTTGGAGTTTCTGTTTCAAAAAGACATTTCAAAAAAGCCGTAGATCGTAATAGAATTAAAAGATTGCTGCGCGAATGTTACCGACTGAATAAAAATCAGTTTATTGAAAAGTTTGGAACAAATTCATTATCGATGGTTTTCTGGATTTCAACTGAGAAGCCAACTCATTTTAAAATTGTAGAAGAAAACTTTTTAAAACTTTGTAAATCAGCGAAGTAAAACTTAAAATCGTACTGATCTTTTTGTAATTTTGAAAAGTAAATACTTGAAAATAAATTCCAATGCTATATAATATTCCCTATTTACCGTATGTTCTCAGCGCTTTTATGGGAATAGGACTGGCTGCTGCAACTGGTTTCAGAGTGTTTCTGCCGATGTTTGCGGTAAGTTTGGCTTCTTATATGGGTTGGATTCCCATGAATGAAAGTTTTCATTGGCTAGGTGGATTGCCAGTTTTGATCATGACCGCAATTGCAACTGTTGTCGAAATTCTTGCTTATTATATTCCGTTTGTGGATCATCTTTTAGATACGATGTCGGTACCGTTTGCGACGATTGCAGGCTCAGTGATGTTCGCAAGTCAGTTCGCAGATTTAGGAACTTTTCCACAATGGGCTTTAGCCTTAATTACGGGCGGCGGAACGGCAGCTGCGATCAGTTCTGGTTTTGCGGGCACACGTGCAGCTTCGACTGCGACTACAGGTGGTTTAGGAAATTCGGTCGTGGCGACGACAGAAACGGCAGGTGCGGGAATCATGTCCATTTTAGCCATGGCAGCGCCAATAATTGCTTTTATTGCAACAATTATTTTAATTATAATTGTGCTGGTTTTAGGCAGGAAACTTTGGCGGAAATTCCAGAATTTTAAAGGTGATCAATCTGCCAAAATAATTAATGTAGACGCAATAGATCGTAAAAAGTTAGACTAAAAAAGCCCACTCATTAAGCAGGCTTGTAATTTATTTGTTCTGACGCAACTCTTTAATTTCCTTTATCTTATCATCAAAAAGAGATTTTCTTTCTGGATGTTTTTCAGACAAAGTGCCATAAGCTTTAATCGCTTTTGCATACAATTTCTGTTCCGTGTAAATATTGGCTAAAGTTTGCGTCATGAGATGTGAAATATCATCATTTCTTTCTTTAATAACAAAATCAGATTCATCTTTTAACTTAGAAATACGAGGTTCTTTCTCGATAAAGTTTTCAATGACTTTATTTTTAATTTCGGTAATCGAAATTTCAAGTTTTTCTTTTGCTTGTTCCTGATTGCGATCGATTTTTAACCAGTTTTGCCACGTGTTTATAAAAGTAGGAACATTGCTTTCCTCTGTAAGATCGGGTAATTCGTCTTCTTTTAAAATGGGCGGAATTTCCTGTTCTTCTTTTTCCTTAGGCAGCGTCGAAACATTTTGGGTGAAGAACGAAACATTGTAAACTGGTCGATCTTCTGATTGGGTTTTATCTTCCTTTACTTCTTCTTTTTGCTCAGATTTTATAGTTGCTTTATTTTCTTGAATTTGGTTATCAGGCTCAGCTTTATCTGCTTTTTTTGATATTAAAGCGTCTGGCGTGTTGGCAGAAAAGGACATTGGCTTCCAAGTCGGTTTTGTTTCTTGAATTATTTTAGGTTTTGAATCGACCGGTTTTGATAAACTTTCAGTTTGCTCGACTGGTTTCTGCTCAGCAACTGATTCTTCTTTGTTCTGGATTATTTCCTGAGTTTTTGCTTCTTTGTCTTCAGATTGCTTTTCTGATTCTTCCGATTTTGAAAGATCGAAACTTTGCGTTTCAGAGAAATTCACATCTGAATTTTGTGTTAATTCCTCTTTTTCAACATTCTCGATTTTTTTATTTTTCTCTTTTTTCGAAGATTTCATTTTCGCTTCAACTTCTGCGATGAGTCTTTTCATTTCCTCTTCGTGCTTATTTAGAGTTTGTTTGGGCTTATCTGTTATAAGTTCTTTGTGAGGATTTGGAGCAATTTTAACTTCTGGCAGAAAATCTTCTAAGCCGTGGAAACTTATTTCGTGTTCATTTTTAATTACCGGTTTTTCTTCAGTAATACGATCTTCATCAATGATCTTTTCTCTACTGAAAGTTTCAGCATCTTTAGTTTCAGTAAATTCTGATTCTAATTCAGGGTCAACTTCTTCGGTTGTTTTATCTGCTGCTGGAAACTCAGGAATTTCATGGAAACTTTTCTCCGTTTTATCTTTGATAACAGGTTTTTCTTCGGTAATTTCCTCTTCGTGAACAATCTTTTCTTTGCTAAAAGTTTCAGCATCTTTTATTTCTGTAAATTCTGACTCTAATTCAGGATCAACTTCTTCATTTGTTTTGTCTTCTGCTGGAAACTCAGGAATTTCATGAAAACTTTTCTCCGTTTTATCGTGAATAACAGGCTTTTCTTCAGTAATTTCCTCTTCGCGAACTATTTTTTCTGTGCTGAAAGTTTCAGCATTTTTAGTTTCCAAAATTTCTGATTCTAATTCAGTATCAACTTCTTCGGTTGTTTTGTCTTCTGCTGGAAACTCAGGAATTTCATGAAAACTTTTCTCCGTTTTATCTTGGATAACAGGTTTCTCTTCAGTAATTTCCTCTTCGTGCACAATTTTTTCCGTGCTGAAAGTTTCGGCATCTTTAGTTTCCCTGAATTCTGGCTCTAATTCCGGATCAACTTCTTCATTTGTTTCGTGTTCTTTCGAAGCACCATTTGAAATTGAGATCGGGTTAGCTTGCTGAAGTACCAGTTCACCACTTTCAAGTGTCGATAATACATCAATAGGATCAAGTTCTCTTTCGAGGAAATCCTCTTCTCCTTCAAATAAAATTCGATTCAAGACCCCATTTACATAAACTGGTTTAGGCGTTTCAACGACAACTGATTCAATTTCGTTAAACTTATTCTTCTCTTCTGTAGGAACTTCTGGTAGTTCTACAACAGGCTCAGCCTTTAAATCAGTAACTGGCTGCTTTTCTTCCACCGAATTAATCAACTGATAAAGAATCTTTTTATCGGTGGTATAAGCGGCCGTTAAAGAAAGTTGTCTCGCGTAATTTTCTGGTTGCAAACGATGCGTTCCCAGCAAATGCAAGGCTCGTAAACTTTGAATATAAGGATG
>JBBSRZ010000081.1:0-10851 GCA_038242555.1 Flavobacteriales bacterium | reverse complement strand
GTTTTAGTTTTTGTTCTAACCTGTTTAAAAAATTAAATAGTTGTGAAATAATAATAAACTTCATTTCACTTTCTTTCTAATTATTTTAATAATATTTAAAATAATGTTTGCAGTAAATAAAAAGTTGCTTATATTTGCAATCTGAAAAATAAGATAAAGTTTTTACTAAAAAATATTAGCAATGCCAAAAAGAACGTTCCAGCCATCAGTAAGAAAAAAGAGAAACAAACACGGTTTCCGTTTAAGAATGTCAACACCTAACGGCAGAAGAATATTGGCTGCTAGGAGAGCAAAAGGAAGAAAGAGTCTATCTGTTAGTACGCAACGCGCTAAGAGATAATCTATAAAATTATCATAACAGGATATGCTTGAAAAGTAAATTTTCAGGCATTTTTTGTTGTTAAAATTTGCTAATTTATAGGCGTTAAAGAAAGATTTTATCTACTTTTGACCTGCTATTGCAGCAATCCTATTTCATCCACAACAATCAAACAAGATATGCCACATTCCTATCAAGAAGGTCAAGATGTTATCCATCTGAAAAATGCAAAAATTGCGCAGAAGAATTTCACCGTACTTAATGAAGTAAACTTGAATATTAAAAAAGGTAGATTCTGTTATCTTATCGGGAAAACAGGATCAGGCAAAAGTTCTTTATTAAAGACACTTTACGGACATATTCCTTTGATGTCAGGGCAAGGAACCATCGCAGGATTTGATTTAGCGAAATTAACAACGTCTAATATTCCTAATCTTCGCAGAAAGTTAGGGATTGTATTTCAGGACTTTCAGTTATTGCCAGATCGTACGGTTGAAAGAAACTTGAAATTTGTTTTAGAAGCAACGGGGTGGAACGACAAAACGAAAATGGATGACCGAATTAACGAAGTCCTAGCCAGTGTCGGAATGAAATCTAAAAAGCACAAAATGCCACACGAACTTTCGGGTGGTGAGCAACAAAGGATTGCCATTGCGAGAGCGCTATTAAATCATCCTGAATTGATCTTAGCTGATGAGCCAACAGGAAACTTAGATCCTGAAACTTCTAATGAAATTATGACCTTGTTGAAGCAGGTTGCTTTCGAAAATAATTCTGCGGTTGTTATGGCAACGCATGATTATCACATGATTCAAAACTTTCCTGGTGAAGCGATTAGATGTGAGGACGGAAAAGTAACAGTATTAAATACGGCTGAACTTTTTGAATAATAGGAATTCACTTTAAATCATAAAAAATCCTGTAATTACTTACAGGATTTTCTATTTTATTTAAGTTGAATAAATCTTAACCTTTGAACTGACCCATCGCGATAAATTTATCTTGTCTTTGGGTTTCTAATTCTTTACCGGTAAACTTAGAAAACGCTTTAATGTTTTGCAGGATTGAAACCTTCAAATGATCGTAAGCAACTTGTGGATCATAATGCGCTCCACCTAGTGGTTCGGCTACAATTCCATCAATGAACTTTTCTTTCAAAGCATCATCAGGCGTTAATTTCAGAGCATTTGCTGCATCTTCTTTGTGATCCCAATTTCTCCAAAGAATCGAAGAACAACTTTCTGGTGCTATAACAGTGTACCAAGTATTTTCGAGCATGTATACTTTATTTCCAACTCCAATACCTAACGCTCCACCACTCGCTCCTTCACCAATAATATAGACGAAAATCGGAGTTTTCAGCATGGTCATTTCAAAAATATTACGAGCAATTGCTTCTCCTTGACCACGTTCTTCTGCTTCTAAACCTGGATAAGCACCTGGAGTATCGATTAAAGAAATCACAGGAATATGGAATTTCTCCGCAAGCTTCATTAACCTCAGCGCTTTTCGGTAACCTTCTGGATTGCTCATCCCGAATCTTCTGAATTGTCTTTCTTTGGTAGTTCTTCCTTTTTGCGTTCCGATGATCATCACTCTTTGTCCATCAATAGTTGCTAAACCACCGATCATAGCAGGATCATCAGCAAAGTTTCTGTCCCCGTGAAGTTCTAGAAAACTATCTTTATCGGTGATGCCTTTAATAAAATCTAAAGCGTACGGACGATCCGGATGACGAGAAAGTTGAACTCTCTGCCATGGCGTAAGATGATGATATATTTCTTTTTTCTTTTCTATAATTTTATCTTCGATTTGCGAGCAAGCGAGTTTCACATCTACACCACTTTCTTCGCCGACTAGTGAACAGGTTTGATACTGATCCATCAGGTCTTTTATCGGAAGTTCAAAACTTAAGTATTCCATTTCTGTTATTAAAATTATCCTTCAAATTTAGTAAAATTAAAGGAAATTATTGAATATTAGTCACCGCATTTCTAATCCTGCCAATAGTTTCTTCTTTTCCAAGGATTTGCATAATATCGGGTACATCTGGTCCTTTTAATTCGCCAACTAAACATAAACGAAGCGGCATCATTACTTTGCCCATTCCTAAACCTTTGCTCTCTGCAAAATCATGAATATCCTGTTTTAAAGATTCTGCCTCGAAAGTTGAATCTACTAACTTGATCGCAAAATCAGTCATTGTTTCTTTCGCAGAATCATTCCAAGCCTTCTTAATTGCCTTCTCCTCGTATTCTAGTGGTGCTTCGAAAAAGAATTTCCCGTCTGTATAAATATCCTTTGCGAATACAGCACGTTCTTTCATTAAAGAAATGATTTTCAATAATTGCTCATCGCTTGAGTTCAGTAAATTAATTTCTGAAACATTCTTTAAAAATCCTAAAACCTCTTCGTCGGTTTTCGATTTTAAATACTCACTGTTAAACCATTCTGCTTTTTCTTTATTGAATCTTGCGCCGGCTTTGTGAACTTTATTTAAATCAAATTCAGAAACCATTTCTCCTAAAGTCAAAATTTCGCGGTCATTAGCGGGACTCCAACCCAGCAAAGCGACCATATTGATAAATGCATCTGGCAAATATCCTTCTTCGCGATATCCTTTTGAAACAGATCCGGTTTCAGCATCTGTAAAATTTAGCGGAAATACAGGGAAACCGAATTTATCACCATCTCTTTTACTTAGTTTTCCTTTTCCTTCTGGTTTTAGAATTAAAGACAAATGCGCAAATTCAGGTTTTTCCCAACCCATGGCTTCATATAATAAATAATGCAGACCAAGAGATGGAAGCCATTCTTCGCCGCGGATTACATGAGAGATTTCCATTTCGTGATCATCGACAATATTAGCAAAATGATAAGTCGGCATTCCGTCATTCTTCACTAAAACTTTATCATCTAAAGTATTTGTATTTACAGAGGATTTACCACGAATGATATCTTCAAGATTTAAAACTCGATCCACTGGCATTTTGAAACGCACGACGTAAGGAACCTTTTCATCAACTAATTTTTGAACTTCCTCTTTTGTAAGTGTCAAAGAATTTTTTAATCTGTTTCTGGTAATATGATCATAAGCGAAAACTTCACCGTTTTGTTCAAACTCTTTTCGAACGTCATCAAGTTCTTCCGTTGTATCAAAAGCGATGTAAGCGTAATCGGTCTTTAATAATTCAAGTAAATGCTTATCGTAAATATCTCGTCGTTCTGATTGTCGATACGGCGCAAATTTACCGCCATGTTTTGGACTTTCATCAGGAACAATTCCGCACCATTCCAAGGCTTCCATAATATACTCTTCCGCACCTTCTACAAATCTAGCTGTATCCGTATCTTCTATTCTCACAATAAAATCACCTCCCTGATTCTTAGCAAAAAGATAATCGTACAGTGCAGTTCTTACTCCTCCTAAATGTAATGGTCCAGTCGGACTTGGTGCAAAACGCACTCTTACTTTGGTCATTCTCCTTTAATTTAAGTTGCAAATTTAAAGAAAAAATTGGTGGCAATCGCTTTATAGTTGCTGATTTAGGTGCAAATGTCATACACTTTCTGAATTGTTTTCTGTTATCTAAACATTCGTCGAAGAGCGTTTCATTTAATTACTTATTTTTGCAGGACAAATTAAGTTTATATGTTAGAAATCGGTGACAGACCTTGGGGGAAATATTATGTTTTGGAAGATGAACCGCATTATAAATTAAAAAAAATTGAAGTTAATCCAGGACAGCGTTTATCGTATCAATTCCACCATCACCGCCAAGAATTCTGGACAATTGTTGAAGGTGAAGCGATCGTGATTTTAGATGGAGAAGAAATTACAGTAAAATATGGTGAAAGTATTCATATTCCTTTAGGCGCAAAACACCGCATTGAAAATCGTGCAAAAGAATTGCTGGTTTTTATTGAAGTTCAAACTGGATCTTATTTCGGAGAAGACGATATTGTTCGCTTACAAGATGATTATGAGCGAAGATAAAATCGTGTTATGAAAGTTAGAAAACGAAATAAAGCTTTCTACTATTTAAGTTCTTTTTCTAAGTTTTTAATTACTTCCGGTTCCTTTAATTCTAAACTATTGCAATTAAAATCTAAATTAAACTCGCAGGACATTGAAAGAGCAGAAAGAAGGATTTCATATTATAATCAGCTTGAAAATCTTACTGAAAGTCTCACGTTCAAACATATCATTAACGATTTAAAATCATTAACCACACCAAAAGCCTATTATTTCGACCTCTATGAATTTGCGCGCTACTTTGATCCAAATACACCACTAAATTTCGTTTTTGGTGATGTAACTGAAGTTCCAGAAGTGCCCAGCATTGTAAAATCAAGACCAATTTCTGGAAATAATCAAAACAGTATTTTATTGAATTTAGATAAAGTTCGTCATTTTGTCTTTGTTGAAAATGATCGAAGTTTTACTGAAAAAAAACCAGTTTTAATAGGAAGAGCGGCTGTTTACCAAGAACATCGATACCGGTTTTATGAACGATATTTTAATCATCCCTTATGTGATGTAGGGCAGGTAAATAAAGTGGGCGGAAATCCAGAGTGGCTTAAACCCAAGATTTCCATAGAAAAACACTTGGACTATAAATTTATTTTGAGTTTGCAAGGAAACGATGTTGCGACCAATTTGAAATGGATCATGTCATCTAATTCCATCGCGGTAATGCCTAAACCAACTTTAGAAACTTGGTTTATGGAAGGTGAACTAATTGGTGGAAAACATTTTATTGAAATAAAAAGTGATTATTCTGATTTAGAAGACCAACTCAACTTTTATAACTCAAATCCAGATGAATGTTTCAAAATTATTGAAAATGCACACCAGCATTGTAATCAATTTTTTAATAAAGACATCGAAGATTACTGTAGTTTAAGAGTTTTGGAAAAGTATTTTAACTCTACAAAAGAGATATAAAATTACCTAGAAATGGAAAAGAATTATATCATACTTGCTCATAAAAATCCGACGCAAATTTTCCGTCTAATTACAAGTTTACAAGATGATGATTCAAATTTTTTCATCCACGTAGATTTAAAAAGTGACTTAAGTAGTGTTGATGTTTTAACGGAATGTGCAAATGCCTATATTATTCCGCAGAGAGAAAATTGCATTTGGGGTGATTTTTCGATTGTTAAAGCGACGCTTCATCTCCTGAAAAACGTTTTAGAATCAGGCAACAAAGGATTTACAATATTACTTAGCGGCCAGGATTATCGCATAAAGTCCAAAGAAAAACTGAATACTTTTTTAAAAGAAAATAAAGATTCTAACTTCATTGATATCCAGAAAATCGAGGAAAAGTGGAGTAAAAAAATGGTCCGCGACAAAACTGAACATTATCATTTTCTTCACTCAGAAATCCGAGGTCATAGTAATAGTTACGCCCCATTTTATCAAAGTTCCATTAAACAGCAATTTCGAAATATTTTTCATTTATTGAAAGGAAGAATGCCGTTTAAATCCTTTCAAAAATTACTGACATTACCGCAGCGAAATCCAGTATATAAGCAACAATTTGGTGGATCGCAATGGTGGGCATTTAATGAAAGAACAACTGAGAAAATCTACGATTACATTGTTAAGAACTACCAAAATCTGGAAGATTATTATCGTTTTAGTTCAGCACCAGACGAAATATTTTTCCATTCTATACTGATGAATATTATTTCCGAAAGTGAAAAATCGAACATAAAACCGTCATTAACGTATGCGAACTGGGAGCGCAAAAACTGCATTTTGCCTGTAACATTTGGTAAAGATGATATCGACGAACTTGCCAACATTCCTCAATTTTTCGCTCGAAAATTTGACCGCGAATATGATGAGCAAATCCTCGATTTAATTGATGATAAACTTTTAAAATGATAAATTATTAGAAAACATTCCTATTGAGCCAGCTGCTAAAGGAATATCGCTCAACTATTTCCACTGGAAGAGTTTTGTAGTTAGAACTTAAAAATTCAGGCAAAGATTTCAAATCGTCTTGACCCATAATAAATATATTTTGTGGATCATAAAAATCAGAGGTCTGCACTGCATTATTATTGGTAATAATTTTCTTTTGATATTTCAAAGCTTCAAAAAATCTCAAGGAAAGTCCATTGTGCTCAACCGCTTTAAAATCTAATAAGAACTTGGCGTTTTTTAATCTTGCAATATTTGACTTAAAATCAAAATCTTCCCTAAAAAATGTAATGTTCTTCTCGTTGATAGGAAGTGTCCTGCGATGGTATTTAAGATTGACATCAAATGCCACGTTATGTTGTTCGAGTTCATGTACTATTGACACTAGATCATCTGATCGATCCTGAATATAATTTCCGACATAATAAACAATGTTAGAATTTTCAATGTTAGCAGAATTTTCATCTAAATCGAAATAGAAGTTTTCACATTTCTCCAAATTAGAATATTTACCTTTATAAGTATCGTAATCATTTTGATCAAAAACCAAAAATGTTTCAAAATAATTAATGTAATCAAAAACTTGCGGGAACCTCTCTAAACCATCCCACTGATAACCAACAACTTTCTTCCCAACTTTGAGCAGTTTTTGCAGCGTTTCAATAGTGATGGTATCTGGCCGGATTACGAGAATATAATCTACACTTTGCGGCAGATAATCTTTTATTAAATTTTCAACGTGATTTGAATTACATTGTTTACTAAGTTGACGTTTAAAATTTTTATCGCCTAGAAAGTTTTTTTGAACGAAATTGGCAACTCTATCTTTTGCATTTTTATATTTAAATTTTTGCGGGATAAAAGAAATTAAGTCTAAACCAAACCTCTCTAGGTTTTCATTGAACAACTCATAAATCCCAAAATCATTCGGAATTATTAAAATAAAAGATTTACCTGCAACAGATTTATTAATCATAGGAACGTGATTCGACTAATTTTGCTAAAGAATTAAATTTATACTGAGCCTTTAATTTGGCAAAAATTAGACCTTCTTTGCCATCTAAAAAACCTTTTTTTAAAATATAATATTTAAAAAACCAAAATAGAGGCGAAAAAATAAGTTTCGAACTACTTACTTCCACGCTTTTCTTTTTTCCGATTTCTGGCTCGGAATAAATGTTGTTTTTTTCAATAACAGAAAATATTTTATCATTGGCAAGATGTTCAATTGCAAGGTTCTTTTGGTCAACGGGGATTTTTAAAGTATTTCCTTTAACTTCAGGTTTTGAATGTACGAATGGTGGCCAGCTCACGCTGTCTTTTCTGAAAAAGCGATAGACATAATCAGGATATGCAGCTCTCATCAACTTACCCAAGAAATAATTTTTCCGCGGAATCGCCAACATTGTATTTCCATCTTGATTTTTCTGAAACTCATACAATTTCAGTTTCAAATCATCACCAATGATTTCATCCGCATCAAGAAGAAGAACCCATTCATTTGCAGCACTTTGAATAGCGAAATTTCTGGCTGGTTCTACAATACGTAATTTCTCGTGATCAAGTATTCTACAATTAAATTTCTGTGCAATTTCTATGGTACGGTCGGTGCTGCCCATATCACAAATCACACTTTCATCGAAATCCTTTACGCATTCGAACACCTTTTCAAGATGTAAATCTGCATTGTAAGTATTAATGACGACAGAAATACTCATGTTTACTTCTTATAAGCCAAGACTGTTTTTTCGATAATGGAAACACATTCCATTAATTGTTCCTCTGTAATAACCAACGGCGGTGCTAATCTTATGATGTTTCCATGAGTTGGTTTTGCCAACAAGCCATTTTCCTTCAATTGTAAACAAAGATCCCAGGCGGTTGAACTGTCCGGAGTGTCATTAATCAGAATTGCATTTAATAATCCTTTGCCACGAACTTTAGTTATAAGATCGCATTTCTCGATCAATTTTTGCATTTCTGCACGGAAAAGTTGTCCTAATTCTTCTGCTCTTTCGGAAAGATGTTCATCTTCTACAACGTCCAGAGCAGCCATTGCTACAGCACAAGCAATTGGATTTCCGCCAAATGTGGAACCGTGTTGACCAGGCTGAATTACATTCATAATGGAATTATTCGCTAAAACTGCAGATACAGGATACATTCCGCCTGAAATTGCTTTTCCTAAAACTAAAATATCGGGTTGAACATCTTCGTGATAACAAGCGATTAATTTTCCAGTTCTCGCAATCCCAGTTTGTACTTCGTCAGCAATAAAAAGCACATTATATTTCGTGCAAAGTTCAGATGCTTTCTTTAAATATCCATCATCCGGCACATAAACTCCTGCTTCGCCTTGAATAGGTTCAACTAAAAAAGCAGCAATATTTTCTGCATCATTTTTTAAGGTTTCTTCTAAAGCGTCAATATCGTTGTATGGGATTTTTACAAAACCCGGAGTGTAGGGACCGTAGTTTTTACTTGCATCTTCGTCGTTGGAGAAAGATACGATTGTGGTCGTTCTGCCGTGAAAGTTATTTTCACAAACAATAATTTTCGCAGCGTTTTCGGAAATTCCTTTTACTTCATAACTCCATTTTCTGGCTAATTTAACCGCTGTTTCTACTGCTTCTGCACCAGAATTCATGGGTAAAACCTTATCAAATCCAAAAAGTTGAGTTACTTTTTTTTCGTATTCTCCTAATTTAGAATTATGAAAGGCACGAGAAGTTAGAGCCAACTGCTTTGCTTGACTCACCAATGCTTCAACAATCTTCGGATGAGAATGACCTTGGTTCACAGCAGAATAAGCAGACAAAAAATCGAAGTACTTTTTACCTTCTACATCCCAAACATAAACACCTTCTCCTCTATCTAAAACTACGGGCAAAGGATGGTAATTATGCGCTCCATGTTCATTTTCTAAATCGATATAATACTGTGAATTCTTAACTGCTGCTAATGACATATTTTTTACTTTTTACAAATTTAATGATTATTATTCGAAATCTCTGAAACAAAAAATGCCTCCAGAAGAGGCATTTTTATATTCGTAAAGATATGGTTACATATCGAACTTTTTATCCATTTTAAAATCTTCCATGAATTTAGTGGTATAATTCCCGGCAAGATAATCTTCATTTTCCATCAATTGTCTATGGAAAGGAATTGTCGTTTTTACGCCTTCAATATAGAATTCTTCTAGAGCGCGTTTCATCTTAGCAATTGCTTCATCACGAGTCTGCGCGGTGGTAATTAATTTCGCGATCATCGAATCATAGTTCGACGGAATCGTATATCCGGAATAAACGTGCGTATCAACGCGAATACCATGTCCACCCGGAATATTTAATTCTGTAATCTTTCCTGGTGAAGGACGGAAATCATTAAAAGGATCTTCTGCATTAATTCTACATTCAATAGAATGTAATTTCGGGAAATAATTCTGACCTGAAATGGAAAAACCAGAAGCCAAAAGAATTTGCTCACGAACCAAATCATAATCTACAACTTGCTCCGTAATTGGATGTTCTACCTGAATTCTCGTATTCATCTCCATGAAATAGAAATTTCTGTGTTTATCTACCAAAAACTCAATCGTTCCAACTCCTTCGTAACCGATAAATTCTGCGGCTTTTACAGCAGCATCTCCCATTTTCTGACGAAGTTCATCAGTCATAAACGGAGAAGGTGTTTCTTCGGTCAATTTCTGATTTCTTCGCTGTACAGAACAGTCTCTTTCTGATAAATGACACGCTTTTCCGTACTGATCACCTGCGATTTGAATTTCAATATGTCGAGGTTCTTCAATCAGTTTTTCCATGTACATTCCGCCATTTCCGAACGCTGCAACTGCTTCTTGAATTGCAGATTCCCAATGTTCTTTCATGTCTTCTTCTTTCCAAACAGCGCGCATTCCTTTTCCACCGCCGCCGGCAGTTGCTTTGATCATTACAGGATAACCAACTTCTTTAGCAACAACTAAAGCGTGTTCGTAAGAATCAATTAAACCATCAGATCCAGGAACGCAAGGAACACCGGCTTCTTTCATGGTTTTTTTGGCGTTTGCCTTATCGCCCATTCTATCGATTTGCTCAGGCGTCGCTCCAATAAACTTAATACCGTTTTTCTGACAAATTCTAGAGAAGTTTGAATTTTCTGATAAAAATCCGTAACCCGGGTGAATCGCATCTGCGTTGGTAATTTCCGCCGCAGAAATAATGTTGGGAATTTTTAAGTAAGAATCTTTGCTCATCGGCGGCCCAATACAAACAGCTTCATCTGCAAAGCGTACATGCAGACTGTCTTTATCAGCAGTCGAATATACGGCAACGGTTTTAATACCCATTTCTTTGCACGTACGAAGAATTCGCATGGCAATTTCGCCGCGATTGGCGATTAATATTTTTTTGAACATCGTTTTCGAAATTTTAAATTTTGAATCCTAAATCTAATTTACCTTCAATGAAATTTCATTTAAAGTTTAAATTAATCTTTAAAATTGCTTAAGAAGGATCTACTAGAAACAACGGTTGATCGTATTCTACCGGCGTAGCATCATCTACCAATACTTTTACGATTTTCCCAGAAACTT
>JBBSRZ010000080.1:0-10916 GCA_038242555.1 Flavobacteriales bacterium | reverse complement strand
TTTTTTTTCATATTAATATTTAGTGATTTGGTGTTCAAAAGTCTTCCGGTTAGGAGGACTTTTGATTTTTAGATTAAGATGTTAATCCAAATGTAAATTGTCGATGAGTCTTACATCGCCAACGTTCACTACAATAAATGCTCGATAAGCGCGATCTTTATAAAAGAAGTCAGTTTCTTTCAGCGTAAGTTCGTCTGCGATCATAAAATATTCTACAACCATTCCTCGCTGATCTTCAAAAATTTCATTCACCCGTTTATTTATTTCTGGAATTGTCACGATTCTGAACCAATCATTTACTTTTAGCAAAGTCTCGTGAATTACTTTTGCAGTTTCTCGTTGATCATTAGTTAACCGCTCATTTCGGGAACTCATGGCCAATCCATTTTTCTCTCGATAAATCGGAGCGCCATGAATCTTTACTGGAAGATTTAATTTTTCGACTAATTTCTCAATGATGGCCAATTGCTGGAAATCTTTTTCGCCAAAATAAGCGTTGTCTGGTTTTACCTGCTGTAATAATTCTTCCACCACTGTTCCTACGCCATTAAAATGACCTGGACGAAACTTTCCTTCCATTTCGTTTTCTAATCCATCAAAATCATAAGATTTGCTTTTTAAACCTTCGGGATATAAATCTTTAACTTCCGGAAGATAAACCGCATCTACCTCGCCGGTTTGTTCCAATAGCTTTAGGTCTCGGTTAGTATCTCGTGGATATTTTTCTAGATCATCAGGATTATTAAACTGAGTGGGATTTACGAATATTGAAGAGATGACCAAGTCGTTTTCCTCTTTCGCAATATGATAAAGGGAAAGATGACCCTGATGTAAGGCGCCCATCGTCGGAGCAAATCCAATTCGCTTGCCCATTTCTTTCTGCCTTTCGATATAATCTGTAAATGTCTTTTTATCTTTAAAAATTTCCATAGTCGATATTATAATCCTTGTAAAAATAATAAATTCTGGGAAATTTGGTTATAAATATTTTAGATATATTTTTAAAAGAAATTCTGGTTTTTTCGGTCATTTTCTTTATTGATCTTATTTAAATTTATTAGATTAATATTTTGTATTTTTGCGCAGTATTAAATTATGCCCTTAAAACAAGTAGAACGTTAGAATTTATGCCGAACCAAAAGATTTTATATGTAACCACAGAGATGTTTCCTTATCAAGAAGACAACAATATGGCGACGATGGTCAGTAAAATGGCGCTCAGAATGCACCAAGAAGGAAATGATGTGCGTGTGTTTATGCCAAAATTTGGCCAAATCAGCGAAAGAAAGTTTCAACTTCATGAAGTTATTCGCCTTTCTGGGATGAATATTATCATCAATGATCTTGATCAACCATTAATTATTAAGGTTGCGTCATTGCCAGGAGAGCGACTACAAGTGTATTTCATCGATAACGAAGAGTATTTCAAAAGAAAACAATTCTACATCGATGATGAAGGAAAACCTTTCAGTGATAATGATGAACGCGCAATTTTCTTTGCCAGAGGCGTAATAGAAACGATTAAAAAACTAAACTGGGTGCCAGATGTTATTCACCTAAATGGATGGATGGCTTCTTTTATTCCTGTGTATTTAAAAACTTTCTACAAAAACGATTCGTATTTCAATGATTCTAAAATTGTATTATCTGTTTACAATGAAGAAAACCTGTCGCTGTCAGAATCAGTAGAAGAAAAAATGAAGTTCGACAATATTGTAGGACTTAATGCGTTTAAAAATCCTAATTTCCACAATTTCGTGATCGAAAGTATGGATATGGTAGACGTAGTTATTAAAGGAGACGAGTTTTTAGAAGAAGATTTAGATAAAGGCTTCAACGAGACCCAAAGAACTAAATTCGAATACTCAGATCCTCAAACAATCGATAAGTTATACTAATCAATTTATAATAGATGACAAGAAAAATTCAAGAATTACTTAAGATTACTGCTTCGTTAGTAATTGGGAGTTTAATTTTAATAAATTGTGAACCGGATGCAGATCAACTCGGTTCACAGTTTTTTCAAGATGGTGCTAAAGGGATAGAAAAGGTATATCCCATTATTGCCTATAATATTAGTAATAATGATTCGATAAGAACTGATTCAGATCGGTTGCAAGGTGCTACTTTAGGTGCGTTCAGAGAATCGCAGTTTGGATTACAGAAATCCGCTTATATTACCCAAGTTCGATTACCAGGTGGAAATCCTGATTTTGGTGTAAATGCAAAGTTGGATTCAGCTGTGCTTGTAATTAAACCACAGTACGCTGCAGATTCTGTTACTACCACGACCAAAGAAGATTATATTTTCCCTGACGGTGCTGTTCCAGCAAAAAAAGTAGTCAATTCTTACCCCGTTATCAAGTATGGTGATGCTAAAACTATTTTAAATTTCAGTGTACATGAAGTAACTGATTTTCTTGGATCTAACGATGATTTAATTTTCTCTAATAAAGAGGTGAACACTGGTACTTTAATCGGAAAAAAATCATTTGATGGAAAAGTGCATTTTGTGAAGATTACAAAGGATGCAGATAACAGTACTTTGTTCGAAAGAACTGCCGCCATTAGAATTCCTTTGGATAGTACGTTTTTTGCAAATAAAATTATTTCTAAAGCGTCTGCTCCAGAACTTTCTGATGCAGCCTCATTTATTAGATATTTTAAAGGAATTAAAGTTTCCGTAGATGAAAACGACGGTTATTTACTTAATTTCGATCCTAACACGATGGAACTTAATCTTTATTATTCTAAAGATAAAGTTGAAGATGGAAAAACGACTAGAGAACCTTCTGTTTATCAGATGGATCTAGGATCTGCTAATACTCATTATAATAAATTTACTTTTGATCGTTCCGGAACTCCGTCAGCTGCTGCGATAGCGGTTCAAGATACTATTTCGGGCGCACCAAGAATTTACGCGCAAGGAATGGGAGGTCCTGGTTTTGGATTAAAAGTTCCAGATGCGACTCTTGCTTCGATTAAATCTTTATACGAAAGTGACAAGATCGGAATTGTTTCAGCAAAATTAAGGATCTATACTGATGAAATAGTTTGGAATAATAAGTATACCAAACCGACAAATTTCGTAGTAAAGCAGAAAGTAAATAAAGTGGACTTAAATTCTTACTTAGAAGATTTGAGCGTCTTATACGGTTCTGGAATGTTCTATTTGGTGAAAGCTTACGATCTGGAAAAAAATCCAGCCTATTACGATATCGGAATTACTCAAACGTTGAAAAATGTTGTTGAGAAAGGAAATCCGAAATCTGCACACTTTGTTTTAAACGTGGGTGATTATACGAAAGATGCAGGTGGGAATTTGCAAGGAGCGTTATTTTCATCTTTAGGTGCTCAAAACTTTAACACAAGAAGTTATACGCCTTTTAGAGCAGTATTTGTTGGAACCGATTTAAATGATCCTTCCAATAAAAAAAGTGCGAAACTGATCTTGACTTACGGAACTAAATAGTAATAAATTAAATAAAGGAACTGATATGTGTGGAATTGTAGGGTATACCGGATTTCAAGATGCTTACGAAGTAGTAATTAACGGACTTCGAAGATTAGAATATAGAGGATATGATAGCGCTGGAATTGTTTTAGATAATGACAACTCAGTTTTTACTGTTGCTAAAACTAAAGGAAAAGTAGATGATCTGGTTGCAATTTCTAGTGAATTAGCAGGAACGTCTAACGTCGGAATGGGACACACTCGTTGGGCAACTCACGGAGTTCCTAGTGATAGTAACTCACATCCTCACCTTTCAAATAATAACAAAATTGCTTTAGTACATAATGGGATTATCGAAAATTACGATACTCTCAAGATTATGTTAACTGAGAAAGGATTTACTTTCAAATCAGAAACTGATACTGAAGTTTTAGTCAATCTCATCCAATATATAATGGATGTTAATACTGAATTTGACTTTGCTACCGCCATTCGTTATGCCTTAAATGAAGTTAGTGGTGCTTATGCAATTACGGTAATGCACGACGATTTCCCTGGCTTATTAGTAGTAGCGAGATTGGGTTCTCCTTTGGCTATTGGTTTAGGAAATAACGAATATTTCATCGCTTCTGACGCGTCACCATTTGTAGAATTTACAAAAGAAGCCGTTTATTTAGAAGAAGGACACATGGCTACCATATCGTTGGAACATGGTGTTGATATTAGAAATATTAAGGACAACGTAAAAATCACTCCAGAAGTTCAGCAATTAAAGTTGAGTTTGGAGCAAATTGAAAAAGGAGGTTACGAACATTTCATGTTAAAAGAAATTTTCGAACAACCGAAATCAATTCATGATACCTTGAGAGGAAGACTTTTAGTAGAAGAAGGCATTATTAAAATGGCCGGAATCTGGGATAACTTAGAAAGATTAAACCAAGCCAAAAAGATTACCATCATTGCTTGTGGAACCTCTTGGCACGCAGGACTTATTGGAGAGTATCTTATTGAGGAATTTGCAAGAATTCCGGTTGAAGTAGAATATGCTTCAGAATTTAGATATAGAAACCCAATAATCAGCGAGAAAGATATTGTTATTGCAATATCTCAGTCAGGTGAAACGGCAGATACGATGGCAGCCATCAAAATGGCTAAGGAAAAAGGTGCCTTTGTATATGGAATATGTAATGTTGTTGATTCTTCTATTTCCAGAGTTACCGATGCGGGTTCTTACACGCATGCTGGTCCAGAAATCGGAGTTGCTTCAACGAAAGCATTTACTTCTCAGTTAACTGTTTTATCTTTAATAGCTTTAAAATTAGGTAAACATAATGGACACTTGAGTAATCAAGAATTCATGCGTTTAATTACTGAATTAGAAACGATTCCACAGAAAGTTCAAGAAGTATTAGACACTACCCATGAAATCACTAAAGAAATTGCGAAGCATTTTGTAGATGCTCAAAATTTCCTATATTTAGGAAGAGGCTACAATTTCCCAGCAGCTTTAGAAGGTGCATTAAAATTAAAAGAAATTTCGTACATACACGCAGAAGGCTATCCAGCAGCAGAAATGAAGCACGGTCCAATTGCTTTAATTGATGAAAATATGCCAATTGTTATCATAGCACCAAAACAAGGTCACTATGATAAAATTGTGAGTAACGTTCAGGAAATCAAAGCAAGAAAAGGAAGAGTAATTGCAGTGGTTAATAAAGGGGATACCCAAGTTGCTTCTGTTGCCGACTATGTGATAGAAATTCCGGTGACTTCAGAGTGCTTTTCACCGATCATCGCTTCAGTGCCTCTTCAGTTGTTAGCTTATTATATTGCAGTATTCCGAGGTGCGAATGTTGATCAACCAAGAAACCTCGCAAAATCTGTTACTGTAGAGTAAAAAAACAGTCGACTGCAAAATATTACAAATTATTTTGCGTTATGGTTAAAAAAAAACCAATTGTTTTTGTAAAATATTATATATTTACCGACTAATTTCAAAATTCATAATGAAAAGATTATTTCTTATATTATTATCCGCAACTGTGGTAATGTCTTGTTCTAAAAGAGGTGGTTCTTCTGCCGGAAAACCAGGCGTTAAGGGTGAGTTAATCGCAAAAGGGAAAGGGAAGTCTTTCGTTGCAGAGCGTCCTTACGGTATGGTTGCTATTCCTGGCGGATCATTTGTTATGGGTCTTGCCGATGAAGACTTTACCAATACCCCGGAAAAAGCTCCTCTAAAGACCGTAACTGTTTCATCGTTTTTTATGGATGAAACTGAAGTTACAAATGGTCAATATCGTCTTTTTATTAATTACGTTCGCGACAGTGTTGTCCGTTCATTATTAGCTGAGGCGGCGGGCGATGGTGGATCAACTGGAAACGGAAATTCAATCGGAGATTTCGCATATGCTTCTAAAAAAGCAGGTGGTGAAAATGCCTATTCAGAATTTATGGAGTCGCAAGGAGGTAGAGATGGCTATAATGAATCTAAGAAATTAGATTGGAGCGTTCCTCTTCGTTGGAATACCTCTGAATACCCAGATGCACAATATGCTGAAATTTTAGAATCTATATATCTTCCGCCAGCAGAACGAATTAACAATGAGCGTATTATCGATACTAAAAAGTTGTTATATTCTTATAGTTGGGAAGATACCGAATCAGCAGTAAAAGATAATTCTAGAGGTGCTAATTATTTAAAAAAGGAAAGCATTGCGATATATCCAGATACAACAGTTTGGTTGAAAGATTTTAATTATGCTTATAATGAGCCTCTTTATGACGGATATTTTTGGCATTCAGCTTATAAAGAATATCCCGTAGTTGGAGTTACTTGGGATCAAGCAAGAGCATTTTGTAATTTTAGATCGAAATTAAAGTCTGATTACAACGAATCTTTGAAAAAGAGAAAACAAAAACCGATGGCATTTAGACTTCCTACCGAAGCTGAATGGGAATATGCTGCTAGAGGTGGAAAAGAAAATGCAACTTACCCTTGGGGTGGACCTTATCTCCAAGATGATAGAGGTTGCTATTTAGCCAACTTTAAACCGAAACGTGGTAATTATATGGAGGACGAAGAAAAAGGCACTTATACCTATACCGCTCCAGTGAAGAAATTCCCTAGAAACGGATTCGGTTTATATGATATGGCAGGAAACGTTGCGGAATGGACCGAGTCTCCTTATAATAATTCAACTTATCAATTTGCGTCAACTTTAAATCCGTACTTATCCAACCAAGCATATAAAGAACCTAGAAAAACCGTTCGTGGTGGATCTTGGAAAGATATCGGATATTTATTAATGACTGGATCAAGAGATTACGAAAGGAAAGATTCTGCTAGAAGTTACATCGGATTTAGAACGATACAAGACATTCCAGAAGGAACGGCCAAATACAGAAAAAGAACAAAATAGACCACAACAAACAAATAATTACTAAAACAAATACTTAGCACATGTTTAAAACCAAAGAAGCAACTTACAATTTTATCTATTCAATTGGAGCTGCAATCGTAATTTTAGGGGCACTTTTCAAAATGACTCACTGGAGTTTAGGCCCATTATCAGGAAATGTAATGTTAGCAGCAGGGTTGATAACAGAAGCTATTATATTTACCATCTTTGCATTTGATGCACCGAAATCAGAAGAAACTTATGCTTGGGAAAATGTTTATCCTGAGTTATTAGAAGGCGAAACTGAGGCGATTTCTAGACATTCTACCGGATCAATGCAGATGGCTGAAGTAAAAGAATTAGAAGTTTCATTATCTGATAAATTAGATAAAATGTTGGCTGATGCAAAACTTGATGTTACTTTGTTTGACCGATTAAGAACAGGAATCGATAAATTTTCTAATTCTGTAGATCAAATTAACCAAACTGTTGATGTTACTGGTTCTACTCAGAAATATAATGATCAATTGATGTTAGCTGCAAGTCATCTTGAAAGCATGAACGCTTTATACGCACTTCAATTAGAGCACGGAAAAACACAAACTGAATACAGCAAAAAATATGTTGAAGATATGCAGAAATCTGCAGCTCATTCAGTGAAATTTAATGAAGAATTATCAGGATTAACTACCAACCTAAATAGTCTTAATAGAGTTTACGGCGGAATGCTTAGCGCTATGAAATCATAGTTTTCGTACCATTATAATTTGAAAATTAAACCTATTAACGAAATTTACTAAAAAATGGCACAAGGAAAACAGACGCCTCGTCAGAAGATGATCAACTTGATGTACTTGGTTTTCATCGCGATGCTAGCGATGCAGATCGATCAAGAAATCATCAGATCATATAAAGACACTACGGGCTCTTTGGAAGAAACTAGAATGTTGACCGAAAGTAATAATGCTATATTCCAAAGAACACTACAAGAAAAAGCAAAAAATACACCTGAGACTTTTACAAATCCGTTAAATAATTACCAAGGTCTAAAAACAAAAGCAGACGATCTGGTTAGTTATATCGAAAAATTAAAAACAGCGATCAGTCAAGATGCTGAATACAATAAAGATGAGCTGGATATTCAAGAGAGTTTTGCAGCTCTTAACAATACAGAGCCTGCTACGGCAAAGTTCTTTGCGAAAGGAGACGAAAACACTCCTTCAAAAGAAGCAATTGATTTGAAGAATAAAATCGATGACTTTAAGACTTATGTGAATCAAACTTTCGGATCTAATAACCTAATGAAAGAAATGGTTAATAGAACGAATCAGCAAATGGTTTCAGAATATAAGGAACTTAAGAATGGTAAAAACTGGATGCAATATAAATTTTATAACCAGCCATTAATTGCTGCCTTATCTAATTTAGAAGTTATTCAGTCTTCAGTTCGTGGAATTCAAGGTGATGCATTATCAGTAATGCTTCAAGAAAAAGTAGACGCAGATATTAAATTTGATGCATATTCTGCCATCGTTTCTGCACCAACGGTAATTGTTCAAGGCGAAACTGCACAAGGTAAAGTTGCAATAGGAAACTATTCGAGCACTGTACCAGGTTTATCTATGCCAGGTCTAACAATTCAGAACGGTCAGGGTATTAAAAACTTGAATACAAGTTCTTTAGGAGATCAAACATTTAGCGGAACAATTTCATTTACTGATGTAAATGGAAAAGTAATACCACTGACTTATAACCATACTTATAAAGTAATCGCTGGAGCACAAGAATTGAAAGCACAAAAAGGTGCACTTCTTACGGCTGATAAGATGAACGTATTATATAGAGGTTTGCCAAATCCAATTTCAGGATCTATTTTAGGTGCTGATATGTCAGGAATTTCACTCTCAGCTCCTGGAGCTTCAGTTAGTGGAGGTGGTGGAAAATGGACCGTAAGTCCTGGAGGCGGAAGTACCGTAACTTTAACAATTTCTGGACGAGATCCTAAAGGTGCGACGATTTCACAATCATTCCCTTTCAGAATCAAAAGTGTTCCTTCGCCTGTCGGTGAGATTCAAGGTAAGAATATCGTCTCAATGCCGGCGAGTTCAATTCCTAATCAAAGAGTTTCTGCAGATATGCCAGACTTCGATTTCCCAGTTAGTTTTACAGTAAACAGCTTTATGTTTAAAGTTCCTGGAAAAGCTGCAATGCTTGTTAATGGAAATTCTTTAAGTTCTGTTGCTAACTTAACTAAAGGTCTAAGAAACGGAGATATTGCTTATGTGTTTAACATTCAGGCAACCGCAACAGGACTTGGAAATCAACAATTGAAAAATATTGGTAACGTCATAATAAACGTACAATAAAAACGTTGCTAATTGATACGTTAAGAGATCAATAGTTATAAAATAATTAAAATGAAAAAAATCATATTCGTCCTTCTTGCTTTAACTTTCAGCACTGCTGGAGCGCAAACCAAGAAGAAAACAAAACGAAAAGCGAAACCAAAAACAACTGCCGCTGCAAAGCCAGTTGTTCAGGAAGAGCCAGTGATGGAAGTTCCAGTGGAGATTGCTCCAGTGGAAGACACACCAATTTCTTCAATGTCGATCTTAAATGCAAAATCGCCCGAGTCATTTAGAAAATACAGGGAACTGAATATGATTAAGCAGGGCGATTCTATGGTTTCTAACAAGAAGAAACCTTTAGAATACGGGTTTATTGCAGATAAAGATATTTTAAAAAGTATGGTTGTTTGGGAAATCATCGATATGAACGATAAATTGAACCAACCTTATTACCACAATGAGGATGGGTTAGTTTCGCAGAATAAATCTCTTTACAGACTTTTGTTTGAAGCAATCAATGATGGAAGAATCAAAGAAGTGTACGATGATGAATTGTTTATGACAAGATTACATCCAGATGCTATTCAAGCTCGTATTAAAAACGAAGTTTTGAGTGATGCCGGAATTGATAGAATCAACGAAAATGGTGCCTTGACTGCCGACGAAATGAAGGAATACACCAACGTCTATGAAACGAAAACAGAAAATGTGAAGGTTTTGAAGATCAAAGGAATGTGGTACATCGACCGTCGAGATAGTCAAATGAAATACAGACTTTTAGGAATTGCTGCCATGGGTCAGGATCCATCAACAATGGGACAATATGGACCAGATTGACAACGACTTGCTTCCAAGGATGATCTTATTGATTTATTCTGGGTTTATTATCCAGATGCTAGAGAAGTTTTGGCTAATGCAGTAGTATTCAACAGCAAAAATCTTGCGTCAGATATTACCTTTGATGATTTATTAAATGCAAGAAGATTTTCTACCGTTATTTATAAATCAGATAATGGTTTAGGAAATGGAGTTATTAAGGATTATATTCCTAATGATGCCGATGAGCAATTAGAAGAAAGCGAACGAATTAAAGGACAAATTCTTCAAATGGAAAGTGATATGTGGAATTATTAAAAATTCCCTTTAAACATAATAAAAAACCTGGGTACATTTACTCAGGTTTTTTTGATTTTGAATTTTAGCACAATGCTGTAGAAAAATTAAAAATGAAAGAAGTAGATTATATTATTGTTGGAGATGGTTACGCGGCTTATTTTTTTGCCCACCAGTTAATAATGCGAAAAAAAACATTTGCTCTATTTTCGTCTAATAAAAAAGGAGCGTCACAAGTTTCTGCTGGTGTTATCAATCCTTTAGTCTTGAAGAAATTTACAACATTTTGGCTAGCTGCAGAACAGATAGAGTTCTTAACCAAAACAATGGGAGAAATCAGTACCTATACTGGGCGAAATTATTTAGTGAATGAAAATATCCACCGAATTTTCCATGATGAAGGAGAAAAAAATCTGTGGACCTCGAAAACTGAAACGGATGAGTTAAAGCCATTTCTTAATCCATTGTTTGAAGATGTAGAAACGATTATAAATCCCTACGGCACTGGCAGTGTAAACCATTCTGCTCGATTAGATGTTGCCGCTTTTTTCAGTGATTTCTCCACATACTTAGATCAAAAAGGATTTCTAGTTAAGGAAGACT
>JBBSRZ010000079.1:0-10919 GCA_038242555.1 Flavobacteriales bacterium | reverse complement strand
GTGCAGACATGTCAGGAATTTCACTATCAGCTCCTGGAGCTACAGTTAGTGGAGGTGGTGGAAAATGGACCGTAAGTCCTGGAGGAGGAAGTACTGTAAACTTAACAATCTCTGGACGAGATCCTAAAGGTGCTACGATTTCACAATCTTTCCCTTTCAGAATTAAAAGTGTTCCTTCGCCTGTCGGTGAAATTCAAGGTAAGAATATTGTATCAATGCCTGCCAGTTCGATTCCTAATCAGAGAGTTTCTGCAGATATGCCAGACTTTGATTTCCCAGTTAGTTTTACAGTAAACAGTTTCATGTTTAAAGTTCCTGGAAAGGCTGCAATGCTTGTTAATGGAAATTCTTTAAGTTCTGTTGCTAACTTAACTAAAGGTTTACGAAACGGAGATATTGCTTATGTGTTTAACATTCAGGCAACCGCAACAGGACTTGGAAATCAACAATTGAAAAATATTGGTAACGTCATAATAAACGTACAATAAAAACGTTGCTATCTGATACTTAAAGAGATCGATAGTTTTAAAATAATTAAAATGAAAAAAATCATATTCGTCCTTCTTGCTTTAACTTTCAGTACTGCTGGAGCGCAGACCAAGAAGAAAACAAAACGTAAAGCGAAGCCAAAAACTACTGTTGCTGCAAAGCCAGTTGTTCAGGAAGAGCCAGTTTATGAAGTACCAGCGGAATATGCTCCAGTTGAAGATACTCCAATCTCTTCCATGTCTATTTTAAATGCAAAATCTCCGGAATCATTTAGAAAGTACCGGGATTTGAATATGATCAAGCAAGGCGATTCTATGGTTTCTAATAAAAAGAAGCCGTTAGAATATGGTTTTATTGCAGACAAAGACATCTTGAAAAGTATGGTAGTTTGGGAAATCATCGATATGAATGATAAACTGAACCAACCTTATTATCACAATGAAGACGGGTTAGTTTCTCAAAACAAATCTCTTTATAGACTTTTATTTGAAGCGATCAACGATGGTAGAATCAAAGAAGTGTATGACGATGAAATGTTCATGACGAGATTACATCCAGATGCTATTCAGGCTCGTATTAAAAATGAGGTATTAAGTGATGCGGGAATTGACAGAATCAACGAGAACGGTGCGTTGACTGCAGACGAGATGAAAGAGTATACCAATGTCTATGAAACCAAAACTGAAAATGTAAAGGTTTTAAAGATTAAAGGGATGTGGTATATCGACCGAAGAGATAGCCAAATGAAATATAGACTTTTAGGAATTGCTGCTATGGGACAAGATCCATCAACGATGGGACAATACGGACCAGACGGGCAGCCACTCGCTTCGAAGGATGAACTTATTGATTTATTCTGGGTGTATTATCCAGATGCAAGAGAAGTTTTAGCGAATGCAGTCGTGTTTAATAGCAAGAATCTTGCTTCTGATATTACTTTTGATGATTTATTGAATGCCAGAAGATTTTCTACGGTAATTTATAAATCAGATAATGGTTTAGGAAACGGTGTTATCAAGGATTATATTCCAAATGATGCCGATGAGCAATTAGAAGAAAGCGAAAGAATTAAAGGAGAAATCCTTCAAATGGAAAGTGATATGTGGAATTATTAACAAATTCCCTTTGAACATAACAAAAAAAGCCTGGGTACATTTACTCAGGTTTTTTTGATTCTAAATCGGAAACAGAAATACAATAGAAAAATTAGTAATGAAAGAAGTAGATTATATTGTTGTTGGAGATGGTTACGCGGCTTATTTCTTTGCGCATCAATTAATCCTTAACCAGAAAACGTTTGTTTTATTCTCGGCAAATAAGAAAGGCGCCTCTCAAGTTTCTGCCGGCGTTATCAACCCTTTAGTTCTAAAGAAGTTTACGACATTTTGGTTGGCTGCAGAACAGATAGAATTCCTAACGAACACAATGGCAGAAATTGCGGAATATACGGGAACGAATTATATCATTAATGAAAATATTCATCGGATTTTTCATGATGAAGGAGAAAGGAATCTCTGGACCATGAAAACTGAAACAGATGAGTTAAGGCCATTTTTAAATCCAACTTTTGAAACAGTAGAAGCAATTACGAACCCTTTTGGAACAGGAAGCGTAAATCAGTCTGCTCGTTTAGATGTTGGTGCTTTCTTTAATGATTTTACCGTCTATTTAGAAGAGCATAATTTATTAGTAGAGAAGGAATTTGATTATAATAAAATTCAAGATTCTACTTACGAAGATTTTACCTTTAAAAACCTCGTTTTCTGCGAAGGAATGGGTGTTAGAGCAAATCCTTTTTTCAATGATATTCAGGTTATTCCAAATAAAGGTCATCACTTAAAAGTTCGGTTATCAGAAAAAATGAATAATAAATATACTCTAAAGAAGAAGCACTTTTTGTTTCCTCAAAACGGAGAAAGTTATTATTACGGTGGTACTTATGATCCAAATGAAAGAGAAAATGAAATTGATGATTTTAAAACCGAAGAATTAATTGAAGGGTTACAGCAGATTTATCCTCATGATTTCGAAGTAGAGGAAGTGAATTTTGGATTTCGCCCGACAGTTAAAGATCGCCGACCAATATTAGGGAACCATCCTGAAAATCAAAATTATTATATTTTTAATGGTTTAGGAGCCCGTGGGATTCTCAACGGCTGCTACTTTTCCCAAGAACTATTTGACCATATTGAAAATAGAAAGCAATTAATGCCAGAAGTAGATTTAAAGAGGTTTAACAAGTAAAAACGTTTTGCAATTACTCACAGAACCTTTAACTTTAATTGAACCAAATTTAAATAAACAATTTGGCTTTTAAATATCTTGCATTCATTTCTGCAATACTACTTATGCGAATTTCTGCCGGGCATTCTACTTCACAAGCGCCCGTGAACGTACAACTTCCAAAGTTTTCTAACTCCATTTGGAAAGTCATGTCCAATGTTCGCCGATGTTCTTCTGGTTCTCCTTGTGGTAATTTGTTCAAGTGGTTTATTTTTGCTGATGTAAATAACGCTGCAGATGCATTTTTACAAGTTGCCACACACGCGCCACAACCAATGCAGGCAGCCACATCCATAGCGTTATCAGAAATTTCTTTAGAAATTAATATCGCATTTGCCTCCGGAGCGGTTCCAGTCTTTGCCGTAATAAATCCACCATGTTCAACGATCCTATCGAAAGCTGAACGATCTACCACCAAGTCCTTTATAATCGGAAAAGAACTTGCTCGCCAAGGTTCTACAATAATGGTATCTCCATCTTTGAAACTTCGCATATGAAGTTGACAAGTGCTTACATTATCGATGGGCCCGTGCGCTCGGCCATTGATGAAAACGCCGCATTGCCCGCAAATCCCTTCTCTACAATCATATTCAAACGCAATCACTTTCTCATTTTTTAGAACTAATTTTTCATTTAAATGATCCAGTGCTTCTAAAAACGACATATCTTCATTCAGGCCATCGGTTTCATAAGTCTTTAGTGTTCCTTTCGATTCTGAACTATTTTGTCGCCAAATTTTAAATGTTACTTTCATCGCGTTTTATTTTCAATTTAGATCAAATTGTATTACAATAGTTTTGAGGTTTAATTCTTCCAATTACTTATAATTTCGGGCGGTCGGTTTTTCAAATTCGAAGTCTAATTTCTCCTTGTGCAAAATATAATCACCGTTTTCATATTCCCAGGCCGAAACGTAAGCGAAATCTTCGTCGTTCCGTAAGGCTTCTCCATCTTCAGTTTGATATTCTTCTCGGAAATGGGCACCGCAAGATTCGTCGCGTTGTAGTGCATCAATGCACATCAATTCTGCTAATTCGATAAAGTCTGCAAGACGCAAGGCTTTTTCTAATTCAGTGTTCATTTCGTTATCATTTCCGGTGACTTTTACCTCTTTCCAAAATTGTTCTTGAATAGATTTGATTTGAATGATCGCACTTTCGAGTCCTTCTTTATTCCTGCTCATCGCGCATTCTTGCCACATTACTTTTCCTAATTCTCGATGGAAATCATCTACAGTTCGACCACCGTTTACGTCCAGTATTCTTTGGATTTGTGCTTTAACTTCATTTTCAACTTTTACGAATTCAGGATGTTCAGTTCCTGGATGTTTTTCTTTTAACTCTCCTTCCAAATAGTTGTTGATTGTATTTGGTAAGATAAAATAACCATCGATGCTGGCTTGTAATAAAGAATTTGCACCTAAGCGATTTGCGCCATGGTCAGAATAATTACATTCTCCGATCGCATATAAACCAGGGATTGTTGTCATTAATTCATAATCAACCCAAAGTCCGCCCATAGAAAAGTGCGCAGCTGGAGAGATTTTCATCGGTTCTTTATAAGCATTTACGCCCGTTATTTTTTCATACATGGAAAAGAGATTTCCATAACGATCTTCGATTACTTTTTCACCAAAGTTTTTGATCGCATGTTTAAAATCTAGATAAACCGCGTTTTTCAAAGGTCCAACGCCGTGCCCAGAATCAATACGTTCTTTTGCGGCGCGCGAAGAAATATCTCTGGGTGCAAGATTTCCAAAACTCGGATAGCGTCTTTCTAAATAGTAATCACGCTCATCTTCTGGAATATCTGCAGGTTTCCTTTGATCATCTTCTTTTTTTGGAACCCAAATACGCCCGTCATTTCTCAGTGATTCGGACATTAAGGTGAGTTTCGACTGCGCATCACTGGATTGCGGAAGTGCCGTCGGGTGAATTTGCGTAAAACTCGGTGCTGCAAAATATGCTCCGCGTTTATGAGCTTTCCAAATGGCGCTCCCATTACAACCAATTGCTAAAGTTGATAATCTAAATACTCGCGAATAACCTCCAGTTGCAAGAACCACCGCATCAGCCGCAAAGCGTTTAATTTCTCCTGTCGCTAAATCTCTTACAACGACACCTTTTGCTTTTCCTTCAATTATAACGAGGTCAAGAACTTCATGCCTCGGTAACATTTCCACTTTTTTGGCCCGAACCATTTTATATAACTGAGAATATGCGGCGATTAATAATTGTTGTCCGGTTTGCCCTCTTGCGTAAAAGGTACGCTGAACTTGAACGCCACCGAAACTCCGATTGACTAAAACTCCACCGTATTCTCGTGCGAAGGGAACGCCTTGTTGTACAAAGTGGTCAATTAATGGAGCAGATAATTCTGCAAGTCGATAAGTGTTTGCCTCCCGCGATCTGAAGTCTCCGCCTTTCAAAGTATCATAAAACATGCGGTAAATACTGTCGCCATCATGTTGATAATTTTTTGCTGCATTAATTCCACCTTGCGCCGCAACGGAATGTGCCCTGCGAGCGGAATCCTGGTAACAAAAACATTGGATATCGTAACCTAATTCCGCCAAAGTTGCTGCAGCACCAGCGCCCGCTAAGCCAGATCCTACGACAATAATATTTAATTTCTTTCTGTTAGCCGGATTGATCAGTTGGGATTTAACCTGATAATTTTTCCATTTCTCTTCTAATCGACCTTCGGGAACTTTTGAATTTAGTTTCATACCTATTTAAAATAAACGATTATAGGAATTATTGCAAAGCCAACGCTCATAATTACCGCATAAATGAGCGAGATTTTAGCGACCACTTTGAGTCCTTTTTTATGGTAAAAGCCTAAAGTCTTAAAGGCACTTTTTAATCCATGATGAAGATGAAAACCTAAAGGAATCATCAATAAAGAATAAAAAAGAACATAGTAAATATTATGAAAAAGAGCAGAAGTAACTTCATAAACATCGGTGTTTCCTGCCAGATCTAACGCCACACCTTCACCTAAACCTAACTTTACTCTCGCCCAGAAGTTGGCTAAATGGACAACAATAAAAAGCAAAATAAAAACTCCTAATAATCCCATGTTTTGCGATGTCCACGTACTGTTTTCATTATATCGATTAACTACATAATTACTTCCTCGAGATTTCCGGTTTTTAATGGTAATTATGATCGCGTAGACTACATGCAAAATAATTGATAAGTATAGCAAATAAGCGACAACAGTGATCAAGGGATTTTCTCTTAACGTAGTAGAGTAGGAATTATACAATCCTCTCGCAGTTGATTCTGGCAGTAATAGCAAGGCATTTGCCGACAAATGGACAATTAGGAAAATACATAGAAATAATCCTGTACCAGCAATTATCATTTTTTTGAATAACAGGCTCATCTCTTTTAATTTATATAATTTTAAAGATACGAAACGGTTACTAGGTATCTGTTTCGTGGGGTACAAAGTGCCAATATTTTATAAAAGTTATTGAGAATTCATAAAACCCACCAAGCTCGACCATTTATTTCCTTCAATTCTTAAAGGCGATGATAAAGTGTTGGAAGCGCAGTACAATACTTAACTGATGAATTTGGAGAAAATAATAATTTGAAAGAGTAATTGAGAAACCTCTATTTGCCTCGTACTTTGCAGAAGTGGAAAAATATATAATTCTTAGAAAACGAATATTCAGATAATTTTAATATTACCGAAATCGTGGTTGAAAATGTAATTAAATAGTTTGTGGTTTATATTCTTCCACATGAGTAGATAAAAATGCGTCGAACATTCCATTTAAATGATTGGCAGTAAATTCTTCCTCTTCTTGGGCGCTTACAGCCAATAAAGTAGCAGCAGTGCAATAGTTTAAATTAATTGCTAAATGAGCCAACCCTCCGTACGATGCTGTTTTATAATGTGCAAATTTTTGCGAAACATGAATAAGCGCTATTTCCCAGTTGGTAATGTCATTTGAAAAGACAGCTAACTGTCTTTGAGAATCTGTTATTAAAGCATCCAAGACAATACAACTTTCACCCTTTATTGGTTCATTTCTTAATTTGAAAATTTTCTCGAGTCGCTCTTTATGCTTTTGTTGAAGAGCATAATGGATTTCGAGAATCTTCTTTAATTCTGGTGTGGCGATTTTAGTTTGTATATCCTGAAAACCAGTACCTATGCTGCTTTCTGCAAAATACATTCTTTTTAGACAATCCATGAAGAAAGAATTTAATTCTATTCTGGGATCAATTTCTCCTTCATCTAAAATTAAGTCATCGTGGTTATTTGGAGTTTTCATAAGGCGAGTTATTACAAAAGTTAAAAAGAGCAGAACTGAACAATTAAAATTACAATTAAATTTCTTAGGCAACGAAATTTAAATAGAAAAATATATTTGTAATTTTTTACTGCTTGCTAAGCATAATTGTCTGTTTTATAACAATGTCTTTTAAATAAAAAATAAAATTATTTTAATATAACGACCATTATGACTCAATAAGTGTCAATTTATATGCTTAATCAGTGCATAATAAAGTTGTATTAATGTTTTCTAGCATGAATTTTGTAACTATTACTATGAAAATTTTTTTTTTCATCATTTGTGTTTATGAGTTCGCTGAGATATCAGCGAATTCATTTTTTTTCACTCTGATTGAATTGAAAATGTCGATCAAAAAAAAGAACCTTCTCAACGAGAAGATTCTTTTTCTAATATTACATAAGTACATATATTTTAACCCTGCATTGTTTTAAGATTCGATAATGCTTCGTCTGCAGATCGCTTTTGTGTTCTTATAACATCTTTTACATCTTGCGGAATATTTTCGTTCATCAAAATTTCGCCAAATTCTGTAGAGAAAGCTTCTTCACCTCGTATGCATTCCGAATAAAGTGCATCTTCACCTCTCGTAAAAGCATCTTTAATCGCAATCCAGGTGCGATGAAAATCAGCAGTTAAACTTGTTCCTTCGTTTGGAGTTCCACCATATTTTTTCACAAGAGTTTTTAACTCTTTTCCGAAAGCATATCTTTTCTCTGCTTGCTCCTTAAAATATGATTTTAAGGTATCAAGTTCAATTTTTCCTGCGGCTTCCTGATATCCGTTTTCCGCGTCGTAATTTTTTGTCAGTAAATCATTTAATATTTTTACCAGTTTATCATTTTCCATATTTTTAATTTTTTTAATGTAATTTTTATTCGTGCATAAAACATTCCAATTCGCGATGTACTATAATGATTAACAATAATTAACAACGATTTGATTTAGAATAATTTTTGAATCTTATTAAAATGCTTTTTAAAAGATTTAATAATAAACCATTCAACCTGTGTAATGTAAATTTACTTATTTAATTACTCAGTTAAAGTTGATTCTGAAATTGTAAAGCCACTTCTCTTGTTAATCCGAGAGTGTAGGTCGCGTTGTCTGCGCAAATAACAACGTAACTTCCTTTCTCGGCAGTGGAAATGGCGAAGTGAATAGCAGTTTGCGTATCCGGAATAACTTGATATTCCTGTTTCGGATTGATCTCGTACATGCCTCGTGCTAACAATTCTACGATGGATTCTTTTGTTCTACCACGTAAATCGCGATCAAATCTGATGATGATATCAGCAAACATTGCGGCTGCGATTCGTCCAAATTCGATGATGTCTTCTTCACGTCGATCGCCTGTGCCCGTGATAATTCCTAGTTTCCGACCAGGTATATTTTTGAGATATCCCGCGAGTGCATTTAAGCCGTGAGGATTGTGGGCGTAGTCGAGAATAACATTAACACCGTTAATTTCAAATTCATTAATTCGTCCTGGCGTTAAATCTGCAGACGGAATAAAACCTTTTAATGCCAGCGATATTTCATCTAAGGAGATGTCCGAAAGATAGGCTGCAAGGATAACAGGCAGAATGTTTTCAACCATAAATCCGGCTTTACCGTTTCTTGTGATAGGAACTTCCACTGCATTAAAAACAAAGATTTCTCTTTCACCATCGAAGATAAAAATATCTTGCTGACTGTTAGCATAAATACCATATCCGCCTGATTTCAGATGCTGCTGAAGATGTTCATTTTTCTCATCGGCACAAAACAAGGCAACCTTGCATTTAATTTTATCCTTCATCGAGTGAGCATAGTGATCTCCGGCATTCAAGATTGCCCAACCATCTTTTTTCACTGAACTGGGAACTACAACTTTAACAAAAGCAAGATCTGCGACCGAATGAACATCTTTAATGCCCAAATGATCAGCCGCAACATTCGTAACGATTGCAATATCGCACTGATCGAATCCTAAACCGGATCTGATAATTCCACCTCGAGCACATTCTAGAACGGCATAATCCACCGTAGAATCCTGAAGAATAGCTTGTGCACTTTGCGGACCTGAACAATCGCCGGATTCCACTTTTTCAGTGTTGATGTAAATACCGTCTGTGGAACTAAAACCCACATTGTGACCCACAAAACTTAGAACATGCGCCATCAATCGAGTAGTGGTGGTTTTGCCGTTGGTTCCGGTAACTGCTATAATGGGAATTCTGCCATTTTCTCCTTTTGGAAACATTAATTTTACAATAGGTTCACCTACTTCTCTGGATTCTCCTTTTGTAGGATTTTGATGAATTCGTAGATTAGGATTTGCGTTAACTTCGATAATTGCACCTCCATTTTCCACGATCGATTCAGAGATATCGCTTGAAATTATATCGATACCGCAAATGTCTAAACCAATAACACGAGAAACTTTTTCTGCTAAAGATTTATTTGCAGGATGCGCAAGTTCCGTTACATCTTCGGAAGTTCCTCCCGTATTTATATTTGAAGTTAATTTTAAAAACACGTGCTGCTCTCGTTCAGGAATACTCGAAAGTGAAAATCCTTGTTTCTGCAAAGACAATTCTGTTTCAGCGTCCAATTCTATTTTGGCCGAAGTATTTTCATTTGCATTCTCAACCTGTTTGTTTTTCTGTTCTACGAGTTCTAAAACAGTTGAAAATCCGTCTCCTTCAATTTTTGCAGGCAACCTTAACGAAGCGGCTACAAATTTATTTCCGACAACTAATAATTGATATTCTTGTCCTTGGATCTCTTTTTCAACTAGGACTGATTTTGAAATTTCATTCGCGTATCGAAAGCCGGTCAATAAGTTTTCAAAATTGGTAATGTTGCCGGTCACATTCTGAACTAGATTTCCATCTAGCGGTTTCGTAACTAAAGGATATTCCAGTTCATCCGCAATCTTCATTAAATCATTTTCATCTTCCACTAATTCCCATTTTGGAACTGGCAAATTCGAGTTTTCTAAGAATTGTTTTGTGCTTTTTTTATCAGCTGCGATATTAACAGCGATACTAGAAGTTTGATCAGACATTGCGCCACTAAATCGTTTTTGATATTTACCGTAACCTAAAATCGTAAAACCTGCTGGACCATCACTTACGGGAATATTTCTTTTTTTTGCGGCTTCTATAATTATTGAAGTGGTAGCCTCTTTTCTATACTCGGACTTCACTGCTCGAATTTCATCTAAAGCAAAATCAAAATTCACCGGTTTCTCAGAAGCAAGAAGTGACTCGACAATACCAGATGCTAATTCCAGTGCCTTGATTCCAACTTCTTCTGTCTTATATTGTAGTACCCCATATAGAATACCTGGCGTTGGATAAATCAGTTCATGATATAATTCTTGTTCCTGTAATTTTGCAGCGAGTTGTAAAATGTATTCATAAACACAAAGATGAAAGTCTTCGTGTAAGGCATTTATTGCATAGTTTTCGTGAAAATAATCGATGCCGATTTTTTGTTGATGATCATCAACTTCTGAGATCGAAAGAGGATCAAATTTAATGGCAATAACATTGCTATGATCGCGTGACCACATATTAGGGCCGCGCATTACTCTCATCTCTATAAACATCATGATATATTGGTATTATCGTGCAAATTTACTTAAAAAAAGATCAGAATTTATACCATTTTTATTGGATATAAATGATGACTCTACTAGTAGTTTTGTAATCTTCCCCTCTTTAGGCACACTCAAAAGTAGAGTTTTTTGTTAATATTTTATTGTTGTCGTTGTTGAAATTTTGTTGGAATGTGGGAAACTCATTTGCGTTATTTTGATTGAGTTTTCCATATTTCAATAAAAAAT
>JBBSRZ010000078.1:0-11421 GCA_038242555.1 Flavobacteriales bacterium | reverse complement strand
CCCTCAATTGAAGAGTTGATTCCACAGGATCATCCGGTTCGGATCGTTAATGGGATCATTGAGCAGCTTGATTTAAAATTGCTTATTGAGGAGTACAGTAAAGAAGGTAAGCCAAGTTACCATCCGAAAATGATGCTCAAAGTAATGGTTTACGCTTATATGGATAATACATATTCCAGTCGAAAAATAGAAAAAGCGATGCGCGAGAATATTAATTTCATGTGGCTTTCCGCGCAGCAAATTGCAGATCATAACACCATCGCACGCTTTCGAAGTAAAAAACTGAAAACTATTTTCAAAGATATTTTTAAACAGGTGGTTTTACTTTTAGCAGAAGAAGGGCTCATTAGTTTAAAAGAAGTTTTTACCGATGGTACTAAGATAGAATCCATCGCAGGGAGATATACTTTTGTCTGAGGCAATGCTATAAAAACGAGAAAGGTAAAAATGGTGGAGCAACTTGAGCAGATGTGGCAGTATGCTCAAAGTATTGCTGATGAAGAGGACAAAGATCCAACACCTCCCAATTTTAAAATTATTGATAAAGAAAAAGTAGAAAAAACAGCCAGAAAAATAGAATCAATCATCCAAAAAAATCCCAAAGCTTCCACGAAAGCAAAAGCAAAACTGCGGTACATTAAGAATAATTTTACTCAAAATTTAGATAAATATAATGAGCAGCAAGATATTTTGGCAGGGCGCGGAAGTTACAGCAAGACTGATCCTGACGCTACATTCATGCGGATGAAAGATGATCATATGCAGAACGGCCAGCTTAAACCGGCGTATAATGTACAGGTAAGTTCAGAATCACAGTATGTAATCCATTACACTTTACATCAAACCACAAATGATCTTAATACCTTAAAGCCGCACCTAAATACTTTTGAAAATTTATACCAGTTTTTACCTGAAGAACTTACTGCTGATGCCGGTTACGGCAGTGAGGAAAATTATGATTTTCTGGAACAGAAAAATATAGGAACCTTTGTAAAATATAATACTTTTGATAAAGAACAAGGCATTTTAAAATCCAAAAGAAAGAAAATAAACGAAGATTTTCATCGGGATAAACTTTATTACAACCAGGAAAAAGATCTGTACATCTGTCCGATGGGACAACCGATGAACAAAATTACGGATAGAAATAAGAAAACCAAAAGCGGGTTCGCTCAAACAAGTTCTTTATACCAAGCCCAAAACTGCGATGGATGTCCATTAAGAGGGACTTGTCATAAATCGCAAGGCAACAGAATTATTGAGAGAAACCAAAATCTGGAAAGACATAAAAGCCGCGTTCGGGAAAAACTTTTAAGTGAAATTGGAGAAGCAAAAAGAAAGCAACGTACCGCAGATATAGAACCCGTCTTTGCGCATATAAAATCGAACAGAAACTTCAAGAGATTTACCCATATTGGCATAGCAAAAGCAGAATTAGAGTTCGGATTGCACGCTTTAGCACATAATCTAAGAAAGAAAAGTGCTTAAGAAAGCACTACTCTGTCAAATAATCAAAATCACAGAATCTGTTGATAAAAATCTTTAATAAAAAAGCCGTCTCAAATTTTATATTGAGACGGCTTCATTTTTTTATGCTTTAGGTTTGGTCTCTGCGACCTCCGCTTTTTTATCTTCTTTCGGTTTCGCTGCAGTTTTAGGTTTTTTCTCCACTTCTGCATTTTCAGATTTACCAGAAGGATAACCTACCTCTTTCCGTACTTTTTCAACTGACGCTTTTTTATCGTCACCATCTAAAACTTCTACCGGAATATGGTTTGGCGTACTTGCTTTCCTAGGTCTTTTCTTACCATAACTTCCTGCAATAATTTTTCCCTTTTTTGATTTTTGATCTCCTTTTCCCATAATTTATTATTTTCTTGATGTTTATGCTACCAAAGTTAAGTAATTTATCTGCAAAGCACTTCTTAAAGAATCATAAAGTTTAAAGCGTGACCTAATCAATCAGGTACGAACGTCAGAAGAGATTTCCCAACTCCGTAGTCAGTTATTTCACTACAATTATTTTTGCTTTGTTTACAACAATTCTAAAATACTATTTCGCAAACCCTCAGCAAAAAAATGATAGGCACTAAAGTGAATTGAACACTATATTCTATTCATTAATACGAACTATTATATAAGAAACAATTCGATCATTTATTCTTTTCTTCGCTCGCGTTACCTTCAATCCACCCTAAAATTAAAGGCCGACCGCTTATCTAGAAAAGTACAAATCCAGACCTCTGTCAATCATCCAAAAATCTTATCTTTGCATCCTGAAATTTAGACCAAATCTAATTTCAATTTTAACTTCTAATATCTGAAAATTATGTTTCGTACGCACACCAACGGAGAATTAAATATCCAAAATCTTGATCAAAATGTAACACTTTCTGGCTGGGTTCAAACCATTCGCGATAAAGGTTTTATGATGTGGATCGATCTTCGGGATCGTTACGGAATTACCCAATTGGTATTTGATGCAGACCGTTCGTCAGCAGAATTATTAGAAAGCGCAAATAAACTCGGACGAGAATTCGTAATTCAAATTGAAGGAAAAGTAATTGAAAGAATCAGTAAAAATTCAAAAATTTCGACAGGAGAAATAGAAATTCTGGTTGAGAAACTCACCATTTTAAACGAATCAGAAGTTCCACCTTTCACCATCGAAGATCAAACTGATGGTGGTGAAGAACTCCGAATGAAATACAGATATTTAGATATCCGCAGAAATCCGGTAAAAGACAAGTTGATTTTCCGTCACAAGATGGCGCAAAAAGTTCGTAACTATCTTTCTGAAAAAGATTTCATCGAGGTAGAAACGCCAGTACTGATAAAATCAACTCCAGAAGGCGCACGTGATTTCGTTGTTCCAAGCAGAATGAATCCAGGACAGTTTTACGCGTTACCTCAATCGCCTCAAACATTTAAACAATTGTTGATGATTGGTGGAATGGATCGGTATTTTCAGATCGTAAAATGTTTCCGTGATGAAGACTTGAGAGCAGATCGTCAACCAGAATTTACGCAAATCGATTGTGAAATGGCTTTTGTCGAGCAGGAAGATGTTCTCGAAATCTTCGAAGGAATGACCGCCAATTTATTGAAAGATATTGCTGGGAAAGAATACGGTAATTTCCCAAGAATGACCTACGCAGACGCGATGCAAAAATACGGAAACGACAAACCCGATATTAGACTCGGGATGGAATTCGTGGAGGTCAATGAATTGGTAAAAGGAAAGGATTTTAAAATATTTGATGACGCAGAATTAGTGGTTGGAATTAACGTTGAAGGTTGCGCAGAATATACCAGAAAACAAATCGATGAATTAATCGACTGGATTAAGCGTCCGCAAGTTGGCGCCAACGGAATGATTTGGATTAAATTCCAAAAAGATGGAACAGTTACTTCTTCGGTGAATAAATTTTACAATCAAGAAGATCTTAAGAAAATCACAGAAAAATTCGGAGCAAAAGCGGGAGATTTAATTTTCCTAATGTCCGGAAATGAAAATAAAGTTAGGACCCAACTTTCTGCTTTGAGAATGGAATTGGGCAACAGATTAGGATTAAGAAATCCAAAAGAATTCGCACCACTTTGGGTAATCGATTTCCCTTTATTAGAATGGGACGAAGAAACGAATCGTTATCACGCAATGCATCATCCATTTACTGCGCCGAAACCCGAAGACATTCATTTATTGGAAACTGAGCCAGAAAAAGCGAGAGCAAACGCTTATGATTTAATTCTGAACGGTAACGAAATCGGTGGAGGTTCAGTAAGGATCTTTGATAAAGATTTACAGGCAAAAATGTTTAATCTTTTGGGTTTCACCAAAGAAGATGCAGAAGCACAATTCGGATTTCTGATGAACGCTTTTCAATATGGTGCGCCTCCACACGCTGGTTTGGCTTTAGGTTTTGACCGTTTGGTTGCGATTCTAGATGGTAATGAAGTTATCAGAGATTATATCGCTTTCCCCAAAAATAATTCAGGTCGTGATGTGATGATTGATGCGCCAAGTGCGATTGCTGACGAGCAGTTGGATGAGCTGACTTTAAAAATTAAAATCTAAAACCTAATTTTGTTTTCTGGAACTTTGTTTTGAAATTCAAATATAATTATTAAATTTGTCATGAATGAGAATCGTAAGTTTTTTGAGAATTAAAGATTTTATTTTAAAGCATCCAGATGCCGAAATCGCTTTAAAAGATTGGTATTCGAGAACTAAGGGCGAAGACTGGACGAATGTAGTAGAAATTAAAAATTCATTTAATTCTGTAGATTATGTGGGAAATAATCGTTTTGTATTTAATATAAAAGGAAATCATTATCGACTGGTAGCGATTATAATTTTCGCCTCACGGAAAGTTTATATTAGATTTATTGGAACTCATTCGGAATACGATAAAATTAATGCTTCAGAAATTTAATATCATGACAAAAAAACAATATGAAGTAACTTGCGAAAGAATTGAAGAACTTTTAAAAGTAGTTGGAAATGAAACTTCTCAAAATGATAAGAATTTCATTGAGTTAGATTTTCTTTCAGATTTAGTTGCAGATTATGAAGAAAAATATTTTCCGGTAGAAAAACCTTCTTTAAAAGAGACTTTAAAATTACGCATGTTTGAAATGGATATTAATCAAGTCAAACTTTCGGAAATACTAAATGTGAGTCCGTCTAGAATCAGTGAATATTTAACTGGGAAATCCGAACCAACCTTGAAAATAGCAAGAGAAATAAGTAAAAAATTAAATATTGATGCGGCTATAATTTTAGGCGTATAATATTCAGTTTCTTCTGTTTTTAAAATTTTCTACGGTAATTTCATCACTAAACTTTCTGGTAATATTTTTAAAATATAATAAATAATTTTCCATTTAAAATTGGGAACGATGGAGAATGAATTACCAGCATTTACGATGAATCTCGCTACGTAATCAGGTTCCATTAATAAAGATTTATTGAGTTCTAAACCTTCATTAATTTTAGTATTAATGTAACCGCTCACTAAAACATTCACAATAATTTTCCTCGATGACAATTCCTGTCGCAATCCGGCTAAATATTGCGTAAACGCAGATTTCGTACTTCCATAAATGAAATTACTTTTACGACCACGAACTCCCGAAAGTGAAGACAATCCAATAATTCTCTCTAAATTTTCATTCGATTCATCCATCATAATAAAATTCAGAATAGAAACTGCGCCCATATAATTAACTTCCATCATATGTTTTGCACTGTGGAAATCATGAAGCGCTTTTTGATTTTCCACCAAAAAACCAGCAGCATAAACTACAATATGTGGTTTAGTCGGAAGTTCATCGTAAAAGTTTTGATGAGAAGAAAAGTCGGTTGCATCAAAATAATTAATAAGTATTTTAGAAGAATCAATCTCATTTTCTCTGACAAAACCCTCCAATGAATTAAGCTTTCGTGAAGAAGCAATAATCGAAAAACCTTTTTTCAAATATTGCAAAATACACTGTTTGGCAACATCGGAGTTCGCACCTAAAATGAGAACTGTTTTGGAAGAATTGTTAATCATTGATTATTTCGCTCGCAGTCTTTCTTTGATCTTAGCGATATTTTCTTTCGCAGAATCCTTCAAAATTAAACTAGCACTCATCTCTATTCTAGATGGCATCAATAACGCAAAATTTTCTGTTCCGCCCCAAGTCACTTTTTTAATTAAGTCTAAAGCATCAGAACTTCGAGTCGCTAATTTTTCTAAAAACTGGTTGATTTCTGCATCCATTTCTTCGATACTTGATGAGACCGAATGATACACATCGTGGTTCGCGCACCACTCTGCACTACGGAAATCCGCATCGATTGACATGGCCGCATAAGCCGATTTTCCAATCTTTCTTTCTACATAAGGGCCGACTACAAATGGGCCGATTCCAAGGTTTAGTTCTGTTAAAGCCATCGCCGAATCTTTTGTCGCAAAACAATAATCTGCTGCACAAGCGATTCCCACGCCGCCGCCTGTAGTTTTTCCTTGAACTCTGACGATCACTAATTTACCGCAAGAGCGCATCGCGTTCAAAACTTTTGCGAACCCACCGAAGAACTTTTTAGAGGGTTCTAATTCTTCAATCGACAATAATTCATCGAAACTGGCTCCGGCACAAAAGGCTTTTTCGCCATCTGATTTTAACAGAATCGCTTTTACTTCCTTTTTTGCTCCTTCACTTAGAATCGTTTTGGCCAGCAACTCTAAAATTTCTCCTGGCAAAGAGTTACTTTTCGGATGACCAAAAGTAATTTCTGAAATACTATTCTTAATTTCTTGATTTACAAATCCGTTCATTATGCTTTATTTAAGGCGATTAAATATTTATCGATGTATAATTGTTTTTCTTTGCTTTTGTATTGCTGAATATATCTCGGATGTTCCAATACGGTTAATTTATTAAAGAAATGTTCTTGACTGTTGATCTTGTCTATGAAGGTAGCGTTCTTTTTCCCAAGAATAAATACTTCTGAGGTATCTAAACCTAAACTTATATGATCTTTTAAACTTTGAATCATAAACGGTTTCACTGCTTCGAAAAGATTTTTGTCATCATAATAATTTGCGTTTAGTCCGCCTCGAAGTGTTTTTCGAATAATGGCTAACGGAAAAGGTGAATTGATATAAAACTCTTTGTAGAATTCTTCTGGACCTCCGAATTGCTCGATAACGCTGTACAGAAATACGGAAGAAATTTCGTGCGTGTGAGCTGATTTCATATCGATTCCGCAAATACTTTCTAAGCGTTTTGTATCGGTGAAAGGAACTCCTGTAACTCCGGCGCCGTGCCGACTTGGATTAATACCGATGATAAATTTCCTTTGATTATCATCATTGTAAAATCTTTGATAGAAGTTGGTCATCACATCTATCGTTTCGGGATTATCAAAGAAAGGATTGAGGACATCGAATTCTTCAGGAAGGTTTCCTAAATATTGCAATTTCTTGTTAAACTCAACTACTTTTTCTCCTATGTTTTTTACCACTGAATAAAATACTTTAAATGGTTTTATTTTAACGCAAAGGTCGCAAAGATTTTTTTAATCATAATGCTGTATAAAACGATCGCAAAGGCGCTTGCTTAGCAAAGAGAATAAATCAATACATTAAATGTTTCTTTTCATTCTTATTCCAGCCAGCTTGACTTTGATATTTCACGAAGAAGATTTTTAAATCTGCTTGACTTTCATAATCAACGAAAAACATCTTTTTATCGGCTTGACTGGAATATTTTACGAAAAACCATTTCCCCTCATTCCCTTCGGCTTGACTTTGATAATCAACTTTATAAACTTTCAGATCTGCCTGACTTTCATATTTCACTACAAAAACTTTTACATCTGCTTGACTTTGATAATTAACAGAAAATACTTTCTGCGCAGAAAACTGCATAGAAAAAAGAAAAATCAAAATCGCAGAAATAATTCTTTTCATTTTAAACTAATTTTCAGTAAGACCGAACTGCTCGAAATGATGTGTCACGTGTTTTTGATGGAATAATTCCATCATTTCTTTATTTAAAGTTCCGAAGACAAAATGTAAATGTTCAGCTTCTGGGTTTTCTCGGTAATAAATTTGATAGTTTTTTACGGATTCGATGAAATGCGTTTTGGCTTCATCCAAATTTTTATATTTGAGTTCAGGAAGTTTTCCATCTTCTAAAAAAGGAGCAGGAAAATCTTTTGGCATTTTACGGAAGTTATAAAGAGAATCCTGATACAACTCAATGCTTTCTTCTGGAGTTTTGCAGTGAGAAGTTTCTAATTCGCCGGTGCTATATTTCATCGTACTTTCTAGATGTTCTAGCATTTCTTGAGCGTTCATTCTTCCCCAAAGCGGAACGGAATTTTTTGTCAGTTTCTTTATACGCTGAGCAAAATCTTTATAATCAATTTTGATAAAAGGAGATTTTTTCGCAACCAAAGTTAAGATTGTAGCAACACAGACGGTTTCTTCTCGTTGATTCACCACTTCCACCAACCATTTTACAACGCCACTCGGTACATTTCTACCTTTGACGCCTTTGTTGATTCTCTCTTTCGCCGTTAAGTAAACGGTGATCGTATCTCCCGCGTAAACTGGTTTGAAAAAACTTGCATTCTCTAAACCGTAATTTGCAATAACGGGTCCTTTTTTGCCGGAAACAAATAATCCGGCTGCAGCAGAAAGAATGAAATATCCGTGCGCCACTTTCTGATCGAAGATGGTTCCATTCAACGATGTAGCGTCGGTGTGGGCATAAAAATGATCCCAAGAAACATTAGCAAAATTAACAATATCTGCATCTGTCACGGTTCTTCCGGCGGTTTCTAAGGAATCTCCGATTTCAACTTCTTCAAAATATTTATTAAAGGGATGTTTGTCAGAATAGCGCGGAGTTGCTCCTTGCTGATATACTTTGGTAATGGCAGTTAAAATATCTGGCGAACCTTGGATCGCAGTTTTCTGCAAAAAGAAATGAAGTCCATTTAATCCACCCATTTCTTCTCCGCCTCCTGCTCGACCAGGACCACCGTGCATTAGAGTTGGTAAAGGCGAACCGTGACCGGTAGATTCTTTGGCGTTATCTCGATTTAAAACGAAGATTCTACCGTGTGAGGAAGCCATCTTCCAAGAGGTTTCTACGACAAATTTTTCATCATGCGAAATAATAGAACCTACTAAACTTCCTTTTCCACGTTTTGCTAAAGCGGCTGCTTCATCTGCATCTTTATAAGGCATCATCGTGGAAACCGGACCGAAGGCTTCTACTTCGTGAGAACTATGTTTTTCAAAAGGTTTGTCATTATAAAATACTTTTGGCGACATAAAGGCACCACTTTCGTAATCTGCATCTACAAGTTCGTGTTTTCCATCGTAAATCAGTTCTGTTTCTGCTTTTAACAATTCTATTTTTTCTTGTAAAACCGCCATTTCTTTTCTACCGACAATAGAACCCATTCTGGTTTCACGACTCAGAGGATTTCCTATTTTGGTTTGATCCAACGCTTTGCTTAAAGCATTTTGTACATCTCCAACCAAGTTTTCAGGAACAATAATTCTGCGAATTGCGGTACATTTTTGTCCCGCTTTGGTCGTCATTTCGGTTCGAACTTCTTTAATAAACAGATCAAATTCTGGTGTTCCAGGTTTTGCATCCAGACCAAGAATCGAACAATTTAAAGAATCGGCTTCCATATTAAAACGGACTGAGTTCGTAGAAACGGAAGGTAAAGACTTTAATTTTTTACCGGTTGTGGCAGATCCTGTGAAAAGTACAGAATCTCCATCTTGAACATAATCCAAAATATTTCCGGGTTCTCCACAAACCAGTTGAACTGCACCTTCTGGAAGCAATCCACTTTCAATCATATCTTGAAAAACTGCGTTTGTTAAATAAGATCCAGGTGTGGCTGGCTTTACAATGCTTGGAACTCCAGCCAGAAGTGAAGTTGACAATTTCTCTAACATTCCCCAAACTGGAAAGTTATAAGCGTTAATCTGAACAGAAACTCCTTCGCTAGGCGTTAAAATGTGCGTTCCCAGGAATGTTCCGTTTGCGGAAAGTTTCTGAGTATCGCCATCTACCCAAAAAGGGGTGTTGGGCAACATTCTTTTTGCTAAACCAGAATAGGTAAAGAATGTTCCAAATCCTCCTTCGATATCTACCCAAGAATCAGCGTGAGTTGCGCCTGTTTTATAAGATAAATCGTAATATTTTTTCTTTCTTTCTAGTAAATATAAAGCAACTTTCTTCAACATTTCACCACGATCGTAGAAAGTCATCGAAGACAAATTTTGGTAACCAACTGTTCTTCCGTAATCTAAGGCTTGTTCAAAATCGATTCCTCCAGTATCGGAAATAGCGACTAAATCTCCGTTCACCGCGTTATAAAGAGGGACTTCATTTCCAGATCCTTCGATCCATTGTCCGTTGATATAATTTTTTAATTTCATGATTTTTTAGGTAAGGAATTATTTAAAGTTTTAGCAATGAATTTATATAAGAGATAAAGCAAATACATAATGCAGAAAATATCGAGCGTGATCACAACCGCTGCAAAAACAATCCCTACAAATCCGTTTTGTTGAGCTGCCAATTCTAGTGCAGGATTTTTCATTTTACTTGCAGCGAGGGTATTGTCTATGTTTCTATTGATAATATATAAAGCAAGTCCATTGAGAACAAATATGATGATGGATGCGATAATGATCCATTTTTTAGGAATTTTTTTAAGCATTGAACGGTGTAAATATTAGAATGGTAAATTACGAATTTTATTACTTGCAGCGTAAATCGCAGTAATGAATAGTAACAGAAGAAGTGGCAGATAAAATCGATATTCTCCCGGTGCTAGAAAGAGTAAAAATTTCAAGTAAATATTAATGAAAAGTAACGAAGCAAAAATCCGAATCCAATGTTCTTTACTAAAATAAAAAACAGTTCCCAAACATAAAATTGAAACTACTGTTATTTTCTTAAAATGAATAATATTCCTTAAAATAACATCTATATAAGTCCCAAAAGTAACCTCGGCATTTCCGGTCATCCAATTTCTTCTTTGTATAAATTTATCATAAAATACTTCTTTCCAGCCAGGGTAACCGTTTATTTTCAAGATTGAAAAGCAAACGAAAATCATAATTGCGATCAATATAATAGGTAAAATATTTACTTTCTTATTTTTAATAAAATCATACAAAAAATAGATACCCAGATAACTTAAACCAAAAATAATAAAGTCAGGACGAGTGAAAACAACAAGCAGCAAAATCATAAATTGTACAGCAAGTTTCTGGTGATCAACAATACTGTAAAAAAACCACGTCATTAATAAAAGCACCAGCATATCAGGCGACGAAATGGTTGCAAGATATCTTAAGGAAGGTATAAACAATAAAAACAGAGTTAATAAAAATGGTATTAAATAGTTTCGCGTAAAAACTTTTTTAAAGATGGAATATAATAAAAACCCCAAAATAAAAAATGATATTATATTAGGCAGAAAAACCGCAAGCGATACGGAGAAACCCAACTTTAAAAAACAGAAAATTAATAATACATAGAAAACTTTTACGGAATAATAAGGAATCTGTAACTGAAACGCATCCGCATGATTTGCAATATAATGCCGCCAGCTTTGTTTATCCTGAAAACCGACTAATTCTTCAAATTGATCTTTTGGTGCTTCCTGTTTTATAACTGAAACAACTTCGTTCAGGATTACTCTATTATCCTCTGGAATTTCGACCCGATAATAACTACCCAAGTAACCCAGCATGTCCCACCCATATTCTCGCTGCTCATAATTATAATAGCAAAGTATAACACCGATGATAAACAAAAGAAAAAGGTATGTTTTATTGCTACTCTTTATCGAAGTCATTTAGAGATGTTTACTATTAAAATGTT
>JBBSRZ010000077.1:0-11428 GCA_038242555.1 Flavobacteriales bacterium | reverse complement strand
GCGATTAAGGAAATCGAAGAAGTAAGAAAAGATTTCTGGGCAAATGTTAAAGTAGCAGGTGAGGCTACAGGAATGAACATGGAATTGGAAAAAGCGTTTCGTGTGGCAGATTTCTTAGAACTTGGACAATTAATGGCGAAAGATGCTCTGGAAAGAAGAGAGTCTTGTGGCGGGCATTTTCGTTGGGATCACGCAACACCAGAAGGTGAAGCAGAAAGAGATGACGAAAACTTCAAGTATGTAACCGCTTGGGAATATCAAGGAGACGATATCAATCAGGAAACCATGCATAAGGAAGATCTGATTTATGAAAATATCGAAGTTAAAACTAGAAGTTATAAATAATCTCCAAAAAAAAGAAAAAAATGAGTACTAAAAAAGGATTAAACCTGACTCTGAAAATTTGGAGACAGAAAAACATTAAGATAAAAGGACAGTTTGAGACTTATAAAATTTCCGATGTTTCTACCGATTCATCATTTCTGGAAATGTTGGACATGCTCAACGAAAACCTGATCAACGATGGTCAAGAGCCTGTAGCATTCGATCACGATTGTCGTGAAGGAATTTGCGGATCTTGTGCTTTATATATTAATGGACGTCCTCATGGTCCAGATACGGGAATCACAACGTGTCAGTTGCACATGAGAATGTTCAAAGACGGCGAAACAATTCATATCGAGCCTTGGAGAAGTATTGCTTTTCCGATCATCAAGGATTTGGTTGTAGACCGTAGTTCTTTTGATAGAATTATGGCTGCTGGTGGATTTATTTCTGTAAACACTAGTGGAAATACTTTAGATGCGAATGCGATTCCAGTTCCTAAAGATGACGCAGATACTGCAATGGATGCAGCGGCTTGTATCGGATGTGGAGCTTGTGTAGCAACTTGTAAAAATGGTTCTGCCATGTTATTCGTTGGAGCAAAAGTTTCCCACTTGGCTTTATTACCTCAAGGTAGAATTGAAGCAGAAAGAAGAGTGCTGAATATGGTGAAAGCCATGGATGAAGAAGGATTTGGTAACTGTTCTAATACCGGTGCTTGTGAAGTAGAATGCCCGAAAGGAATTTCCTTAGCAGTGATCGCAAGAATGAATAGAGAATATGCGGTTGCCAGCCTAGATAAAGGATAGTAAGCCAACATTATTAAAGATAAAACTGCTTTCAGAAATGGAAGCAGTTTTTTGTTTGTTAAACTTTCACAAATCTTTACATTAAATTTTTAATAACTGCGTGAAAACCTTATTTTTGCGCCAATCCAAAAAAGCACACGCAGAAGGATTCATTTAATTCAATAAAAACGAAAAACAATAAAGATGAGTAAGTATTTTTTAATGCTAGTAATTGCATTCCTTGCAATGTCATGTTCTAAAAAAGTTGAGGTCACGGGTAACTTAGCCGGCGGTTCCCCTTTAGAAAGAATTGAATTTATCGAAGCGTCTGGTGTGGCAACACTTCCGTTGATTAACGTTGGCGTTGATAGCAAAGGAAGTTTTTCAGGTAGTTTTGATGCTCCAAAAGACGGAATGTATATCATGACTTACGCTGGTAAACAAGCAATGATCTATTTAAAAGCAGGTCAGAAATTTAATATTTCGGGACAGGCTGAGGTTTTCCCTGCGAAATTTACTGTAACAGGTGATGCTAAGAAAAACAATGATTTTATTCAAGAGGCAGTAACTAAAATTACAGAATACGCTTCAAAAATCAATGTAGGAGAATTAGTTGCGAAAGATGAAGCAGGTTTCTTAAAAGAGGTTGAAAAGATCCATACTGAACTAGAAAAACGAATTGATGCTGCCGCCAAGAAAAACTCTCCGGACAGTGATGCTATTCAGTGGAAAAAAGATGAATTGAAATCAAGCGTTTTAGGTTTAATGAATCAGTTCGAAATGAATCACGGGATGGCTTCTGGAAAACCAGATTTCAAAGTTTCTAAAAACTTTACCGATTTTGAAGCGAAATTGAAAAAGGACAACGATCGCATGTTGAAAAACCAACCGATTTACAGAAATTATTTGTTAGGAAAATTAAGTCAGGAATTTCAGACTTTTGCCGAAGTAAATAACCCGAACGGTAGCGAAACATCTTCAGTTTTATTTTCGAATTTTTTAGATACAAAGAAAGATATGCCTCAGTTAGCAAAAGATTATTTGTTGGCTTTTGTAATGTCAAACAGTGATATTAATCCTTCGACGACACCAGAAAATTCTGCGAAAATTGATGCCATCATTAAAGATAAAATTAAAGATGCTGATATCAAAAAAGATTTAGAAAGAATACAATTCGTTCTGTCAGGACCGAAATTGGGAGAAACGATCACTTCAGCGAACTTATTAAAACAAGATGATAGCTCCTTTAAATTAACAGACAATAAAGCAAAACCTGCATTGGTAATGTTCTACGCTTCTTGGAATCCTTACATCAGTGAATCGACAATTCCTGTTTTAAAAGAAGTTGCTAAATTTTATGAGTCTAAAATGGATTTTATCTACGTGAACTTAGACGACACGAAAGAACAGTTCGGTAAAACCAGCAAAGCAATGCTTCAAGGAATTCCCGGAACGAATGTTTATGGTGAAAACGGAATGAATTCGCAAATTGCTAAAGATTTAGGAATTTATGGATTTAAACTTCCGTCATTTATCGCGATTGATAAAGAAGGAAAAGTTGCCAGTAGATTTTTCTACAATTTGGGAGATCCAGATTTGATCAACGTACTCGATAAATTGACAGGTTTAAAAGCACCTTCTGCTCCAGAAGCCACTTTGCAAAATGACCTAATATCGCCACCAATGCCGATGCCTGAAACTGAAAATAAATAATTCAACGATTTTAAATATTATATTCCTGTCAATTTTTGGCGGGAATTTTTTATATTAAAAAAAATTATATGACGAACTCCAACTTACTTGTTCCGAAAAACATTCTGTATCCAGTCGCTATTTTTGGACTGATTTTCATCGTAATTGCCGCAACGATCGATGTTAATTCATTAGGGCTTTCCTCCGATCTCGGGCTTGCTTTAATGTATGCGGGTTTACTGGCGAATTTTTTCGCTTCCATTATTTTAATTATCGATGTCTTCAAAAATAATCTTTCCAGTAAATATATTTGGACCGTTTCGTTTCTGTTTCTTGGCGCTCTTTCGGGCTTATTTTATTTAAAGAACCGAGACTACTATTTGGCAAATGCAGTATAATGCTCATTTATAAGTCAACACTAATTGAAAACGCGAACCTGAAAGTTTCCTGTTTTTTTTATTTTAAAACCTTACTTTTGCGATCATATTAAATGTAATGAGAAAGAGAAAACAAAATATAATTTTAGAAAATATAAAACTAGTATCTGCTGGGTCAAAAGGCGTTGCCGTTGGCCGAACGGAAGAAGGTAAAACGGTTTTAGTTTCCGGTGCCGTTCCAGGTGATGTTGTTAATGCTCGCGTAAAAAAATCGAAATCGAATTATTACGAAGCAGAAATGATTGGACTGGTAGAAAGGTCACCGTTCAGAGTAGAGCCAAGATGTATTCATTTCGGGGTTTGCGGCGGTTGTAAATGGCAGAATCTTTCTTATGAAAAACAGTTAGAAATTAAACAAGACGAAGTTTATAATCATATCAAACGAATTGCGGGAATTGAAGATTTCGAAACTTTACCAATTCTGGGGAGCGACGAGCAGTATTTCTACCGTAATAAAATGGAATTTTCGTTTTCTAATGCACGGTGGTTGACGCAGTATGAGATTAGTACCGAAGAAAATTTTGGCAATAGAGATGCCTTAGGTTTTCATATTCCTGGAATGTGGAGTAAGATTTTGGATTTGAAAGAATGTTTTCTGCAAGAAGATCCTTCGAATGCGATGCGTTTAGCCATCAGAAATTATGCAGTAGAAAATGGTCTGGAGTTTTTTGATGTTAAAAAACAAGAAGGTTTTTTAAGAACCGTTATGTTCCGCCAGAATTCAAAAGGCGAATGGATGATCTTATTCCAACTTTACCGTCAGGAGAAAGAAAATCAAAAAAAGTTATTTGATTTTATGTTAGAAAGTTTCCCGCAGATCAAAACTTTGATGTTTGCCATTAATGCTAAGCAAAATGATTCATTATATGATCAAGATGTTCAGCTTTATTACGGCGACGGATTTTTGATGGAAGAAATGGAAGGTCTTCAATTTAAGATTGGTCCGAAATCATTTTTTCAAACCAACTATAAACAAGCCTTAAATTTATATGCAAAAACACTAGAATTTGCTGATTTAAAAGGAGATGAGGTTGTTTACGATTTATATACAGGAACCGGAACCATTGCGCAATACGTAGCGAGAAAAGCAAAACACGTCATCGGAATTGAATCTGTTCAAGAATCTATCGATGCAGCAAAAGAACATGCAGAACTGAACGGTCTTACAAACTGTACTTTTTATTGCGGCGATATGAAGGAAATCTTTAATGATGAATTTATTGCGCAACATCCAAAAGCCGATGTTCTAATTACTGATCCACCGAGAGACGGAATGCATCAAAAAGTAGTAGAACAGATTTTGAAAATCGCGCCGGAGAAGATTGTTTATGTAAGTTGCAACTCGGCTACGCAGGCCAGAGATTTAGCTTTAATGAAAGATCATTACCAATTAGTGAAGATTTTACCAGTCGATATGTTCCCACAAACGCATCATGTTGAAAATATTGCGTTGCTACATCGAATATAAACCCTATTTTTATTTTTTTAAAAAATTATGAAGAAATCATTTAAAAACTTTTTTGCAGTATTTTTCCTTTTCGCAATTACTGCATCCTCTGTTGCACAGGAAAAAGATACGGTGGTCGCGAAATCAGATTCTGCAGCGGTGAAAAAGCCAGATGCAAAAAAACCTGAAAAGATTAAACCTTACAAAGATATAATTACCGCTAAGGCGATTACAGATGCGGGCATCCTTTCTGTGCATCAAGTTGATGATAAGTTTTATTTTGAAATTCCTAACAATGTTCTTGGTAAAGAATTCTTATTGGTAAGCCGATTAACTAAAGCGGCGGCCGGAATGCGTTCTGGAACAAGCGGCTATGCGGGAGATCAAATTGCTCAGAATGTAATTACTTTTGACAAAGGTCCACAGGATCGAATTTTCATTAAATCTATTTCTTATGTAGATTACGCCAAAGATTCTACCTCAGAAATGTATAATTCGGTAATGAGGAATAATTTGCAATCGATTGTAATGTCATTCCCTATCAAAACTTTTGGAAAAGATAAAAAAACATCCGTCATCGATGTTACAGAAATGCTGAATGCTGATAACGAACTTGTTTCTTTTGCGGCTACGGCTAAAAAAGGATATAAAGTTGGTGCTTTTCAAAAAGATAAATCTTATGTCAATTTTGTTAAATCTTTTCCGAATAATATTGAGATCAATACAACAAAAACATTTGCAAGAACTTTAGGAAATTATACTTCGCCACCAGGACAAGACAAGCCTGTCGTTAGTGGGAATTATACCGTAGAAATTAATTCGTCTCTTGTTTTGTTACCGAGAGATAAAATGCAGGCCAGATATTTTGACCCTAGAGTTGGATATTTCGCAGTAGGATATACTGACTTTGATTTAGATCCACAAGGCGTTAAAAGAGTTGCACTCATTAAAAGATGGAGATTAGAACCTAAACCAGAAGATCTGGAAAAATACAAAAGAGGAGAATTAGTAGAACCGGCAAAACCGATTGTTTTTTATATCGATCCAGCAACTCCTAAAAAATGGGTTCCGTTTTTAATGGCTGGTGTTAATGATTGGGCGAAAGCATTTGAAAGTGCAGGATTTAAAAATGCTATTTATGCTAAAGTTCCGAATGCTAAGGATGAACCAGAATGGAGTTTAGAAGACGCAAGATATTCTGCGATTGTATATAAACCGTCTGATGTTCCTAATGCTTCTGGACCTTCAATTTCAGATCCAAGAACAGGTGAAATTTTAGAAAGTCATATCAACTGGTACCACAACGTGATGTTACTATTAAGAAATTGGTATTTTGTGCAAGCAGCACCAAATGATCCTCGCGCTAGAAAAATGGATTTTGATGATGCTTTGATGGGTCAATTGATTCGTTTTGTTTCTTCTCATGAAGTAGGACACACTCTAGGACTAAGACATAATTTTGGTTCAAGTTCAAGTGTTCCCGTAGAAAAACTTCGTGATAAAAAATGGGTTGAGAAAAACGGACATACACCGTCAATCATGGATTATGCACGATTTAATTATGTTGCGCAGCCAGAAGATAAAATTGGTGAAAGCGGACTTATGCCAAGAATCGGAGATTATGATAATTGGGCAATTGATTGGGGTTACAGAAGATTTTACCAGTACAACGGACCAGAAAAAGAAAAAGAACACCTGAACAAATGGGTGATGAATAAACTGAAAGACAACCGTCTTTGGTTTGGAACAGAAAGTAATCCGTTTGATCCACGTTCTCAAAGTGAGCAAGTTGGAGATGATGCAATGATCGCTTCAACGTATGGTATTAAAAATTTAAAGCGTGTTGTCGATAATTTAGAAGACTGGACGAAAAAACCTAATGAGGATTTTGGTAATCTTTCAACGATGTATGATCAAGTAAATGGTCAGTTTGCTAGATATTTGGGACATGTTTCAAAATATATCGGAGGTGAATTAGAAACGCCAAAAACGATTGAGCAAAAAGGTTCTGTATATGAAGTGGTACCGAAAGCAGACCAAAAAAGGGCGTTGGAATTTTTAAGTCAAAACGTATTTACTACTCCAGAATGGTTGCTTAAAAAGAATGTTTTTGAAAATACCGGAAAAACGCAAGTTGGTGTAGTTGAAAATCTACAGAATACCGTTTTAAATAGAATTCTATCTCCGAACGTTCTGCAGATGATGTACCAAAATCAAGTGGTAGACAAAAATGTTTATCCAGTTTTGGAATATATGAATGACTTGAAAGGGAATATATTTAATAATTCTAATGTAGATATTTACCGCAGAAATCTTCAGCGAAACTATGTAGGATCATTAATTACTCTTTTAAATGCAAAACCATCAGCTCCATCAAGAGGTTCAGGCGTAGTAGTATCTCAAAACTCAGATGTGTCTGCAATTGTACGTGGAACATTAAAGACCGTAAAAGATGATTTGCTTACGAAAAGTTCTTCTGATCTGATCAACAAATATCATTATGAAGATTTAATTTATAGAATTGAAAAGGCCTTAGATCCTAAGTAATGAAATTCAAAGTCCTCTTTTTATTGATGCTTTCTCTGTTTTTAACTTCTTGCGGATCAGATGACGATATCTGTATCGGTGGAGAAGCAACGCCGAGAATGAAGATTAAATTTAAGACAAAGTCGAGCGGGAAAATGAAGACGATGGATTCATTATTCATCGAGGTCGACTATGGAAAGGGACCGATTCCGGTTATTGCAACGGCGATGAAAGCCGATTCTGTTTTAATTCCGTTACGGGTTGATGAAACATCTTTTACAAAAATGTATGTTGGCGTTTCTAGAACCGCAGTTAATTCAGAAGTAAAAATCAATTACACTACCGAAGCCGAATATGTTTCACCAGCTTGCGGTATCAAGAAAGTTTATCAAAATGTTAATACTGCACTCGAAGTTTCGGGTGCAGTTTTAGGTGTAGAACAAAATCAAACCCAGATTATTGATGAGAGCAAAACACATCTTTTCCTTCTTTTTTAATTTTATTTTAATGTTTTGTTTTGCGCAACAAAAGCAAGATTCTCTTAAAATGAACTGGAAATACGAACCGAATTTTTTGGTTGGATTTGATGTTTTAAATGCGGGATCTGCTTTTTTTTCTGATCGAAAATTATTTCAAGGTTTTGTCTCCACGAAAGTGAAAGATAATTGGTACGCAGTCCTCGATGCAGGTTTCGAGAAAAATATTTACCAAAAAAACGGCTATGATGCTACCGTAAGTGGTCCTTTTTTAAAGTTAGGTTCTTTATATATGTTGGCGCATGATCTAGAAAATTCCAGAAATGGTTTCTTCGTGGGCGGAAAAGTTGCGGGTTCGTATTACAATCAAGAATATAAAGCAGTTCCCATCCGGGGATTTGGTGGGAGTGATGAGTCACAGGCGTTTCCTGCTTCAACACAAAGTTCTTATTGGCTCGAATTAAATGTTGGCGGTAGAGTTCAACTATTTGATTCTCCATTTTATATTGAGGCAACTGCGCAACCCAAATATTTGGCTTTTTCGACAACTCAAGATGGAATCGTTCCGATGATCGTTCCAGGTTTTGGGAAAAGTGCTGCTAAATTCAATATTGGTTTTTCCTGGAATATTGTCTATTCTTTTTAAGCAAAACTAATTAATCTATTTTTAATTAGAAGTTTGCCTTTAATGGTTTGCTTCCGTTTTCGATTCTATATTAGTTAACATTATTTTTGAATATTTAACCAAACTTTAACCGTAGATTTTCATCTAAATCACAGTTGTTAATTATAAAAACATTTATTTTACGGTACTTATGAAGAAGTTATTATTACTGGTTGCAATTTTTGTTTTAAATAACATTGACGCCCAGTTCTTTTCCGGAGAAATAATTATCAGAGATCGCTCCGTTTATTATCTTAATCAAGTATACGTTACCAATCTTACGGCGCAAAAAACTGTTTATACTGATTATTTCGGCACTTTTAAAATTCCCGCGAAGCCAGGAGATATCATTAGATTTACCTCTATCGTAACCGATCGAAAAGATGTAGAAGTGAATGCAGATCAATTGTTAACTTCGAATAACTTTGTCGAGTTAAAGATCGCCTATTACGATATTCAAGAAGTCGTCATCAGTAAATTTAAACCCACCGGAAATCTTCGAAAAGATGTGAGTTCTTTAAAGACCGGTGAAAAAGCATTTGCTTTGCAACGAATGATCGGTCTTCCTTCTCCAGTGGGAGATGGAACGCCGCCACAATTGCCAGTGGCAGGATTTAATGGAGGTGGATTAACCTTTAGTTTAGAAAGTATTTATGATATTTTATCTGGCGAAAGAAAAAAGCAAGAACGTGCTAAACAATATGAACGGATGAATGTCGCTATAAAAAATATTAAAAGTTATTATGGCGAAACTTATTTTACCAATCTTAAAATTCCGGTAAATCTGATTGATAATTTTTTGCAATTTGTTTATTCCTCAGATGATATTAATTATTATATACAAGCCAATAATTATGAAGCAATCGGAATCTATGTCGATAAATATTTGCCAATTTATCAACGTCGTTTAAGAAATTCAAGTTTGATGAATGAATTAAAGTAATTTGTCCTGAAGAGCCGTATTTCCTTCACTTTTTTTTATTTATATTTGGACTATTATTTATATTCTAAAGACTCGAATATGATCAATGCTTTAAAAATGAGCAATTGTATCCTAATTTTTTCTAAAGTTAAAGTTTCGAAAGTTTTACTGTCGACTGCGAAAAGTATTTTACTACTCGTTTTTTTTACTGCTTCTTTTACCACTTTTTCAGCGCAACAGAAGCTGAAGGATTTCAGCAATATTATGCGCAGTACCAGCATTTATGAAATAGATGCCTACTTAAGAATTGCTCATCCTGATGATCCCAAACGTTTGATTCTAAAACCGCGCTTGGTAAAGATGCTCAAAGAATATATTGAAAAGGCGAGTCCTATTGATTCCCGCGTTCCTGAATTCCAAAAAAAAATAGCTTTATTAAGACGTAAACCTTCTACCAGAATTAGTTTTGCGGAGATTAATGAAAACATTAGAAAAAAGCAGATTGCAAAATTCGAGAAAGAACTGGCCGAAAGTGTACGTAAAAGTTCGACGACTAAGTCTGTAGACGCTGGAGTTTTGGCTGCGAGCACTTCGATGGATCAAGGCGAACAAGAAGAATTTGAAATGTTAATGTCCGTCTCTCCAGCAGAGCATAAGAATAAAACCGTTCGGCTTTTAAACTCCCTTTTTGATAACGATCCTACGAGTAAGGAAAGTATCGTCATGATCGAGAATAAATCAGACTGTAATATGATCGTCAGAATAGAAGGGGTCGGCAATACAAAATACCGATTGGCCGTTCCTTCTCGTAAGGATGGTTCCATTGTTATCATAAAAGGAGACTATCTTTTCTCCAGTAATGTTTGTGGAGCGATATATGCTTCGCAGAAAACAGTTCAAAAAGCCATTATGGTTTCGCTTGGCATTTCGGGCAAATAAATTCAGTTATAACTTTAATTTAAAATAGATCTAGAAAGGTAGGTTGTTTTCTAACATATTATGGGCAAAAATAAAATGGCAAGATTTGCCGAAAACAAAATACTTTCAAATGTTTTTCAACCTACGCGAGAAGAAGCCTTAGCCGATTTTCATTTGAAAGGATCGTGGCGCCAAAAAGTCTTTAAAAATGATAATCCGATTGTTTTGGAATTGGGTTGTGGTAAAGGAGAATATTCTGTTGGCTTAGGGAAAGCATTCCCCGAAAAAAACTTCATCGGAGTTGATATTAAAGGGGCGAGATTTTGGTTCGGTGCAAAAGAAGCCTTGGAGCAAAACTTACCCAATATCGCTTTTATACGAACGCAGATTGAATTAATTGATCATTTTTTCGCGGAAGATGAAGTGGATGAGATTTGGATTACTTTCCCAGATCCACAAATTAAATACCGACGAACCAAACACAGAATGACGCACCCGGATTTTTTAGAACGTTATAAAAAGATTCTAAAGAAAGACGGAGTGATGCACTTGAAAACTGACTCAGAGTTTTTACATGGATATACGTTAGGATTGCTTCAAGGTTTAGATCATGAAATTCTCTTCGCTAACCATGATATTTATGGTGCGCCAGAGTTTGATCCCGAAACTCCGCTGCTGAGAGAAATTAAAACCTATTACGAAGGTTTGTTTGAAGCAAAAGGGAAAACGATCACTTATATTAAATTTAGATTAAAATAGAGTTGCTTTTGACATAGCAATTAAACTTGAAAAAAAAGCACAAAAAAAAGGTTCAGAAATAATTCTGAACCTTTTTTATATTTAAGATAAAATCTTATTCTGCAGCCGGAGCTGGAGCGTCAGAAGTGAAATCTGCATCAGTTTCTGCTGATACTTTTTCTCCTTCTTCTTTAGATTTTTCTTTGTCTGCTTTTCTTTGAGATAAACCTTCTTTGATAGAATCTGAAACTACGCTCAATAACATATCAATAGATTTAGAAGCATCATCATTTCCAGGAATTACATATTCTACTTTTCTTGGATCTGAGTTGGTATCTACGATTGCAAAAATTGGAATTCCCAATTTCTTAGCCTCAGTTACCGCGATGTGTTCTTTCATAATATCAACAACAAAAAGTGCTGATGGAAGACGAACCATGTCAGAGATCGAACCTAAGTTTTTCTCTAAGTTGGCTCTTTGACGATCAACTTGTAG
>JBBSRZ010000076.1:0-11460 GCA_038242555.1 Flavobacteriales bacterium | reverse complement strand
TCCACCATGGTAAAAGTTCTTACCAACAATGTTCTATCCGGATTTGGAAGAAAACAGCAGCATGGGAATAAAATCAGGGGCGATATCTAAGTATCAATGGAGCGTCGGCCTTTATCCTGCTGCTTTTACTCTTTGGTTAATTTATTTAACTAAATTATTAAATAATTATATTAGCGCAAACTTACCATAGTAGCGGTTACCCCGGAACAAGCATTGAGAAGGCTGTTGGGTGAGGAGTTTGAGCGGATAGCATCTCGTCTTGAGGACGAGACTGCTCCTGAATATAAATTGGGAAATAAAAAATAAAATTTTATGAAAAATTACGTGATAGACGATTTGCCAGACTATTTTAAGCAATATAAAAAGTCCATAAAAAACCCGAAGAAGTTTTGGGACAAGATTGCTGATGAAAACTTTGTTTGGTATCAGCGCTGGTCAAAAGTGGTTGCGTATGATATGGAAGCGGCGAAAATTGAATGGTTTAAAAATGCAAAACTAAATATCACTAAAAACTGTATTGATCGGCATTTGAATGAGCGTGGTGATAAAACTGCGATAATTTTTGAACCCAATGATCCAAAAGAAGAAGCACAACATATTTCGTACAGCGATTTGCGTGACCGGGTTTGTAAAACTGCTAACGTGCTGCGTGACTTAGGCGTACAAAAAGGCGATCGGGTTTGTATTTATTTGCCCATGATCCCAGAATTAGCGATCACCATGTTGGCTTGTGCACGTTTGGGTGCGGTGCATTCCGTTATTTTTGCAGGATTTTCAGCCAATGCAGTGGAATCACGAGTTAATGATTGCGGCGCGAAAATAATTATTTGTTCTGATGGAAGTTTCCGCGGTACAAAATCAATTGATTTGAAAGTAATTATCGACGAAGCGGTAGAGAAATGTCCGACGGTAGAAAAAGTTTTAGTCGTGAAAAGAACGGGCGGTGAAGTGACTATGAAAGAAGGCAGAGACCTGTGGTTCGCGCCACTTTACGATAAAGCGCCGGCAGATTTCATATCGGTTATTATGGATGCCGAAGATCCTTTATTTATCCTTTACACATCTGGATCGACAGGTAAACCAAAAGGAATGTTGCATACGACGGCAGGTTACATGGTCTTCACGGCGTATACTTTTAAAAATGTATTCGATTATAAAGAAAATGATATTTATTGGTGCACTGCAGATATTGGCTGGATCACAGGGCATTCTTATATTTTGTACGGTCCGCTTGCGAACGGTGCAACAACGGTAATTTTCGAAGGAGTTCCAACGTATCCAGAACCAGACCGATTCTGGGAAGTTATTGAGAAACACAAAATCACCCAATTCTACACGGCTCCAACTGCTATTCGTGCACTTGCAAAAGAATCTTACGATTGGGTGGAAAAACATGATTTATCGAGTCTAAGGGTTATCGGATCTGTGGGCGAACCGATTAATGACGAGGCATGGCATTGGTATAATGATCATGTCGGAAAGAAAAAATGTCCGATTGTGGACACCTGGTGGCAAACGGAAACGGGGGGAATTATGATTTCGCCTTTGCCTTTTATTACGCCGACGAAACCAACTTATGCAACTTTGCCTTTACCCGGAATTCAGCCTGTTTTAATGGATGATAAACGAAATGAAATTACGGGAAATCAGGTGGATGGAAATTTATGTATTCGTTTTCCGTGGCCTGGAATTGCCCGAACTATTTGGGGCGATCATCAACGATATAAAGAAACTTATTTCACCGCATTCCCAGGAAAATATTTTACGGGAGATGGTGCCCTGAGAGATGAAGTTGGGTATTATAGAATCACCGGACGAGTTGATGACGTAATTATTGTCTCCGGACATAATTTGGGTACGGCGCCGATTGAAGATAGTGTCAATCAACATCCAGCCGTGGCGGAATCTGCGATCGTGGGTTATCCGCACGATGTTAAAGGAAGTGCGTTGTACGGTTTTGTGATGTTGAAAGACAGCGGTGAGGAACGTGATAAAGATAATTTAAGAAAAGAAATCAACAACGTTATTTCGGATACGATCGGACCAATTGCGAAACTGGATAAAATTCAGTTTGTGTCTGCCTTGCCGAAAACTCGTTCAGGGAAAATCATGCGTCGCATTTTACGAAAAATCGCTGAAGGTGACTTCGCTAATTTTGGTGATACTTCAACGCTTTTAAATCCGGAGATTGTGGAGGAGATCAAGAATGAGAAGATTTAAGATTATTGGATGATGTGAAAATATCATTTTTAAGATTGAGCCTTGCGGAAACGTAAGGTTTTTTTATTTTAACCGCAAAAGAGACGAAAGAAATTTGGCAGAAAATTTAGATAGGCGGATGATTGCAAGAAGAGTTGAGGAAAATTCACCATTAAGGTTTGGGTTAAGGAGTTAAGAAAATTAAGATTTCCTGCGGAAATTGCGTTGCGGTAAGACTAATGTGCTAAAAATGTTCTGTAAAATCCGTTAAATCTGCGAGATCATAATCCATAAAACAATCTCAAACTTTTCACCATTAAGAATCATGAAGAAGTTAAGTACATTAAGATTTCCTACAGAAATTGAACACTTATTGTTATGTGAACTTTTTTTCGGAATGATGTTTACTTAAACTTTTGTGACTTTTGTGGTTTAGTTTAAATTTTTTTGTAATTTTTTTTACTACATTTAAATAAAAATTGAAAGACTCAGATTGCGACACCGAAGCCATTATCATTGGCGGCGGTTTAGCAGGTTTAACAAGCGCCTTACACCTCACGAAAATGGGTTGCGAAGTGATTGTTATTGAGAAGAATTCTTATCCGAAACATAAAGTTTGCGGCGAATATATTTCCAATGAAGTCCTTCCCTATTTTGACTGGTTGGCTGTAGATATTGAAGAATTAAAACCTACGCACATTGAGACCTTGAAATTTTCCTCAGAGTCTGGACGAACGATTGAAACGAAACTTCCGCTCGGCGGTTTTGGAATTAGCAGATTTACGTTGGATTACGCACTTTATAAGAAAGCAATTTCCCAAGGTTGTGAAATTTTAGAAGATCAGGTTAACGAAGTCACTTTTAAAGACGATCATTTTGAAGTTCATTTGGCTTCAGGAAAAACTTTGACTTCTAAGGTAGTTCTAGGCGGATTTGGAAAAAGATCGAATTTAGATTTAAAAATGGAGCGGTCTTTCTTAAAAAATAAATCACCCTGGCTAGCGGTGAAATCCCATTATACCGGAGAATTTGCAAATGATATTGTTGGCTTGCATAATTTTAAAGGAGGTTATTGTGGCGTTTCAAAAGTGGAAAATAATTTGCTCAACATCTGTTATTTGACTAATTTTAAATCTTTCAAGAAATATAAAAACATTGAAGAATTTCAGGAAAATATCGTGTCGCAAAATCCACATTTGAAAACTATTCTTCAAAATTCAACTTCTGTGTTTGAAAAACCTTTAACCATCAGTCAGATTTGTTTTGAGAAAAAAGAAAATGTAGAAAATCATATTTTGATGATGGGCGATACGGCTGGTTTAATTCATCCATTATGCGGAAACGGAATGGCCATGGCAATTCACAGTGCAAAGTTGGCTTCAGAGCAAACTGTAGATTTTTTATCAGATAAAATTTCAAGAGAAGATTTGGAAAGCAATTATTCTAAAAACTGGAATAAAAATTTCAAGCAAAGATTATGGTATGGTCGAATCTTAGGAAGTACTTTTGAACATTCGAAATTGTCTGAAGTATTAACTAATTTAATAACTTATCTTCCTTTTCTGCTTCCGATCATCATTAAAAAAACCCACGGAAAAGAAATAAACATGACTCAAAATTAATGGCTTTAGATACTACTTATAGAACTGATCAGGAAGAATCAATGGATGATTTTTCCATGGATAATGAAGGATTAGTAACCGCTTTAGATGACATCGCGAGAATTAATCAATTGCTGGGTGGGAACGCCGTTACCTTAAATGGAATTAAAAAATTGATCGAAGATATTCCTGCAAATAAAACCATTACCATTATGGATTTTGGTTGCGGAGGCGGTGATATGCTAAGAATGCTGTCAGAATTTGGAACGGAAAATAATTTAAAATTCCAGTTAATTGGTATCGATGCTAATGAAGCAACGATTCGACACGCAGAAAAATGTTCGACAGATTTTGATAATATAACTTATCTCGCAGAAGATATTTTTCTATATGATTTCTCAAAATTTAATATCGATATTGCCCTAATTACGCTTACTTTACATCACTTTAAAGATGCCGAAATTTTAAAAATATTACGAGTTATTTTAAAATTAGTTAAAAAAGGAATCGTTGTTAATGACTTGCAAAGAAGTAAATTAGCCTACCGACTTTTTCAAGCGATTATCTTTATCTTTAGGTTAGAAAAAATGACCGCAAACGACGGACTAATCTCAATTTTACGAGGTTTCAAAAGAGAAGATTTAGAAAAATTTTCAAATGATTTAGATTTAAAAAAATACAGCATCAAGTGGAAGTGGGCCTTCCGCTACCAATGGATTATTGAAAAATAAATATTAGAAAAGAAGATAATTTAAAACCACAAAGTCACAAAAGTGATGTGCAAAAAGTATATGAAAATTATTTAATTAGACCACAAAAGGGAAATAAAAATCTAAAGATTTTTTAACTTATGTGATCTTTTTTACAGTAAATCTTTCAATAAATCTTTTGTGACTTTGTGGTAAAAACTATACAGTTAATGAGTGTAAAAATAGTTACAGTTGCCAAGCAGTTGCCGAAATACTCCCGAAAAACTTCAGAAGTTTTACCTTTTTTAGATCAATGGCTAGTTGGTCAGGACAGTCGTTTTGTACGCAAAGTCAAAAAGATTTTCGAAGGTGCAGCCGTAGATGAACGGTATTCAATTATGGATCCGATTGAAGTTTTTACAGCGACCTCTTTCGAAGATAAAAATGACATTTACGCTCGAGAAGTGGTTTTACTAGGTGAACAAGTTTTAGATAAATCTTTGAAAAAAGCAGATTGGGATCCACAATCGTTAGATTATATTATTACGGTAAGTTGCACGGGAATTATGATTCCGTCACTCGATGCTTATCTAATTAATAAATTAAATTTACGTCAGGATATTGTGCGTTTACCCGTGACTGAAATGGGTTGTGCAGCCGGAGTTTCCGGAATTATTTATGCGAAGAATTTCCTTCAAGCAAATCCAGGAAAACGTGCTGCGGTTATTGCCGTCGAAAGTCCAACAGCAACTTTTCAGTTGGAAGATTTCTCAATGGCAAACATTGTAAGCGCTGCGATTTTCGGTGATGGTGCTGCGTGTGTTCTACTCTCATCCGAAGAAAATGCAGAAGGTCCAGAAATCCTTGCAGAGGAGATGTACCATTTTTATAACAATGAACACATGATGGGATTTAAATTGACGAATTCAGGATTGCAAATGATTTTAGATATTGAAGTTCCTGATACGATAGGTGAACATTTCCCAAATATTATTCATCCTTTTTTGGCGAAACAAAATTTAGAAATAAAAGATATCGACTATCTTATTTTTCATCCGGGCGGAAAGAAAATCGTTCAGATGGTAGAAGGTTTATTTTCTGATTTGGGTAAGAATATCGATACCACAAAAGAGACTTTAAGACTGTATGGGAATATGTCGAGCGCAACGGTGCTTTATGTTCTGGAAGAAATTATGAATAAAGGACCGCAGAAAGGTGAGAAAGGTTTGATGTTAAGTTTCGGACCGGGCTTCTCTGCACAACGGGTTTTATTGCAATGGTAAGAAGATTTGAAGATACAGATTATTGGACAATAATTCTGGGCGGAAGTTCAGGGTTAGGTTTGGCTTCTGCAAAGAAATTAGCCTTAGAGGGAATGAATATTTGTATTATTCATCGAAGTTCTCGCGCTGAAATGGAAACTATCAATCAAGCATTTGATTTAATCAAAAAAGAAAATATAAAATTTTTAAGTTTAAATAAAGATGCTTTAAATCTGCAACATCAGCAGGATATTTTAACAGCGTTAAAAAATGCTTTAGGTGCAGATGGAAAGATTCGTTGCCTTTTACACAGCATTGCGAAAGGAAATTTAAAACCAATGATGGGGCCTAAAAATGAAAGTTTGTCAACCGATGATTTCTCAATTACACTTCAAGCAATGGCTACTAGTTTATATGATTGGACGAAACTCATTTTCAAGGAAAACATTTTTGCCGAAGATGCTAGAATCCTCGCTTTTACAAGTGAAGGAAGTTCAAAACCCATTAATAATTACGGAGCAGTTTCCGCCGCAAAAGCCGCTTTAGAAGCAATCTCTAGAAATATCGCTTTAGAATTTGCACCGTTTGGTTTAAGATCGAATTGTATTCAAGCCGGAGTTACGGATACTCGATCTTTACAAATGATTCCGGGGAGTGAAGAAATTAAAGAACATACAAAAAAGCGCAATCCATTTAAAAGACTAACAACGCCAGAAGATGTCGCGAATGTGGTCAGTTTATTATGTCAGGATGAAGCGTCTTGGATTAATGGTTGTGTAATTCCCGTCGACGGTGGCGAACATTTAAGTTAAGATGAATACTGCAGAAATTTTAAATAAATTACCCTACACTACCCCATTTTTATTTGTTGACGATTTACTTAACGTCGATGAAAACGGTGCTACTGGAACTTTTACTTATAAAGAAAGTTTAGATTTTTACGAAGGTCATTTTAAAAATAATCCAATTACACCAGGAGTTATCTTAACCGAAACGATGGCACAAATCGGATTGGTTTGTCTAGGGATTTTTCTGGTAGGAGATGATTTGAATGAAGAAAGTCAGATCGGTTTAACTTCTACGGATATCGAATTTTTAAAACCGGTTTTTCCTGGGGAAAAAGTGAGCGTGATCTCAGAGAAAGTTTATTTTAGATTTAATAAATTAAAATGTAAAGTGAAAATGCTGAACGAAAAGTCGGAAATTGTTTGTGAAGGTACGATCGCCGGAATTATTAAAGTCAAATAAAATGGAAAGAAGAGTTGTCATCACAGGTTTAGGCGTAGTCGCTCCCAACGGAGTTGGATTGGATAGTTTTCGTTCTGCTTTGAAGGAGGGACGCTCTGGAATTCAGTTTGATCAACAGTTGGCTGACTTACAATTTTCTTGTCAGGTTTCTGGAACTCCACCCATCGACAAAGATAATCTCGATGAATATTTCACCGCTTTAGAATTACGAAACTTCAATTCTACTGGAATTATGTATGGCGTAATTGCAGGTTTGAATGCCTGGAAAGATGCAGGTTTAGAACCTTCGCAAGATGAAAATCCAGATTGGGACAGTGGAACCATTTTCGGTACCGGAACTTCTGGAATTGAAAAATTTAGAGAAAGCATTTATAAAATCGATGATCTTCAAACCAGAAGATTAGGAAGCACGGCAGTTTCGCAAACCATGAACAGCGGAATTTCCGCCTATTTAGGTGGGAAATTAGGCTTAGGAAATCAAGTAACAACGAATTCTTCTGCTTGCACCACCGGAACGGAAAGTATTTTAATGGCTTTTGACCGAATAAAAGCCGGAAAAGCGAAACGAATTTTAGCAGGAAGTACGAGTGATTCTGGTCCCTATATTTGGGCAGGATTTGATGCCATAAAAGTTTGTAATTATAAAAGTAATGATCAGCCAGAAATGGCCTCTCGTCCGATGAGTGCTTCTGCGGCGGGTTTTGTTCCAGGAAGTGGCGCTGGCGCTTTGGTGATCGAAGATTTGGAATCTGCTTTAGCGAGAAATGCAAAAATATACTGTGAAATTCTTGGTGGAAATCTTAATAGTGGCGGACAACGTGGTGGCGGAAGCATGACTGCACCAAATTCTACGGCAGTGCAAAAATGTGTGAAGGATGCGATATTAGAGGCCGGAATTGAAGCAAAAGATATCGATTACATCAGCGGACATTTAACTGCAACCTCGAAGGACAGTACAGAAATTCAAAACTTATCGACCGCTCTAAACAGAGTCGGAAAAGGTTTCCCCTACATCAATTCTTTAAAATCGTTAACCGGTCATTGCCTTTCTGCCGCAGCAAGTATCGAATGTGTGGCGGCGGTTTTGCAGTTGTCGGAAAATTTTGTCGCGCCAAACATTAACTGCGAAGATTTAAATCCAGAAATTACGGCAATTATCGACGCTTCTTGTATCCCACAAAATAGAATTGAAAAGGAGATCAATATTGCCGCCAAAGTAAGTTTCGGTTTTGGAGATGTTAATGGATGTATTATCTTTAAAAAATATATTACCTGAAATTTTAAATACGAAAAATGAATAAAGAAGAAGCCATTCAAAAACTAAAAGAAATTGTAAGACCTTACGTGAAGAATGAAGATGCATTACAAAATATTACTGAAAATACCGATTTTATTAATGATTTAAATATTAATTCTGCTAATTTAGTTGACGTAATTTTAGATGTTGAGGAAGTTTTTGATATTGAAATCGATGCCGATTCAATGGAAAAAATGCGTGACGTAAAGTCTGCTTTAGTTGTAATTGAAGAGAAACTTTCTCAAAAGTAAATTCTTACACTATTCTAACGGATTTTTGAAATAGTCAATTACTATTTAGCAGCAAATTCACTTCGTAGTTGCAACCGAAAATCTTACCTTTGTGTAAACAAAAAGTACTATGAAATTTTTTATTGACACCGCTAATTTGGAGCAAATTAAAGAAGCACAAGATTTAGGTATTTTAGATGGCGTTACGACGAATCCCTCATTGATGGCCAAAGAAGGAATCAGTGGAAAAGAAGCGATCCAGAACCATTATAAAACCATTTGCGAAATCGTGGATGGCGATATTTCTGCTGAAGTTTTAAGCACCACTTATGAAGAAATGATTAAGGAAGGTGACGAATTAGCAGCCATTCACCCAAATATTGTGGTGAAAATCCCCATGATTAAAGATGGTATTAAGGCTTTAAAATATTTCTCTAATAAGGGAATCAAAACCAACTGTACTTTAATTTTCTCTGCAGGACAGGCATTATTAGCGGCGAAAGCAGGAGCAAATTATGTTTCTCCGTTTTTAGGACGATTAGATGATATTTCTGTAGATGGTATGAATCTGATTGAAGAAATCAGAATTATTTTTGATAACTATATGTTTGAAACTGAAATCTTAGCAGCCTCGATTCGTTCACCAATGCACATTATCAACTGCGCCAAAATCGGTGCAGATGTTATTACCTCTCCTTTAGATTCAATTTTAAATTTATTAAATCACCCTTTAACAGATAAAGGTTTAGCGCAGTTTGTGGCTGATGCAAAAAAGTTGGGTTAGGAAGAAACATCTAGAAGAAATATTAAGACCGTCTGAGAATTCAGACGGTTTTTTTGGGGAAATAAAGCAGGATTTTAAATAGTTTTTTCAGATAGGTAAGAGTTGCTTTTAAATAACAATCACAACTTTTAATTCTTATCGTGAATAAGAAGATTGAAGAAGTCAAATTAAAACGTACTATGCTCATTTTCATCTCTTATAAAGTAATTTTTTTTAGGTACATTTTTTGCCACTTTTTAATCTTGATTAAAAGTTACACTTACTAACCAACTGCGGACGTGCGTTTTTTTACTAAAAACAGCCATCTCTAAGACACGTCTGTTTATAGGAAAGTGCGATAATTTTAAGCACGAATAGAAATTTCGAAATAGTATAAAACCATAAAACAAAATAATATGTCATTACAACCAGCGGTCAGTAATACTGATCATATCCAAGGAAATCAAGATGCAGATTTAGAAATTGTAGAATACGCAGATTATCAATGTCCCGCTTGTGGCGCGGCTTATCCTATTTTAAAAGAAATAATGGATAAATACAAAAACAATATTAAACTTGTTTTTCGAAACTTTCCATTGACTCAATCTCACCAATATGCTCGTCCCGCCGCAATTGCAGCAGAAGCAGCGGCTTTGCAAGGTAAATTCTGGGAAATGCATGACGCTATTTTTGAAAATCAGCAATATTTGAACGAGAATCTTCTATTAGAATTAGCGAAGAAACTAGATTTAGATATCGAGCAATTTAAAACCGATATAGAAAAATCCGAATTAGCAGAGAAAGTTGATTCCGATTTGCAGAGTGGTATTGATAGCGGGGTAAATGGAACTCCATCTTTTTTCGTAAATGGTAAAAAGTTTGATGGTGGCCCTCAAAACTTACTACAGTTGATCAATGATAATGCACAGTAGCGTCTAATTATTTATTTGATACATATGTTTTAAAAACAAATCTAACGCAGCCCGACTTGAGTGGAAATCCATTTTTTGGAAGGGACACGCGCTGGCAAAAAAGATTGGGAACGGAAGGCGGAAATAGCTGCTCAAAATTAAAAACAGGCGCAAAATCTTACATCTAAAAAAAACAATGGATGAATCGTCGAAGTGCAATCTCACTTCAGAAAAGAACTTGTATTAACACGGAAAACACTGGGAATCGTGACATGTCGTAGCACAATTACTGCATTAAGAAATTGCGTTTAAAAAATTAATAAACAAAATAGAAAATAAGAAATGAAAACATTGTACACAGTTAGCGCCACATCTACAGGCGGTAGAAACGGAAAAGTTAAAAGTGAAAACGGAGTATTGGATCTGGAAGTAAAATCTCCAAAAGCTCTGGGTGGTGAAAACGATGATTACGCGAATCCTGAAATGCTATTTGCAGCAGGTTACGCGGCTTGTTTTGACAGTGCCTTAAGTTTGGTTATCAATATGGCAAAAAAGGAAACTGGTGAAACATCTGTAGAAGCGAAAGTAAGTCTGCACAAAACCGAAGACGGCGGATATATGCTGTCTGTAGAATTAGATGTAAATATTCCGGGAGTGACCAGCGAAGAAGCTCACGATCTGGTAGAAAAAGCAAATAAAGTCTGTCCTTATTCGATAGCGACCAGTAATAATATTGAGGTCAAGTTGTCTGCAACTAATAATTAATTTAGATCCGAGCATATTATATCACTAACCATTTACAGAGGCAAAACTTATTTGAGTTTTCGTGTTTTGGATTGATATGTAAAGTTTGTTTGATAATGAAGTTTTAAAAATTTCATTTTTCTCTAATTAAGATTTCGTAGATACAAAAAGGGATAAAAACTTAATTTTATCCCTTTTCTGTGACCGCGGCAGGGTTCGAATATACCTGACAGGCCTGCAACCATTAGACCTGCCTGCTGCCTGCCGGCAGGCAGGGCCGGAAACGTCTTATTAATTACATATGTGGATCTTTGTAATTATACTAAATCGAGCAGGTAATCATAGACCAAGTTCTTCTTTCAAAAAACTCTCTCCTGTAATCTTCCCCAAAAACAGGAACATTTAAAAGTATAGTTTTTAAATTTGGGAGACTATGAAAAACAGTAAATTTTCAGAAGTTCAGATCATCAAGATTTTATCTGAACAAAATCAGGGAAAAACGGTGAATGAGATTTG
>JBBSRZ010000075.1:0-11498 GCA_038242555.1 Flavobacteriales bacterium | reverse complement strand
GGATTTATCTAAAGTTGATTTGGAAGAAATGAAGGAATCTAAATGTACCTTCGTTTTCGGACAAATGAACGAACCACCTGGAGCAAGAGCAAGAGTTGCTTTGTCTGGTTTAACAATCGCTGAATATTTTAGAGATGGTGACGGACAAGGACAAGGAAGGGACGTATTATTCTTCGTAGATAATATCTTCCGTTTTACTCAAGCAGGTTCTGAGGTTTCTGCACTTTTAGGAAGAATGCCATCTGCAGTAGGTTACCAACCAACTTTGGCTTCTGAGATGGGAGCGATGCAAGAAAGAATTACATCTACTAAAAACGGTTCAATTACGTCTGTACAAGCGATTTACGTTCCTGCAGATGATTTAACTGACCCAGCACCGGCAACAACGTTTGCTCACTTAGATGCAACTACGGTATTAGATAGAAAAATTGCTTCTTTAGGAATTTATCCAGCGGTTGATCCTTTAGCTTCTACATCTCGTATATTAACTCCTGAAATTTTAGGAGATGAGCATTATGATTGTGCACAAGCTGTAAAAGAAATTCTTCAAAAATACAAAGCGTTACAAGATATTATCGCGATTCTAGGAATGGAAGAACTTTCTGAAGAAGATAAATTATCTGTATATCGTGCTAGAAAAGTACAGAGATTCTTATCTCAACCTTTTCACGTTGCAGAGCAGTTTACTGGTCTGAAAGGAGTTTTGGTTGATATTAAAGATACGATCAAAGGATTTAACATGATCATCGACGGTGAGTTAGATCATTTACCTGAATCTGCTTTTAACTTAAAAGGTACGATTGAAGAAGCAATAGAAGCAGGTGAAAAATTATTAGCGGAAAACGCATAAAATAAGACGATAGACGAATAGATGATAGACAAAAAGACTTTTCAAAAAGTCAAATCTATTATCTTGTAGTCTTTAATCTATTATCTATAAAAAATGATTATTAAAATATTAACTCCGGAATTTGTAGTTTTTGAAGGCGAAGTAAAATCAGTTTTGCTTCCCGGAAAAAGTGGAGAATTTCAGATCATGAAAGATCACGCCGCTATTGTTGCTTCTTTAAATGGAGGGAAAATAAAAGTGTTCACTAATGAAATAGAGGAGAAATACAGTGAACATTTCAGCAGAGAAAATGAAAAAGAAAGTGTCTTCTCTTTCCCGATGAAAAGTGGAGTTATAGAATTCAGCAATAATAAAGGAATTATTCTAGCCGAATAAAACTTTCACATTAATAAATAATAGATCCCGTCTTTAGTTAAGGCGGGATTTATTTTTTATAGCAATACTGAACTTGGTAATAAAGCAATATTAATTACAAACTTAAAATAACTCCGTTTTCTTTTAGTTGTTGAATCGGTTTTGAAAACCAGAATAATTCAAAATCTTCAAACTGTTCATCAAATTGATTTTTAAGTTGCTGAAGTGTAATTTTCTTTGGATTGTCCGTAGAATATTCCGCAAAAATTTTCATCAGCCAGTCGGCTTTAGTTTTTTCAAACTCAATTTTTACAATATTCGTTTTCAAGTGGAAAGTAAGTCGAGTAAAATCTATCGAACCAATTTTCGTTCTTTTAAGGAAATGTTCAACGTTCGCATTTTTATCTAAAAAAACTAATTTAGAGTTTCCTTTGAAGGCAAAACTATCCTCTTCTAAAAGGCAGTCGTGAATATAATCCGGATGAATCGTGGTGGTTGGAATTTTAAAATCGAACCAATCTTTTAGAGGAATATCAAAATTAATTCCGTGCATATAATTAAACAAAGATTTTTTTAGACCAAAACTAAATTTGTTATGATCGATGCCCGTACTATCGGTAAATTGAATATCATTATTGGCAAATAAAATTTCTTTTTTAAGAGGTTGCACGCCGAACTCTTCAGGATTATTTCCGATCGGTGAATGTGCAGTCATTGAAAACTGATGCCAGAAGCCACTTTGCAAAATTCCCATTTCGAAAAGCTGACGTACCATTTCTAAAGAATCAACCGTTTCCTGAATCGTCTGAGTTGGGAAACCAAACATCAAATAAGAGTGAACCATAATGCCGGCTTCGGTGAAGTTTCTGGTTACTTTTGCCACTTGTTCTACAGAAACTCCTTTATCAATTAACTTAAGTAGTCGATCACTGGCAACTTCAAGTCCACCTGAAACCGCGACACATCCGCTGATCTTCAATAGAAAGCATAAATCTTTACTGAAACTCTTTTCGAACCTGATATTCGTCCACCAAGTCACTACTAAATTTCTACGTAAAATTTCCAAGGCAACTTCTCTCATCAATGCTGGCGGCGCTGCTTCATCCACAAAGTGAAAGCCACTTTCGCCAGTTTGCTCGATGAGTTCTTCCATTCGATCTACTAATATTTTAGCAGAAATAGGTTCGTACATCTTAACGTAGTCTAAAGAAATGTCGCAAAACGTACATTTTCCCCAGTAACAACCGTGCGCCATCGTCAGTTTATTCCACCGACCGTCGCTCCACAAACTGTGCATAGGATTAGCAATTTCAATGACCGAAATGTATTGTTCTAACAATAAATCGCTGTAATCTGGAGTTCCTATGAAGGCCTGTTTATAATCAGATCTATTCGTACTATTCTTGTAAGTGACTTTTTGATTTTCTAAAATGAAGGTTCTTTTAAATTTTCCTTCTGAAATCTTTAAATTCGAAAATACATTTTCGTAAACCAATTCAATCGGTAATTCGCCATCATCTAAAGTGATGTAATCGAAAAACTCAAAAACACGTTCATCTTTAAGTTCGCGCAATTCCGTGTTGGGAAAACCACCACCCATGGCGACTTTAATGCTGGGATAATTCTGCTTAATATATTGAGCACATCGAAAAGCAGAATATAGGTTTCCTGGAAAAGGCACAGAGAAACAAACCAGTCTTGGTTGTACAAAATCTAATTTTTCTTGTAATAATAGAAGTGTAAATTCATCAATAAATGACTTTTCTCCAGTCAATTTTAAATATAATTCATCAAAAGAATTCGCACTTTGACCAATGCGTTCTGCATATCGGCTAAACCCGAAATCGGCATCAATAATATCAACAATGTAATCTGAAATATCTTCCAAATATAAAGTCGCCAGATGTTTTGCTTTATCCTGTAAACCCATATTGCCAAAAGCAAATTCCATATCATCTAATTGATTAAAACGAGATGCTTCGGGTAGAAAATTCATGCTGCAGATCTGTCTAGCGAGCGTTGCATTTTTATTTTGGAGAAAAAGAATAGTCTGATCGATCGTTTTGAGATATTCTTCTCTCAGTGCAAATATCCGTTTTGAGTTTTCAGAAGCTGAGACCAAATCTATATTTTCAGAAAACACTTTTTGCATTCCGCTTTTTGAAAATAACTCCAAGATCACTTCAATGCCCAAATCGATTTGATAACTAGAAATATTTTTCGTTTTTAAAAAACCTTTAATATAAGCGGTGGCCGGATAAGGAGTGTTGAGTTGGGTAAAAGGGGGAGTGATGAGGAGCAGATCTTTCAAAAGTATTCTTTTTGCAAATTTATTCTAATTCTTGGGAACTTCTAACATTCATTTTTTTTGAAAAAACCGTAAGAGAATCTCACGGTTATTTATAGTTGAAGTTTTTATTCGGTTACAAATCAAAGTCACCTTCTGATTCTGGTTGATAAATAATTTCATCAATAACAATTTTGGTCATTCCAGCCGGAATTAGCCAATCGATCTCGTCACCAACGCGGTAACCAATTAAAGCCGACGCAACAGAAGAGAAAATCGATATTTTGTGGTCTTTGATATTTGCTTCTGCCGGATAAACCAGTTGAAACTGCATCGTCGTTTTATTATTTTGGAAATGAATTTTCACAATTGAATTCATGGTAACCACATTATTTTCAATTTGATCTTGCTCTACAATTTTAGCAGATTTTAATTCAGCCAGTAATTTTTCTGCTTCTTCAGGTTTGATGCTGTTGCGTGCTTTTGCATCGGTGATTGAGCGGTGAATCTTATTAAAGTCTTGTTTTGAAATTATAACCTGGTTCATTTGTTTTGTTTTTAAATTTGAAAAAAAGAAAACCGTTTGAATTTTTCAAACGGTTTATATAAAAATATAATCTGAAAAATTTATTTTTTAAATTGAAGATCCTCTTCCTCCATCAATTTTTTCTCCTGCTCTTTGTAAAAACCAGAAACGAGTTTCTCGTGAATTGCTTCAAAAGCTGCAAGCGTTTCATTAATTTCGGAGTCGGTGTGAGAAGCAGTTGGAATTAATCTTAACAAAATCATTCCTTTTGGAATTACCGGATAAATTACCACTGAAGTAAATATACCAAAGTTCTCTCTTAGATCTCTAGAAAGCAAAGTCGCTTCAGCGGTAGATCCCTCCATCATTACTGGAGTTACACAAGTGTTAGAGCCACCAAGATTAAAGCCTCTTTCTTTTAATCCATTCTGTAATTTATGTACATTTTCCCACAGTTTTGCTTTGATCTCTGGTTTAGATCGCAATAAATCTAATCTTTTCAAACCTCCGATAACCATTGGCATTGTTAAAGATTTTGCAAAAACCTGTGAACGTAAATTATATTTTAAGATACCGATGATATCTTTATCTGCGGCGATAAACGCTCCGAAACCAGCCATCGACTTAGCAAAGGTAGAAAAGTACACATCAATTTGGTCTTGACATCCTTGCTCTTCACCCGCTCCGGCCCCAGTTTCACCTAATGTTCCGAAACCATGTGCATCGTCTACTAATAATCTGAAATTAAATTTCGATTTTAGATCGCAAATCTCTTTAATTTTTCCCTGCATTCCTCGCATGCCGAAAACACCTTCGGTAACGACAAGAATTCCTCCCCCTTGCTCTTCAGCAACTTTGGTCGCACGAATTAGATTTTTTTCTAAACTCGCAACATCGTTATGCTTATAGGTAAAACTTTTCCCCATATGAAGACGAACTCCATCTACGATACAAGCATGAGAATCTGCGTCATAAACAATAACATCGTGTCGGCCAACTAAAGCATCGATCGTAGATACCATTCCTTGATAACCGAAATTTAAAAGATAGGCTGCTTCTTTATCAACAAATTCTGCTAATTCTCTTTCTAATTGCTGATGCTGTTCTGTTTCGCCCGACATTGCTCTCGCTCCCATCGGATAAAACATTCCGAATTCGGCGGCTGCTTTTGCATCTGCTTCTAAAACCTCAGGATGATTACAAAGACCTAAATAATCGTTGGCGCTCCAGAAAATAACTTCTCTGCCCTGAAATATCATCCTTGGACCAATCGGACCTTCTAATTTTGGAAAAACAAAATAACCTTCCGCATAATCTGCAAATTTTCCTAGTGGACCTGGATTTTCTCTTAGACGATCAAAAATATCTGTCATTATTTTTCTACTGTTTTTAATACTCAAAGTTAATTAATTTAAACTAAAAAAACCTTTCGCTTATTACAAAAAGGTCTCTTAATTCTTTTCTATTAAATTATATTATTTTATAAATTCTGTTTTGTAAAGGTCATCATAATTGTGAACGCAGTTATTGATAAAACCTTGTTCAGCCATCCATTGATCACTGTATACTTTCGTAATATATCTCGAACCGTGATCCGGGAAAATGGCTACAACGACATCTTTTTTTTCAATAGCATGAGCGCTGGCATATTGTAAAAGTCCTTGCACCACAGCTCCGGTAGTGTACCCGCCCATAATTGCTTCTTTTAAGGCGATTTCTCTTGTTCTATACGCAGATATTTCATCGGTAACACGAACAAATTCATCAATTTTATCAAATAATAAAGCGGCAGGAATTAAGTTTTTTCCCATACCTTCTATCTGATAAGGATGAATATCATCTTTGTTAATTTCACCAGTTTCATGAAAACCTTTTAAAATAGATCCTGAAGCATCAACACCGATAATTTTAATATTAGGGTTCTTTTCTTTTAAAAATTTTGCAGAACCGGATAATGTCCCACCCGTTCCAGTACAAGCGATCAAATGTGTGATCTTACCTTTTGTTTGTTCCCAAATTTCAGGACCAGTGGTTTGATAGTGCGCATCAATATTTAATTCGTTATAATACTGATTGATGTAAATAGAGTTTGGAGTTTCTGCAGCAACACGTTTCGCAACTTCATAATATGATCTTGGATCATCTGCCGCTACGTTGGCTGGACAAATATAAACAGTCGCGCCTAACGCTTTTAGATACGCGATCTTTTCTGCTTTCGTTTTATCACTTACGGCAAGAATGCATTTGTACCCTTTGATGATACAAACCATCGCAATCGAAAAACCAGTATTACCTGACGTAGTTTCTACAACCGTAGATCCTTCTTTTAATAAACCTTTCTTTTCGGCTGCTTCAATAATATGAATGGCAATTCTATCTTTCGTAGAGTGGCCCGGATTATAAGATTCTAATTTAGCATATACGGTCGCAGGAATCTCTTTAGTAACTTCATTAAGTTTAACCAAAGGAGTATTACCAATTAAACCTAGAATGTTATCGTAAACATTACTCATTATTTCTTAATTTTTGTCTATAAAACCGTCTGCAAAAATACAAAAATTTAAATAATTCAACCGTCATTGAAATTCTTTAAAATGCTTTTCATTGTAAAACCTAATAGTCAAGTCAGTACAGAATATTTATGGAAGGTATTACGTGATTACAATTGTTTAAATTTTGTTAAAATCAACAGATAATAAGTTAAAAACCCTATTTTCGCAACATTGAAAATTTACTATGAAAAATTGGTCTTTTAAACTGTGGAATACGGTCTTAGGATGGGTGGTATTCGTGATTGCATTTATTACTTATTTAACTACAATTGAACGGAATTTTAGTTTTTGGGATACGGGAGAATATATTGCTTCCGCTGTAAAACTAGAGGTTACGCACGCGCCAGGCGCTGCTTTTTTTCAGTTGGTCGGAGCCGTAGCAGCGATGCTTGCTTTTGGTAATGGCGAAAATTATTCTGTCGTTATTAATGGATTATCTGCCTTATTCAGTGCGTTTACGATCCTTTTTTTGTTCTGGACAATTACGCATCTAGTACGAAGACTTCTGCACAAAGATTTCAATGATATTACAAAACATCAGGAAATATCTATTTTATTTGCGGGCATCATTGGCTCACTTTGTTTCACTTTTTCTGATACCTTCTGGTTTTCTGCCGTTGAAGGCGAAGTGTACTCAATGGCGTCGATGTTTATTGCGCTTTTATTATGGTTAATAACGAAATGGGAAAATGAATATTTATCTTCAGATAATGAGCGATGGATCATCCTGATTTTCTTCGTTACCGGTTTATCCGTCGGTGTACACATGATGGGAATGCTAGCGATCCCAGCAGTTTGCTTTATTTATTATGCTCGAAATTACACCTTTACTTGGAAAAGTTTCCTGTGGGCAAATTTAGTTACGCTGATCATTTTAGCGATTGTGTTTAAAGGAATCTTCCCTTTAATTATGACTTTGTTTGGGAAATTAGAGGTTTTTGCCGTAAACGGAATTGGTTTGCCTTTCCATACTGGAACGATCATCGCTTTTATTCTCTTAATTTCCATCTGTTATTTTGCCATAAAATATGCGCGAAACAGCAGAAAAAACATCTACCAAACAATTGTTCTTTCGGTCGTTTATATGATGATCGGTTTCTCTTGTTGGATGGTAATCCCGATTCGTGCTACGGCAAATACTCCAATGAATTTAAATGATCCCGACAACGCTATTGGGATGTTGGATTATTACAATAGAGAGCAGTACGGTGATTGGCCAACTACTTATGGTCAAAATTACACGGCTTATCTAGACGCAAACGGAATTCAAAAAAATGAAGACGGAAGTTACAAGACGAAAAAGACCGGAGATGTTTACGAAAAAGATGAAAAATTAGGAACGTATCGCAAAGTTGGCGAGCGTTTCAATTATGTTTTTAGTGAAGATCACGTCAGTCTTTTTCCAAGGATGTTCAACGAAGATAAATCGGTGATGGAAAATTACATATCCATGTACGGAGCACCCGATTTTTCCTTCAATTATGATAATGCAGATGTAGCAGATAATCCCGAAGCGATTCAAATATTTGACGATTTAAGAACGAAATATGAAGAAGGAACGATAAAAGCCGCTGATTATTTACAGGTTAAACCTTATAATTTAATTAATGTCCAACGACCTTCTTTAGGCCAAAATTTAGAATATTTCTTCACCTTCCAAAATGGATATTACTTTGTCCGATATCTGATGTGGAACTTCGTTGGGCGACAAAATGATTTAGAAGGAAGTATGGAAAACAACCGGGGGAACTGGATTTCCGGGATTCCATTTATTGATAATGCGATGTACGGCGATCAAAGTCAAATGCCCGCAAAATTTAAAAATGAAAGTACGGTCGGCTTTTTCTTCTTGCCGCTATTATTAGGATTAATCGGATTCTTCTTCCAACTCAATCGGGATTTTGGGCGCTTTTACGCGATTTTATCACTATTCATAATTACGAGTGTCGGTATTATTTTCTATACTGGTGTAAAACCTTTCGAAGTCCGCGAACGAGACTACGCAATGGTCGGTTCCTTTTACGCATTTGCGATCTGGATCGGGCTTGGAGCAGGAGCCATCCTCTGGTATTTGCAGGAAAAAGTAAAATCCAACGCGCTCAACATTGGAGCAGGAGTTATTCTCATGGGAATTCCTTTAATGATGGGCTTCCAAAATTATAATGTTCATGATAGAAGTGGAAGATATACTGCGTATGATTATGCGTATTCAACTTTAAAATCGTTACCAAAAAATGATATCCTTTTTGTTTATGGTGATAATGACACCTACCCAATTTGGGGAATGCAAGAAACTTCTGGATTTAGAGATGATGTAAAAGTGGTGAATTTCACTTTGCTATCTACGCCATGGAATATCGATCAGGTGAAAAGAAGAACGTACAATGCGATGCCAGTTCCATCGGTCTTTAACCATGAAGATTATCGCGATGGCACGAATGATCAAATTTACATCATGGGTAAAAATGATTGGGAAAACATTTTCGCAAGTATGAAAGAGCAAGGCGCACCAGAATCTACTTTTGCGGAATTTAGAAAATATCTAACTCAAGATTCTATGACGATGAAAGAAGCTGTCAACTTTATTAAAATGAAATCTGATAATAAAGATGAGATCTTAAAAATGGTCTTTGGTGAAGCAAAATATGAGAAATTTAATTTTTTACCAGTTTCTAAATTTATCTTGCCAGTAAATAAAGCCAACGCTGTAAAATCAGGCACGATTACGCAAAAAGATCTAGCGAGCACTGTTGACCAGATTACCATTAATTATAAAAAAAGCAGCATGTTCAAAAACAATTTATTGTTGATGGATATTTTAGCCAATTTCGATTGGAAAAGACCAATCAATTTCTCGTCCGGAGGAGTTTACGATACAGAAAACCTGTTCTATTTAGGAGATTATTTACAGTATGACGGTTTTAGTTATCGTTTAGTTCCGATTGAAACCAAAGAGAGAGAAGATGGTGAAATGGGTAGAGTAGATGCGAACTCTCTTTACAATATTGTTAAAAATTACCGATGGGGCAACTTCAAAAATCTAGATGTTCATTTTGATGAAACTTGTACTCAAAACATTGTGAGTTATAGAAGTTCCGCAAGTCGCGCTGCAGAAGCCTTGGCGCTTTCTGGACAAAAAGGAAAAGCAATCGAAGTCTTGGATATTGCTTCCAGAGAAATTCCGGTGGCAAAATACAATGATCCAAGATCTCTAAGTTCTATGGTTTACGGATATATTGTGGCCGGACAAGAACAGAAAGGTTTAAAATTAGCCGAAGAATTGAAGAAAGGAATTTTCATTGAGTATGAATATTACACTTATCTGTCCGCTTATGAGCAACGTTTTGTTGCCCGACAAATGCGGACAAAACCAATGGAATATTCCTTGGTAGTTGGTGCAGTTGCCGACGCTTATGTAAAAACTGGACAGAAATCCAAAGGATATAATTACTTAGTTAAATCAATTGAACCAATTGATAAGAAGTTCAACATCTTTATTAAAGATCTGCAAACGATGGGTAAAGAAAAAGCCTTCAAAGAAGCAGAACAAGTTCAAAAAATAACGCCGTTTTATACGTACTTATTTGACATTATGAATCCGTATGATTCCACTTACGCCAAAGAAAAGGAAAATCAAATTACGTCTGCAATCATGAAAGCGACGCAATAATTTTAATTGAATTAATAGAAATTATTTTAGAAATATGACCGTAGCAGAATACATTAAAAAAGTTCCTAAAGCGGAACTGCATTTACATATCGAAGGTACTTTTGAACCAGAGTTAATGTTCGAAATTGCCCAGCGAAATAACATCGAAATTCCTTATGCCAACATCGAGGAAGTTAAGAATGCTTACCAGTTTGGTAACCTGCAGGATTTCTTAGATATTTATTATGCTGGTGCGAACGTTTTAATTCACGAAGAGGATTTCTACGATTTGACCATGGCTTATTTTACTCATTGCGCCGAGGAAAATATCGTCCACACCGAAATCATGTTCGATCCTCAAACACATACTAAAAGAGGCGTAGAATTTTCAACGGTGATCACTGGAATTCAGCGTGCGCGAGAAGACGCCGAAAAGCAGTTCGGAATTTCTTCCTATTTAATTATGAGTTATTTGCGTCACTTATCGGAAGAAGATGCCTTTGAAACTTTAGCGCAATCGCTTCCTTACAAACATTTAATAAAATCCGTTGGTTTAGATTCTTCAGAAATGGGAAATCCACCATCTAAATTTCAAAAGGTTTTTGAAGCGTCCATTAAAGAAGGTTATATTCCAGTTGCGCACGCTGGTGAAGAAGGTCCAGCAGAATATATTGTTGAAGCCTTAGATTTACTAAAAGTCGTAAGAATTGATCACGGAAATAATTGTTTATTGGATGCGAAATTAGTTCAAAGATTAGTAAAAGAAAAAATAGGATTGACCGTTTGTCCGTTGTCAAATACCGCACTTCGAAATGTAGACGACATCAACAATCATCCATTAAAAAAGATGTTGGATTTAGGATTGAAGGTTACTGTGAATTCTGATGATCCCGCTTATTTTGGTGGTTATCTGACGCAGAATTATCTAAGTTGTATTGAGGCTTTAGATTTATCGATGGAAGATGTTAAACTTTTGGTAAAAAACTCTTTTGAATATTCTTTCCTTCCAGTTGAAATGAAAGATAAGTTCATTGCCCAACTTTAAAACTTAGTCTGTTGAAATATTGCGCATTTCTATGTGGTGTTAACATAAAGGGAATAATAAATAAAAGCGGATGTTTCTCCGTTTTTTTTATGAACAAATTACAAAGATTAGAACTCAAAATTGATGAAATAATTCACCGAAATAATCCGTATTTTTGTAGTCAATAAAGGCTTTAATCAATGTTAAATAAAAATTAATGATTCAATATTTAGACAATATTCACCATAAAGATTCT
>JBBSRZ010000074.1:0-12379 GCA_038242555.1 Flavobacteriales bacterium | reverse complement strand
TTTAACGGAAGAAGAATATCTAGATGTTTTGGAAACACTTCCTGCTGATAATCAATATCTTGATGATGCTGATCCAAACAAATTCATCGCCAAAATGGGTGCTGAAGCAGTGGAGCAGTTATTGAGCAGAATCGATTTAGATTCACTATCGTTCGACTTGCGTCACAAAGCACACAACGAATCTTCTAAACAAAGAAGAACTGAAGCATTAAAAAGACTGAACGTTGTAGAAGCGATCAGAGGAGCAAATACAAGAATGGTCAACCGTCCAGAATGGATGATCATGCGAGTGCTTCCTGTAATTCCACCAGAATTGAGACCGTTGGTTCCATTGGATGGTGGTCGTTTTGCGACTTCAGATTTAAACGACCTTTACAGAAGAGTAATTATTAGAAATAATCGTTTGAAGAGACTTTTGGAAATTAAAGCTCCAGAAGTAATCCTTCGTAATGAAAAAAGAATGTTACAGGAATCTGTAGATTCATTATTCGATAACACTAGAAAATCTTCTGCAGTAAAATCGGAATCAAACAGACCATTGAAATCACTTTCTGATTCATTGAAAGGTAAACAAGGTCGTTTCCGTCAAAACTTACTGGGGAAACGTGTAGATTATTCTGCCCGTTCTGTAATCGTCGTAGGTCCAAACTTGAAACTACACGAATGCGGTATTCCTAAAGATATGGCCGCGGAACTTTACAAACCGTTTATCATCAGAAAACTGATTGAAAGAGGGATTGTGAAAACAGTAAAATCTGCAAAAAGAATCATCGACAGAAAAGAACCTGTTGTATATGATATCTTAGAAGGAATCATCAAAGGACACCCAGTTCTTTTGAACAGAGCACCTACGCTTCACAGACTAGGAATTCAAGCATTCCAGCCGAAATTAATTGAAGGAAAAGCGATTCAGCTTCACCCCTTATGTACCACGGCATTTAATGCGGATTTCGATGGTGACCAGATGGCGGTGCATTTACCTTTAGGTCCAGAAGCGATCTTAGAAGCACAACTTCTAATGTTAGGTTCTCAAAATATCTTAAATCCTGCAAATGGTTCTCCGATTACGGTACCTTCTCAGGATATGGTATTGGGTCTGTATTATATGACCAAAGAATTAGCTTCTACTGATGACATGAAAGTATTAGGTGAAGGCCTGGCTTTCTATTCTGCACAAGAAGTAGAGATCGCTTATGCAGAAGGAAAAGTTTCCCTGAATGCAAAAGTGAGATGTAGAGTTCCGGTAAAAGAAGAGGGAGAATTAGTAACTCGATTGGTAGAAACAACTGCTGGTAGAGTATTATTCAACCAAATCGTTCCTGAAGGAGTAGGATTTGTTAACGAACTTCTAACCAAGAAATCATTGAGAAATGTAATTGGTAGAATTTTGGCCGACACCGATTTCCCAACGACTGTAGAATTCTTGGATGACATGAAAGACTTAGGTTATTCTCATGCATTCCGTGGAGGACTATCATTTAGTTTAGGTGATATCGTAATCCCTGCAGAGAAAAAAGAAATGATTGCAACTGCTGTAGAAACAGTAGATGAGATCAAGGCTAACTATAACATGGGATTAATTACCGATACAGAGCGTTATAACCAGGTTATTGATGTTTGGACGAATACCAACGCAGGATTAACAGAGATGATTATGAGCAGAATGAAAGTCGACCAAGGTGGATTCAACTCTGTTTATATGATGCTTGATTCTGGTGCAAGGGGTTCCAAAGAACAGATTCGTCAGCTTTCAGGAATGAGGGGATTGATGGCAAAACCACAAAAAGCCGGTTCTACGGGAGCGGAAATTATCGAAAACCCGATTGTAGCGAACTTTAAAGAAGGTCTTTCTATTTTGGAATACTTTATCTCTACTCACGGTGCTCGTAAAGGTCTTGCAGATACCGCTTTGAAAACGGCAGATGCTGGTTACTTAACAAGAAGATTGGTAGATGTTGCACAGGATGTAATTATTACCCAAACAGACTGTGGAACTTTAAGAGGAACAGAAATTACCCCACTTAAGAAAAATGACGAAATTGTTGAAAGACTTTCGGAAAGAATCTTAGGTAGAGTTTCTTTACATAATATTTACGATCCAGAAACCGATGAGGTGATTGTAGAAGCAGATGAGTTGATCAACGAAGCTTTAGCTAAATTGGTTGAAGCATCTGGAATCGATCACGTAGAAGTTCGTTCACCACTAACTTGTGAAGCTACAAAAGGTATTTGTGCAGCTTGTTATGGTCGTAACTTAGCAACTGGTAAACCTATTCATATGGGTGAAGCAGTAGGAGTTATCGCGGCACAATCTATTGGAGAACCAGGAACTCAGTTAACGTTGAGAACCTTCCACCAAGGGGGAACTGCAGGAAATATCTCTGAAAACCCATCCATCGTTGCAAGACGTGATGGTATCGTAGAAATGGACGAAATTAGAACGGTTACCTCCGAGAACGAAGCTGGTAAAAAAGCGGAAATCGTAGTTTCCCGTTCAACAGAATTCCGTTTGGTAGCAGATAATGCTGCTAGAACACCATTGATGGTTGCCAACATTCCTTATGGATCTGAATTAGCTGTTAAACCAGGTGACAAAGTGAAAAAAGGAGATCTGATCTGTAAGTGGGATCCGTATAATGCGGTAATCATCGCTGAATCTGCAGGTAAGATTGAATATGAAGATATTATCCAAGGGGTTTCAATCTCATTAGAGATTGATGAGCAGACTGGTTTCGAAGAAAAAGTAATTTCTGAATCGAGAAACAAGAAAGCTGTACCAACCTTAAAAGTTGTGGATTCGAAAGGAGTTGAGCAAAAAGCATACAACTTACCAGTAGGAGCACACATCATGGTAAACGATGGTGAGAAAATTAAGTCTGGTAAAGTAATGATTAAAATCCCAAGAAAATCTGCAAAATCTGGAGATATTACAGGAGGTCTACCAAGAGTTACCGAGCTATTCGAAGCGAGAAATCCTTCAAACCCAGCGGTAGTAACAGAAATAGATGGAGTTGTATCTTACGGAAAAATAAAAAGAGGTAACCGTGAGTTAATCGTAGAAGCAAAAACTGGAGAGATCTCTAAATACTTAGTGAAATTATCTAACCAGATTCTGGTTCAGGAGAATGACTTCGTAAGAGCAGGTTCACCACTTTCTAACGGTTCAACTACCCCAGATGATATCTTGAAAATTAAAGGACCAACTGCCGTACAGGAATATTTGGTTAATGAAATTCAAGAAGTATACAGACTTCAAGGGGTGAAAATTGACGACAAACACTTCGAAATTATTGTTCGTCAAATGATGACTAAAGTTTCGATCGTGGATGGTGGAGATACTCAATTCTTAGAAGGTGCTCTAGAACACAAAGGTGATTTCTTATTAGAAAACAACAGAGTGTTTGGTCTTAAAGTAGTTGTGGAAGCCGGCGATTCGAAAGAATTTAAACCTGGTCAAATGATTACGACTAAAGATTTAAGAGATGAAAACTCTAAACTGAAACGTGAAGATTTAGCGTTGGTAGAAGTTCGTGAAGCATTATCTGCAACGGCAACGCCAGTATTGCAAGGTATTACCAGAGCGGCTCTACAAACCAAATCATTTATGTCTGCGGCCTCTTTCCAGGAAACGACGAAAGTATTAAACGAAGCAGCAGTATCAGGAAAAGTAGATTACCTAAGCGGTCTGAAAGAAAACGTAATTGTAGGACACAGAATTCCTGCAGGTACTGGACTTAAGGATTACCAAAATGTAATCGTGGGTTCTAAAAAAGAATTCGAAGACCTCAACTAAATATTTTAAATATAGATTACGGATTTAAATTTTAATTAATTTATATTCGTAGTCTATAATTTTTAACGTAAAATAAAAAAATTTAAATTCAAAGAAATGGACAACAATCAGAATCAAGATCAGAATCAAAACCAAGATCCAAACAACATCAATATCAATTTAAACGAAATGGTTGCTCAAGGAGTTTACTGTAACCTTGCGTTGGTCAATAATTCACCGTCAGAATTCGTTGTAGATTTCATCCAAATGATGCCAGGAGTTCAACAAGCAAATGTAAGATCAAGAGTAATTCTTGCTCCTTTACACGCGAAAAGAGTAATGGCTGCCTTACAGCAGAACATCACGAATTATGAGCAACAATACGGAGAAATCAAAGAAATTGAACCTTTTGTTTTAGGACAAAACAACGTTCAAGCCTAATTCGCAAAACGTTTTTAGATAATAGTCCCGATTCGCAAGAGTCGGGATTTTTTGTTCTTACAAAGTTTTATACAACACCGCTGCTGCCGTTTTTACCATATCGCATTAATTCCCCTCCTATGGAGGGGTGTCGAAATTTGAAGAATTTTGACGGGGTGGTTTTTTTGACTTTTCAACCGTTTAAATTCTTTTTTTAGGAGCTTTTTCCCGCTGTCCGCTCTATCTTTTTTGTCTCGTCTGAGGACGAGACAAAAAAGGATGCCGCTTCCATCGCGGCTAGAAGCAAGTACGTTCTATCTTTTCCGGTATACAAAAATTCAATTTCAAAAATATTAATTCTTATATTTGAAACTGTTCCTATCAACCACTAAAAATTCAGCCTCAACTTTATGGCAAACAGCAATCTCACCAGTGCAAAAAAAGCAAAGAACGATGAGTTCTACACCCAATACCACGACATCGAAAAGGAAATTGGCGCTTACCTGGAATATAATCCTGATGTCTTTCGGGATAAAATAATACTTATGCCCTGCGACGATCCGGAGTGGAGCAATTTTACCAAATTTTTTGCCCAGAATTTTGAACTCTTTGGGTTGAAAAAACTCATCAGTACCAGTTTTGCACCTGAAAGCAAACCCTACAAAAACGGCTATCAACCCACGCTTTTCGAGGTCAACGGTCCACAATTTGATGAATATAAATCCGTCAAAAATGGAAAAATATTCACCCTTACCAAAGACAAATCTGGGGATGGCAAAATAGATGTGGATGATTTGGAATGGCAATATTTAAAAGGAGATGGCGATTTCAACAGTGCAGAAATAAAAAAACTTCGCAACGAAGCCGACATCATTATTACCAATCCGCCATTTTCTTTGTTCCGAGAATTTTTAGCCTGGATTCTTGAAGCAGATAAACAGTTTTTAATGATTGGAAACATTAACATCATTACCTACAAAGAAGTTTTTCCATTAATTAAAGAAAACAAGGCTTGGTTAGGAACTGGAATGGGTAGATGGATTTCCGGTTTCATTGTGCCGGAATCTTATGAATTGTATGGATCCGAAGCGCGAATTGCTGAACAAGGAAATAGGATTGTGGCTACAAATAGTTGTTTATGGCTTACAAATATTGATCACGGTAAGCGTCATCAAGACTTAGGACTTATGTCCATGGAAGACAATATGAAGTACAGCAAACATAAAAATATTAAAGGTAAAGCATATCAAAAATATGATAACTACGATGCGATTGAAGTGCCATTTACCGATGCTATCCCTAGTGATTATGATGGTTTAATGGGTGTCCCAATTACTTTTTTAGATAAATATTCGCCAGAACAATTTGAAATTGTTGGATGTTCCTATGATTATGGAAGACCAGCTGATTGGTCAACAGATATAAATATGTCTGTCACTATAAAAGGAGTTAATATTTATAAACGAATACTCATCAAACACAAAAACTTAAAATAAAATGAAAACAACTTTACGAATAGACATCACTGTAAGAGATATCTGCGAAGGATTCACTTACAATGAATATGAAGGAAAAGGACTTTTCGGCTTATCGGGCAAATTAACCATTCAGCCAGAATACCAACGAAACTACATCTATGCAGATGGCAGAAAAGATGTGGCCGTAATAGAATCGATTCTCAAAGGATATCCGCTGGGTTTAATTTATTTCAATAAAATTAATGATGACCAACTTGAAGTTTTAGATGGGCAACAGCGCATCACCAGTTTTGGCAGATATGTGACCAATAAATTTGCGGTGAAAGATGACCATGGAATGCAACAATATTTCGGCGGTCTGGCCCCAGAATTGAAAGAAAAAATATTAGCCACCAAACTCCTCATCTATGTTTGTGAAGGCACCGAACCGGAAATAAAACAGTGGTTCAAAACCATCAATATTGCCGGTGTTCCATTAAACCAACAAGAAATAAACAATGCGATCTACTCGGGACCATTTGTGACTTTGGGCAAAGAAGAATTCAGCAATAGTCAAAATGCCAATATTCAAAAGTGGAGTGCCTATATTTCTGGCTCAGCTAACAGACAGGAGTTTCTCGAACGCGCTTTGGATTGGGTAAGCAAAGGAAACATCGACGATTATATGAGTCGCCATCGTTTTGACACCAACATCACCGAACTCAAAAATTATTTTACGAGCGTGATCGACTGGGTTTCTACCGTATTTTCTGATGTGGAAACCGAAATGCGCGGCTTAGAATGGGGGAGATTATATGAAACGTATCGCAAACAACCTTACGATCCGAAAGCAGTTTCTGCAGAGGTGCGGAAACTCTACGCAGATCCTTATATCAAAACCCGAAAGGGAATTTTCGAATACGTGCTTGGCGGTTCTGTAGACACCAAATTATTAGAAGTTCGCGTTTTTGATGAAGCCACCAAAAAATTGGTTTATGCCCAACAAACCATTCCGGCTATCGAACATAAATATTCTAACTGTCCGTTATGTGCGATCGGTCCCGATGCCAACAAAACTAAAACGTATAAAATCGCGGAGATGGATGCCGATCACGTAACCGCGTGGAGCAAGGGCGGCGCAACCGATCCTAAAAACTGTCAGATGCTTTGTAAAACGCACAACCGCGCCAAAGGAAATCGGTAATAGAATGAATTAAGTGCTTGCAAAGATTTTTCCTTTAAATATGATGAAATCTTATAAAAACTGAAAGGAAATTCTCTAAAAAAATTGCGCTCTTTGTTTGAGGACAGAATAACGTTCAAGTCTAAGATCTTCTTATCATAAAAAGAAAATTGCCTCAGTAATAATTGAGGCAATTTTTATTTAAAGAAATTCTTTCAAAATTTTCTACGACTTTTTTCCTTCATAAATCTACTCTCTTTAAGACTAAAATGTCTAAATCAATCCGAGAGTAGATTTTTCTTCATCATTTGTGTTAGGCGTAAATTTAGGCATAAATGCCACAACAACATCTGTACAAGTTTGTACAATTATATTTCTTTTTTGTACTTATATTTGATGACAATCTAAATCCATGATTAAAGAACTTATTATTGTAACACATCTGCAAAAAAACGTGAAGCAGATGTTTGGTAAACATATTACGACCGCGACAGATTGTGAGGTCTTGGCCAATCTAATTTCACAAAAATGTAATACAAATATTAGTTCACAAACGCTGCGTCGCTTTTTTGGATTGATTAAATCTGCGTCAGCATCTAGTAAATTTACGCTGGATCTTCTATCTAAATTCTGCGGGTTTCTGGATTTTAAAGACTTTAGTCATTCTTATAGCACAACAGAACTCGAACTATTCTTTGCAAATACAGATAACAATGATGAAAGTTATTGGCGGAAAAGTGAACAATTGTCGAAGCAGATTGCCGAGTCACCAGAACTTTTGGTCAGCACGCATCATCGTTTAATGTCATTTCCGATGGCTCGAAAGTATTTTATCGAAAATCATCCTTCGCGAGATTTGATCTGCACCGTATATTCAGAATATTTTCAGGCCTATTTAAAATACAACACCAGCAACGAAGCGAAAATTTTCGCCTATGGATTTCTTTTCCAAAGCGCCTTTCTTCATCAAAATTTAGAGTTAATGGAACTTTATTTTAGAAGAGTTAAAGAAACAGAATTGACGGATGAAGTTCACGTAATCCCGGCGGGTTTAAAATACGGTGTTCAATTACTGTATGCAGATTTCACCGGTAATGAATATCTTTTTAGAAAGTATTTTGCCGAAATGAAAAAGACAAGATTACAATACATACATGGCTCAGAACACTCTGTCTGCAGTTTTGAATATACCGTTTTAGAATCTTTAATTTTCACCAATAGAATCAAAGCCATCAAATTTTTGCTGGACAATAATACGTGTCAGAAAAGTAATGACCAAAGTTTTATTCCTGCTGAGCGAAAAGAAACCCACGAGCAAGTCTGGAATATTTTGTGCGCTGCCGCTTACCAAAAACTAGGTAATGATCAGAAAAGCGCAGAATACTTTGATAGAGTTAATTTGGATAATTTAGGTATCGGCTGGAAAAAATACTATTCAATCATCTACTACTTTACACAACTCAATCAGACTGTTTACAATCAAACAGAACCTATTATTTCAAAATTGAAAACTTTGATTGGCGAGACATACTTTAGTTATTATCAAACCGTGCTCGATGATTTCAAGAAGACTTTAGATACAAACAAACACGAAGAAAAGAAATTACATGCAGTTTAAACATTTGTATCATGGATATCAACAGAAATGATTTAGCCGTTCTTCTTTAGGAAATGTTTAATGCGAACCACAGAATTAATAACTAATTACCTTTCGGGCAACTTTCACTTAAAAGAAATTGTTAACTTCCGAACTTTCAAATAATATTTTATCCAGTCATGAAAAAATTGCTCTTAATATTACTGTTTTTCTTCTTCGGAAATCAAATCTTACCTGCGTCGGCTCAAACAGATTCACAAATTGCGCAATTAATGCTTAAAGTAAAAGTGATCGGTGTGAAAGATGGCGATACGGTTGAAGTCTTATATTATCAACTACCGATCGTTATTCGACTTGAACATATCGATGCACCCGAAAAGAAACAAGCCTTCGGTACGGTTTCTAAACAAAAACTTTCTGATTTGGCTTTTGGAAAAACCGTTACTTTAGTGAGTAAAGGTAAAAAAGGAAATTCGGACGGAAGAGGAAGAATGATTGCAGAAATATATACCAACGAAAAAACCTGCCTTAACAAAGAAATGTTAAAAGCAGGCTTGGCTTGGCATTATAAAAAATATTCTACCAATGCCGAATATGCGCAGTTAGAAACGATCGCAAAGAAAAAGAGAGTTGGGCTTTGGTCAGATAAAAATCCTATCGCGCCGTGGAATTTCAGACGTAAATAAAATTCTTTCTGAAATATTCCAGTATTTCTTTTACAACTCAACCATCTCTGTTACTTCTACATCATAACCACCAACCAAAGGTTTTAGGTCTTTATGCTGAGAAATTACTCTAAACTTACTGATTCCTAAATTTTTTAATATCTGAGTCCCAATTCCGTAATCACGGAAATTCGAGGACAATGTCGGACGTTTTTCCTGACCATCTTGGAAATCCAAAAACTGCTGCAGTTTACGCATTGTGTTTTCAGAATTCGAAACATTATTAATGAAAATAATCGCTCCTTTTCTTTCCTGATTGATCATCGATGTCACTTTTTCCAGCAAAGGTTTTTCGCCTGTCGTTAATCTGCTCAAAACATCAAAATAAGAATTGGACGCTTGAACACGAACTAAAATCGGTTCATTTTCTGCCCATTTTCCTTTCGTTAAAGCAAAGTGAATTTGATCCGTACTGGTTTCTTTAAAAGCGAAAAAGTCGAATTCGCCGTAAAACGTTTTTACTTTTCTTTCCTCTAAACGCTCAATTAAATCTCCTTTTCTTAATTGATATTGAATTAAATCTTCAATTGAAATTAGTTTTAAATTGTGCTTTTTTGATAGTTCATAAAGTTCGGGCAAGCGCGCCATAGAACCGTCATCGTTCATAATTTCGCAGATCACGCCACCTTCTTGCAAACCTGCTAATTTAGTTAAGTCGATGGCTGCTTCGGTATGTCCGGCTCTTTTTAAAACGCCACCTTTCTTAGCACGTAATGGGAAAATATGTCCCGGACGCATAAAATCTGCCGGTTTTGTTTTCTCATCCATTAAAGCTAAAATGGTTTTGCTTCGATCACTCGCTGAAATTCCGGTTGAAACACCTTCTCCTAATAAATCAACTGAGACAGTAAAAGCGGTTTCTTTTGGATCGCTGCTTCTTGTTACCATAATATCTAGACCCAATTCGTCACAACGTTTTTCAGGAAGTGGTGTACAGATCAAACCTCTACCGTGGATCGTCATAAAATTGATAATTTCTGGCGTGGTTAATTCTGCGGCTGAAAGAAAATCTCCTTCATTTTCACGGTTTTCGTCATCTACAACGATAATTACCTTTCCGTTTTTAAGATCCTCAATCGCTTCAGGAATCGTATTAAGTTGAATATCTGACATGTTACTTTTAGATTTTTGCAAAGATACTGAGATTTACTGCAATCAACAATTCTAATTTGTACAGCGCTGATGGACTGGTTTTTTAAAAGAATTATCAACCATAAATAAAGTAAATCCTCAAATCAATAATTATCTTCTTATTAATTTTGAACGACTTGTTTATAAGTATTGACGGAGTTTCTTATAATTTCGTAAGATTTTAAACGGGCCTCTTGCTCGTAAATGTGAGTGCTGATCATTAATTCATCAACTCTAAATCGTTTTTGAAATTCCTTTATTTGTTTAGTAATTGTTTCTTGACTTCCAATAAAACTGTATTGCAACATATTTTGCACGTGCGCTTTTTCCATTGGATTCCAGATTTTATCCATATCATCTACTGGTGGCGCATAGGGTTTTCTATCATTTCGAATTAGATTAACGAACGCTTGATAAAGAGTGGTAGCAAGTTTTTTGGCTTCTGCATCAGTTTCAGCCGCAATTCCATTAACACAGGCAATTATATAAGGTTTTGGAAATTCTTTACTCGGTTGATAATTTTGATGATAAATTTCAAAAGCGGTTTCCATCATTTGTGGTGCGAAATGTCCTGCAAATGCATAGGGTAAACCATTTTTTGCGGCCAGCCAAGCACTATCAGTACTTGAACCCAAAACATAAATGGGAATATCACAACCTTCGCCCGGAATAGCGCGAACTAAACTATCAGAATTTTCCTTAGAGAAATATTTTTGCAGATCTCGAATTTGCTGGGGAAAATGCTGGTTGATATTCATCGGATTTCTACCTAAAGCTTTGGCGGTCAAGCCATCGGTGCCTGGTGCTCTTCCAACACCTAAATCAATTCTGCCCGGAAATAAACTTTCTAAAGTTCCAAATTGCTCTGCAATAACCAAAGAGCTATGATTAGGCAACATAATTCCGCCGGATCCAACTCTGATTGTTTTAGTGCCATTAGCGATAAATCCGATTAAGACCGATGTTGCGGAACTTGCAATACTTGCCATATTGTGATGTTCGGCTAGCCAAAATCTTTTATAACCAAGGTCTTCTGCAGTTCTTGCTAATTCTAAACTATCATTAAAAGTATCGTGAATGGCTTTATTTTGTTTTACTGTCGCTAGATCGAGGACAGAAATTTCTAGATTTTTCATAGGTATAAAGTTACGGAAACCAAATAATTTAGTTCGCTGAAGTTGATTTAAAGAATTAATGCTAATGATTGCGTTATCTAATTAAACCAGTTATAACTTTATTTCCGCACTTCTTGAAAATTTACGCAAATTTGCGACAGAAAGAAATTCCGCATGAACAATTTAATTTCGCTTCTTACTTTACTTCTAGGTCTGAACTTATTTTCGCAGCAAAACGGCGAACTATCAACGGTCCCGTTGTATAATTTTCCTAAAATTAAATCTTCGATAACAATGCCGGTGAAAATTCCTCTGGCAGAGATTTCTAATTTGATTAATTCCTCAGTGCCCACCTTAATTTTTGAAGATAATTCGTACACCGATAATAACAATGATCAGTTCAAAGTAAAAGTTTGGAAAACCCGACCGATTCGGCTGGTTGGCGGAACAAAACAAAATCTTCTAGTTGAGGTTCCTTTAAAAATATGGGCAGAAAAAGGGATCGGAACACTGGGTTTTTACAATTATCAAAACACTACTTTTGAAACGGTGATGTTCTTTAACATGCAGTTAACCTTCAATAATAATTGGAAGATGGTTACGAAAACGTCGCCGCTCGGTTTTAAATGGACTGTAAAACCCGTCCTGGATTACGGTCGGGTAAAAGTTCCAATCACCAGTTTGGTAGAAGCTAGTTTAAAAAAACAACAAACGGATTTTTCTAAAACAATTGATGAATTAATGGTAAAGCAATTAAACTTTCAACAATATGCCGTGCTGGCTTGGAATCAGTTTTCGGAGCCATTTCAAATATCTGAAGAATATAATACTTGGTTAAAAATAACTCCAATTAGTGTGAATATTACACCGCTCACTTTTCACGGAAATAGAATCGATGCGAATATCGGCATCGAAACTTTTTCAGAAACATTTACCGGCAGCAAACCACATTCTTCACCGTTGGTCAAGAGTGTTAATA
>JBBSRZ010000073.1:0-12411 GCA_038242555.1 Flavobacteriales bacterium | reverse complement strand
TTTTATTGAAATATGGAAAACTCAATCAAAATAACGCAAATGAGTTTCCCACATTCCAACAAAATTTCAACAACGACAACAATAAAATATTAACAAAAAACTCTACTTTTGAGTGTGCCTAAAGAGGGGAAGATTACAGATTAGTTAAATAATTTAAAGCTTGTTCCCAATTGGTTTGTTTATTAGCCCAATCAATATCAAGTTTTAAAACTTTTCTGATATCATTGACTATTTCTAAATAATTACTATCGACACTATACTTCCCAACAAACTCTAAGTCTTCAAACTCTAATTCATCTAAATATTCAGTTAGCCAATTTTGTCTCTCTTGAATAATCTGAACTGTGTTAAAGACATTAAGACTAACATTTGTACTTCTAATATTACCACTTCTGAAAAAAGGAATTGGAAGTATTTCTTCCGGTGGATTCTGTAAGAACATATAACCAAAAGGAACATGCACTTTATGAGTAAAGTCTTCGAGCTGCTTCACTGTTGGTTTTTTTTCGCCGTCAATCCACATTTTAACGTTAGGATTTTGAACATAAAACTCTTCCAAGCTATTACCATTTCTGATAATAGCCCATTCAATGATTTCCCTTTTTATATTTTCAATTCTAACGCTCACTTTGCAAAAGTAATATTATTGTTGTAAGAACCAATGTCTGCTAAGTAATTACTTTTAGCACATTTATTTATCAAACTTATATAATACCGAAATCTAGCAGTGTAGTTTACATAGTATTGACAAATTATCTTATTGCTAAAATACCAAAAATTCCTCTTGAAAAATCAAGAGGAATTATATTATTTATTAAAAATCAGGATTTTAAGCAATCACGCCACTACCCACCAATTCATCCTTCAAATACCAAGCAGCAAACTGTCCTTCTGCGATGGCAGATTGTGGATTTTCAAATTCAATATAAAAACCTTCTGCGAACGGGTAAAGCGTTGCTTCTTCCAAAGTTTGTCGATATCGGATTCTGGCTTTTACTTTCATCGATTCGCCGTTTTGTAAACGAAGATCTTCCCGAACCCAATGAACTTCTGAATTTTCGATTTTCAAAGCACTTCGAAAAAGTCCTGGGAAATATTTTCCTTCACCTACGAAAACAGTATTATGTTCCATGTCTCGTGAAACGATGAAACAAGATTCTACATGTCCACCAATTCCCAATCCTTTACTTTGTCCAATGGTAAAATAATGCGCGCCCTGGTGTTTGCCAATTACTTTTCCGTCTGATTTTTCGTATTTAATTTTCTTCGATAAAAATTGTAATTTTTCTAATTTTGAAGAGAATTCCGGTGTTTCTTGGTGAAACGATTTATAATCTTTAAAAATCTCTACAATTTCACCTTCTTTAGGTTCCAACTGTTGTTGTAGAAAAGTCGGCAAACTTACTTTCCCGATAAAGCATAAACCTTGCGAATCTTTCTTATCTGCGGTTACCAATTCCATTTCTCGGGCGATTTCGCGAACTTCGGGTTTAGTTAATTCACCAATCGGGAATAGTGATTTCGACAATTGATCTTGATTCAATTGACACAAGAAATACGACTGATCTTTGTTATTATCTTGTCCGGCTAAAAGATGGAATAGTTCCGTTCCGTTTTCATCAAAAGTAGAATTCACACGAGCGTAATGTCCCGTTGCAACTTTCTCAGCACCAAGTGATAAGGCTGTTTTCATAAATACATCGAACTTCACTTCTCGGTTACATAAAACATCTGGATTGGGCGTTCGTCCATTTTTATATTCGTCGAACATATAATCTACGATCTTCTCTTTGTACAATTCGCTCATGTCAATAACTTGGAATGGAATTCCTAGCTTTTGCGCAACCATCAAAGCATCATTACTATCCTCAATCCACGGACATTCATCCTCTAAAGTCACCGATGCATCATTCCAATTTCGCATAAAAAGTGCCACCACTTCATGACCTTGCTTTTGCAACAAATACGCTGCAACACTCGAATCAACACCTCCAGAAAGTCCTACTACAATTTTCATATCAATACTGTTTAATGAACATTAAAATACCGTTCAAAACATTATGCAAATTTACGATATTTAATACAAAATTCTAAAGGAGCAACAAGCCATCGATTCTTGCAAAGACTCGTCCCGCTGTCCGCTTTTCCTGCCTGCCGGCAGGCAGGTCTTTATTTTTCTTAAAGAAAAAATAAAGGATGCCGCTTCCATCGCGGCTATAACTTCAGTTTGTTTTCTTAAAAATAATTTAAACCAATTTCAAAAAAGTACTAATCTTGTTATTGAAATTTTCGATTTCAAAAAAAGACTTAATTTTGAATCTAATAAAACAACGATGAAAAAAATTCTTCTTCTTTTTATAGTCAGTTTATCATTTAATTTAAATGCCCAAATCGGCACGTCAACGAATGTTGGCGGAGAAAATTCTAACTGGACCTTTGGTGGTTCTGCTGGGTTAGGTGGATCTTTCGGCGGAAACGACGGCGGAACATCCATTTATCTTTCGCCAAGAGTTGGTTACAAACTCACCGAAAATTTAGAAACAGGTATAGCCGGTAATTTCACGTGGTCTAATTCAAAATATTATTCGGCGACTACGGTTGGCGTCGGACCGTTTGTCAATTATTATATTGCCCGAAATTTTTATCTAAGCGGAATGTTTCAAGAGTACTTCTTTAATCAGAAAAATAAAATAAATAACTTAAAATATTCTGGGAATGAAGCTGCACTTTATGTAGGAGGTGGTTATATGCAAAGAATTGGTGATCGCGCCTATATGCAGATCGGTGGAATGTATAATGTATTATATAAGAAAGATCAGTCAGTTTTCGATAGCGGATTTATACCAAGTGTTGGCGTTGTGTTCGGATTGTAGTATTTAAAATAAATCCATAATTCCCCATATTTTTAAAATTTCTTTTGAAATGGAATTAAGGTCTTAACATCAAAAAATCGAGTAATACTTATATAGTAAATATAACGCGGAACGTCTTTTGCTGAAAATAAATTAATGGAGTGGTTTAAATCGTGAACTGAATCATATTCTAAATTTCAGATTCTATACCTTTAACCATATCTTATTTCTAACCAAAAATAACTATTATGAAAATCGCAAAATTATCAATGTTAGTGTGCAGTGCTCTTTTCGCTGTATCTTGTACTACGTCAAAATCTTATGTCATTAAAGGAAAAAGTGGAACCATGACTCAGGGAACGGCAAACTTTGTGCAAAAAGGTAAAAACGTTTCTATGGATCTCAACGTTTACAAATTGACTCCTGGAATTCATGCTGTGCATATTCATGAAAACGGAGATTGTTCTGCTGCTGATGGAAGTTCTGCTGGCGGACACTGGAATCCTACGGCTGAGAAGCATGGGAAATGGGATCAAGGTGAATTTCATATGGGCGATATTGGAAATTTAAACGCAGATAAAAGTGGAACAGCCAGACTGATGTTCAACACAGATAAATGGTGTATGGGTTGCTCAGATGAAAGCAAAAATATCATCGGAAAGTCAATTATTATTCACGCAGACAAAGATGATTTCAAGTCGCAACCGACCGGAAATGCTGGTGGTAGAGTAGGATGTATCGAAATAAAGTAAAAGGTTCTTTACTTCAAATAAAATAAAAGACCGTCTCGTTATTAATAACGAGACGGTTTTCTTTATAATAATGGGTGTAATTTATTTTACGCTCGCTTTCTTTTTCGTGGGTTTTCCTTCTAAACCATCTTTCGCTTCATTTACTTTTAAAGTAACTGTTCCACCTTCCGTCAATAATTTATTGACGAGCATTTCCGCTAACAGATCTTCGATGTATTTCTGGATTGCGCGTTTCAATGGTCTCGCTCCAAAATCTTTGTCCCAACCTTTTTCTGCGATAAATTCTTTCGCTTCGTCGGTTAAGTCCACTTTGTAGTTCAACTTTTCTAATCGTGCGTACAGTTTCGCTAATTCTAAATCGATGATTTTCGAAATATCTTCTTTTTCTAAATTGTTGAAGATCACAATATCATCAATCCTGTTCAGGAATTCTGGCGCGAAGGCTTTTTTCAACGCATTTTCAATGGTGCTTCTTGCTCTCGCATCCGTATTAGATTTTTTGGCAGTCGTTCCGAACCCAACTCCATCACCGAAATCTTTTAAATCTCTGGTTCCAATATTAGAAGTCAAGATAATGATCGTATTTCTAAAGTCAATTTTTCGACCTAATGAATCAGTAACAAAACCTTCATCTAAAATTTGCAATAAGATGTTAAATACATCTGGATGCGCTTTTTCAATTTCATCTAAAAGGATTACGGCGTATGGTTTTCTTCGAACGGCTTCCGTTAATTGCCCACCTTCTTCATAACCTACATATCCCGGAGGCGCACCAACTAATCTAGAAACTGCAAATTTCTCCATGTATTCACTCATGTCAATTCTGATCAGTGCTTCGTCTGAATCAAAAAGTTCACGCGCCATTACTTTGGCCAACTCCGTTTTACCAACTCCAGTGGTACCTAAGAATATAAATGTTCCGATCGGTCGATTTGGATCTTTTAATCCTGCTCGGTTTCTTTGAATGGCTTTCACCACTTTTTTTACTGCGTCTGGTTGTCCGATCACTTTACCATTCAATAAAGCATCCATTTGTGAAAGTTTGTCCAATTCATTTTTTCCAACTTTCGTCACCGGAATACCGCTCATCATGGAAACTACTTCTGCAACACTTTCCTCGCTTACTACTTCTTTTTTCTCTTTTACATCTTTATTCCAAGCCTCTTGCGCCAAATTTAATTCAATTTGCAAACGCTCTTCCTCATCTTTTAATTTACGGGCTTCAAGGTAATCTTGCTTCTTAACCGCTTGTTGTTTATTTTCCTTGATTTCTTCGATGTTTTTTTCATAATCAATGATCGCAGTCGGAACTTTCATGTTTTTAATATACACTCTAGAACCTGCTTCATCCATCGCATCAATCGCTTTATCTGGTAAAAAACGGTCGGTAATATATCTCGCTGTTAAATTTACACAAGCTAAAATAGCATCATCGGTATATGTTACGTTGTGGTGATCTTCGTATTTGTCTTTAATTTGATTTAAGATCTGAACGGTTTCCTCCACAGTGGTAGGTTCTACCATTACTTTTTGGAAACGTCTTTCGAGCGCTCCATCTTTCTCAATATACTGTCTGTACTCATCTAAAGTAGTTGCGCCAATACATTGAATTTCACCTCGCGCTAACGCTGGTTTAAACATATTAGAAGCATCTAAACTTCCGGTGGAACTTCCGGCACCAACGATCGTATGTAATTCATCGATGAATAAAATCACATCACGGTTCTTTTCTAGTTCCGTCATGATGGCTTTCATTCGCTCTTCAAACTGACCACGGTATTTCGTACCCGCAACTAAACTCGCTAGATCGAGTGTGATTACTCTTTTCCCATACAATACACGCGATACTTTTTTCTGTTGAATTCTTAAAGCCAGTCCTTCCGCAATCGCAGATTTACCAACTCCAGGTTCACCAATTAACAGCGGATTGTTCTTTTTTCTTCTCGATAAAATTTGAGAAACTCTTTCAATTTCTTTTTCGCGGCCAATAACAGGATCTAATTTTCCTTCTCGTGCTAGGGTCGTTAAATCACGTCCAAAATTATCTAAAGTTGGGGTCTTGCTTTTTCCTGTACCGATATTTCCGGTTGGTTTTCTCATTTGTCCGAAGTCTTCACGTTCTTCGTCATCATCATAGGCGCTCATCTTTGGATCTTGTCCAGAGTTCTTCAGCATCTTCTGATATTCTTTGCTTACTCCTTCATAATCAATATCGTAGGAACTTAAAATACTTGTTGAAGGATCTTCAGATTTATAAAGAATCCCAAGAAGAAGGTGAACGGTATTAACTTCTGAACTTTGATATTGTCTGCATTCTAATTCTGATCTCTTGATCGCCTGGTCAGCCATTTTCGTAAAAGATATTTTATCACTTTCTACAGAAAAAGGATTTAAACTGGCCACCGACATTGTTTCGATTTTTCTTTTTATTTGGGTTAAATCGGCTCCCAAAGTATTCATGATTTCCTTGGCGGAATTTTCTGTTTTAATCATTCCTAGTAAGAAATGCTCAGTATTCAGAAACTCACTGTGCAAGCGCCTTGCTTCGTTTTTACTATGTTTGAAAACTTGGTCCAAACCATTTGAAAATTGACTATCCATATTGTTGTTTCTCGTCGTTTAATTAAAGATATATATAAATCCGTGGATTCTCTATTAAAGTTACAAATTCTTTACCAATAATAATTCAGGACTATATGGCAGTAAATATTTCCGTATTTCCCTGAAAATGACTACGTTTGTTTACCTAAAAAGTATATAATGACCCCTGAAATTACAAACTATATTGGGTACGCTGCCTCTTTTTTTGTCGTCTTAAGTTTTGCACTTAAAGACATTAAACGAATTAGAATTATTAATCTTATCGGCTGCGCTCTATTTGTACTATATGGTATTTATAATAATTTTCTTTGGCCAATAATTATTCCAAACGGCATTCTTTGTTTCATTCAAGCTTATCATTTGCTTATAAAAAATAAATCTGACCAATGAAAGTACTCGTTTCTGCCTTCAGCAATCTTTACACTGATCAGCGAATAGAAAAAGTCTGTGCAACTTTACATTCTAATGGCTACGAAATTGAGTTGATCGGAACCGATTGGGGTGGATCGGAGAGAATGGAAAGACCATATCCGTTCAGTCGTATTAAGCAGCGTTCAAAAAGTTTAAAAACTGCTTATCCAGAATTTAATTGGAAATTGTATTTCGAACTCAAAAGAGCGGCAGATAAGAACACCATTTTATTAGCAAACGATTTAGATGCGTTGTTACCTAATGTTTTAGTTTCAAAACAATTAAAGATTCCTTTAGTCTTTGATAGCCATGAAATTTTTACGGAAATGCCCGCAATTCAAGGAAGGTTTACTCAAAAAATATGGCGCTTTTTAGAAAGAAAACTTTTGCCTGATGTCAAATATATGATGACGGAAAGTTTCAGTTATGCCGAGTGGTTCAATGATCAATATAGCGTACAGCCTATTGTTATCCGAAATATTCCACGGAAAATCACTGAAGATATTGTAATACCAATCAACAATCCTAAGATTCTTTTGTATCAAGGAGTCATTAATCAATCGAGAGGAATCTCCCAGGCGATATTAGCAATGCATTTTTTGGATAATGTTATATTTAAAATCGCGGGCGACGGGCCAAAGAGACAGGAATACGAGCGCCTGGTGAAAAAAGAAAAATTAGAACATAAAGTGCAGTTTGTAGGAAAATTGGTTCCAACCGAATTGCGAAAATTGACGAAGACAGCAGATGTCGGTTTGAGTATAGAAGAAAATGATGGCGTTAGTTATTTATATTCATTGCCAAATAAAGTTTCGGATTATATCCAAGCGAGAGTTCCTTTAGTATTAATTAATTTTCCTGAAATGATGCGTATCTATAAGCAGTTTAAGGTTGGTGAAATTGTAGAAAATCATGATTCGAAGAATCTGGCCGAAAAAATTAATATTGTTTTAAAAAATGGCCGCCAGTTTTATCAAATCGAATTAGAAAAAGCAGCAGAAGAACTCTGTTGGGAAAATGAAGAAGTCAAATTACTGGACTTGTTTAAAAAAGTAACCGACGAAAATTTCTAAAACCGAATTTATTATCTTTGTACAAATTGAATAGAACGATGACGATCAAAGAAAAACAGCAGGAAACCGTAGAATCATTTGATTTTCTAGAAGATTGGGAGCAGAAGTACGAGTACATTATTGACCTTGGAAAAGAATTAAAAGGACTTCCGGAAGAAAAGAAAACGGACGATAATACTATTAAAGGTTGTCAATCTAAAGTTTGGATTGATGCCGACTTCCACGACGGGAAACTATTTTTCAATGCAGATTCTGATGGGATTTTACCTAAAGGAATTATTTCACTTTTAGTTTCAATCTACAGTGGACATACTACGCAAGAGATTTTAGATTCTGATTTTAAATTTATTGAAGAAATTGGTTTGCAAGAATTTTTGTCTCCATCTAGAGCGAATGGCTTGATGGCCATGACCAAACAAATTAAATTTTACGCGGTTGCCTTTCAATTAAAGTCGTGACCAGAATTTTAGCATATCGCTTCTCTGCTTTTGGTGATGTCGCCATGACCGTGCCCGTTTTCAGGGAATTCTTACAACAAAACCCTAACGTAGAGATCGTAATGGTTTCTCGGAATAATTTCAAAGATCTATTTGAAGGAATTCCTAATCTAATATTTAAAGGAATTAATGTCGATGATTTCAAAGGCATTTTTGGCTTAAGAAAATTAGGAAAACTGTTATTAAAAGAAATTCAACCTGATTATATCGCCGATTTACACGACGTTATTAGGACCAAAACACTTGATCTCTTTTTTCGAAAGAGCGGATTCAAAGTCTTCAAAATCAACAAAGGAAAAGAAGAAAAAGAAGTCCTTACCGTTATCTGGAATTTAAATAAGACGCAATTAAAACCTACAAGTGAGCGTTATGCGGATGTTTTTCGAGCCATGAATTTTCCTCTCAAACTTTCTCATCAATATATTCCGAATCCTTTAATTAAAAAAGAAGGAATTGGAATCGCGCCTTTTGCACAACACAAAGGAAAGATGTTGCCTTTAGAAAAAACCTTTGAAGTTGTAAAGATCTTGGCTAGAACCCATAAAATTTACTTTTTTGGTGGAGGAAAAGATGAGGTACAAACTTTAAACAACTGGCAACAGCAAATTCCTAATACCGAAAATCTAGCCGGAAAATTAACTTTAAAAGAAGAATTGCAAAAAATTTCAGAATTACAAACTATGATTTCCATGGATTCTGCGAATATGCATTTAGCCAGTTTGGTCGGTACACGCTGCATTTCCATATGGGGCAATACGCACCCGTACGCTGGTTTTCTAGGCTATGGGCAAAGTGAACTTAATATCGTACAAGTAAAGGATTTAACTTGCCGGCCTTGTTCCGTATTTGGTGATAAAGAGTGCTATCGCGGAGATTGGGCGTGTTTAGAAGAAATCAACATTCAAAAAATTATCGATTTAGTATAAACATAAATCCCTTCAAATAAATGAAAGGATTTGGGTTTTTGTATCTAAATTTAAACTTAAAGAAAGTATTCTCCTTTTTTTAAAGTTTTCAAATCTTGCACATAATCTTTGATGAATTGGTCATTTTCTCGCGGACAAATTAAAAGAGCTTTGTCAGTATCTACAATAATATAATTTTCGAGACCATCAATGACTACGGCTTTATTTTGATTTTCTAACTTAATCAAGTTGCCTTTAGCTCGATACGTTAGCAATTGGCGTGATTTAAAAGAATTATCATTTTGATCTTTTTCTGCATTTTCATAAATCGAATTCCATGTTCCTAAATCGCTCCAACCTAAATCAGCAGGGATTACATATACATTTTGCGCTTTTTCTAAAATTCCATTATCGATAGAAATTTTATTGACTTGCGGATAAATTAAACTAATGCACTGCTCTTCATTCGAAGTATTGTACTCACAACTTTCAAAATTATGCGACATTTCTGGTAGATAATCCTTAAAAGCAGAAAGAATAGATTTCACATTCCACACAAATATTCCCGCATTCCATAAAAAATCACCACTTTCTAAAAATGTTTTTGCAATTTCTAAATCTGGTTTTTCCGTAAAAGTTTTCACTTTGTAAAACTCAGAATCCTCTTGTTCTACAAACTGAATATAGCCGTAACCAGTATCAGGACGGGTTGGCGTAATTCCTAACGTAATAAGATAATCATTTTCCGCTGCTAAATTAAAAGCTAAATCCACCTTACTTAAAAAGGTTTCTTCCTTTAAAATTAAATGATCAGCAGGGAGAACAATAATGTTCGCCGAGGGATTTTTATGGGCAATTTTATTTGCCATATAGATATTACAAGCCGACGTGTTTTTCATCATCGGTTCGCCCACGATATTATCAGCCAGTAATTCCGGAAGTTGCTCTTCTGTAAGTGAAATATATTCTTTATTGGTAATTACGTAAATATTTTCTGCGGGTAAAAGTTTTCGGATTCTTTCATACGTTTGTTGAATCATTGTGCTGCCCGTTCCTAAAATATCCTGAAACTGCTTTGGATGTTTTTGGGTGCTCAATGGCCAAAATCTACTTCCGACTCCTCCTGCCATAATGACGCAGTAATTATTTGATTGTGACATATTTAACTTAATTTTTCTACTCTTGCCAGAGGTTTAAAGATGTATTTTTTATCAGTTATTAGTTGTTTGCAAAGATAGTTCTTTTTCCGTTTTTCTTGGATGATATACTGCTGCTTTCGATAAATGAATTGATCATTGATTTCCAGGTCTTCGATGTAAGAACTTTCATCTTCGTAACTCTCAATATGAAAATATCTTACTAAATCTGGACTCGACATAAAGTCGGCTTTGGGCGATTTACTGAAGTTTAAAATAATCGGTTTTAAATCGTCTTCAAAAACAGAAATACTTTCTAACAACATTTTGCTAAAAGTGGTTTTCCATTCTGCGCCGTGAGGTGAAATTCTATTTCCAAAGTTTTCAAATGCTAATAAGTGAGCCAATTCATGTGTCAGTACAAAGAAAAACAGTTGTGGTTGTAGCGTAGAATTAATCGTTATTTGATGGGATTTGTCCGGCATCTTTCGATAATCTCCTAACTTAGAATTTCGACCTTTGGTAATTTTAATATGGATGGAATGATTGCCAAACCATTTTTTGAGATGAGGTAAACTTTGGTCTGGTAAATATTTTTCTAAAACCGAAATCGACATTGATTACTACGTAGTTGAAATTAAATTTCTGAAAGGAAAAGTCTTTGAACTTGCTTATAAAGATAGTGGAATTCCCGCGTAGAAATTTAACAGTTTCAAACTAAAAAGGTAGTTATACTTCGCCTGAGCGACACTGCCTTGCGCATTAGCGTAATTGTTCAAGGCGAAATTTAAATCGTAGATCGTAGTTCGTCCTGCGTTGTAACTTTTTTCCGCAAAATCCAGGGCGAGTTTAGAACTCTTTTCTACTTGTGAAGCGGCCAAAAATGCTTCGTAATTACTTTCTGCATCAAACTGTGCTTTCTGTACATTTTGCAAAACTTCTTGCTTCTGGATCAGTAAAGAAGTTCGTGAGATATCTTCATTAATTTTAGATTGCTCAACATTTAATCTCGTAATTCCTTTGTTAAAAATTGGAATGTTTGCTGAAAGTCCTATTTGTTGAACGAAGTTATCTTTGTATTGTCTAAAAAAACGAGTCTGTTTAATTTTATTTCCATTAAGGTCTGTACCTACGTCAAAAAGATTAAAGTATGAAGATCCGACTCCTGCATTTGCAGAAACGGTGGGCCAGAAAGCAGTTTCAGTAATTTCAGTTTGGGCTTCGGCTGCTTTTATTCTAATTTCTGCTGCTTTTATTTGAGGCTGATTTTCAAAAGCTTTATCGATGATCTGATCTGCGGTGTATAACGGTGCATCGATTTTATTATCAATATCAACATTTTGAATATCAAAGTTTTTGTAATCCGGAAGTTGCAGCAACATTGCTAAATTGAACAAACTTCTTTCTGTATTAATTTCGGCAGTTTTTACATTCTGCTGTTCTCTGGCTAAGGCTGATTCGGCTTCTGCTAAAATGGTTTGAGCAGTCGTGCCAACATCAGTGGTGATTTTGGCTCTCTGATACAATTTCTCAGCATTTTCTAATGCATCCTTAGAGATTTTGGTAACTTCGCGGTTCAATAAGATCGAAAGATATTGTTGTGCGATTTGCAATGATATATCATCTTTTACGCGTTCTACATCATATTCACTAGCCTGAACATCAAACTCATTTTTTCTGATGTTTTTTTCTAATCTGCCGTAATTAAAAAGTAGGATATCTGCACCAACATTGGCACCGTTATTAAAGTTGTCGTTTCGGTTAGAGGTTCCGAAAACATCTCGTCCTTGTCCAAAACTCGCTGTATTGTTAAGGTTTCCGGAAACTGAAGGAAGATATTGCCTCTTGGCGATCTGCAGCGAATTATCTTGTAATTTCTTATTGTAAGTATTTTGAATTACCTGTAGATTATTTTCTACCGCGTACGTTACACATTCTTGAAGCGTCCATACTTTTTGGGAAAATACAAAAGTCGACAGTAAGCTTAGAAAAAAAACAGCAGATCTCTTCATGGAATTATTTAAAGAATAAGACGAAATATTTGGTGATTTGTTACAATTATGAAATGACGATATCATTTCCACTTTCATTTCAGAAGAATTAATAGTGAAAAATTACATGGTGGCAAAATTACTAAATGGCGAAAATCAGTTAAAAATATTCTTTCATCCAGAATTTTGCAAC
>JBBSRZ010000072.1:0-12727 GCA_038242555.1 Flavobacteriales bacterium | reverse complement strand
TTAAATATTAATTACCAATTTGTATCGTTAAAAAACATTGAATATTAAGTAATTAACGTAACTCCATTATTAGAGAAGTTATATAAGTTTTTTGACGATTTGAAAAATAGCCAAATTTGGACTAAACTCGACTAAGTAATAGCAGTATTCAAATAAAAATAAAAAAACTATCTTTGCAAAACTAAATTCCTTCTTCGCGGAAGGTTTTTTTATGGACGTAGTCATTCTAGATGAACCCGCTTCCTGCGGAACTGAAAACTCAAAAAGTTTTTTTACTTCATTTTCTTCGTTTCATGATATTAAGAATGACACGAGTTTCATTTTAATTAAAAACATTTCATTTGAATTTTACCGACTTAAACTTAATTGATCCTATCGTAAAAGCGCTTAAGGAAGAGGGTTACACAGAACCAACACCCATTCAACAGAAATCGATTCCTTATATTTTAGAGGGTAGAGATTTATTAGGAACCGCACAAACAGGAACAGGAAAGACCGCAGCATTTGCGATTCCTATTCTGCAAAATCTAGCTATTAAAAACGCTAAAAACAATCACATCAAAGTTTTAATTCTTACGCCGACGAGAGAATTAGCCATTCAGATTGATGAGAGTTTTAAATCTTACGGACGACATTTAAGATTGAGAAATCTCGTCGTGTTTGGAGGTGTAAAACAATCAGCACAAGAAAACGCACTAAGAAGAGGCGTTGATATTTTAGTAGCAACTCCCGGAAGATTGCTCGATTTTATTTCACAAGGAATAATCTCTTTAAAACATTTAGAAGTATTCGTTTTAGACGAGGCTGACAGAATGCTGGATATGGGATTTGTGCACGATGTGAAAAGAATTATTAAATTACTTCCAGCAAAAAGACAAACACTTTTCTTTTCTGCGACTTTCCCTGAGGAAATTAATAAATTGGCAAGTGCAATGCTTACCAATCCTATTCAGGTTGAAGTAGCGCCCGTTTCGGCAACAGCTGATACGATTCAGCAGAAAGTATATTTCGTAGAAAAGGACAACAAATTAGATTTGTTAACTCATATTTTACAACAAGATATAAAAGAATCAGTTTTAGTTTTTTCTCGCACGAAACATGGCGCAGATAAAATTGCCAGAAAACTACAAAGTCACAAAATTTCTGCAGAAGCAATTCACGGAAATAAATCACAAAATCAAAGACAAAACGCTTTAACCAATTTTAAATCTGGGAAAACGAGAATCTTGGTTGCGACTGATATTGCGGCGAGAGGAATTGATATTGATGAACTTAAATACGTGGTAAACTTCGAATTATCTGATGTTTCTGAAACTTATGTTCACCGTATCGGAAGAACAGGGAGAGCGGGAGCAGAAGGAAGTTCAATTTCTTTTGTAGATGGTTTAGATCTTTTAAACCTGAAAAATACAGAGAAGTTAATTGGGAAGAAAATTCCGATTGAAAAAGATCATCCATTCCATACCGATAGTTTGGTAGCCGAAAAAAGAGATTCTAACAACAAACCTTTCAGACCTCGACCACAAGGGAATGCGAGTAGTAGTCACAGTAAGAAGCCGAATAATAAAAGCAATTTTACGAGAAATAGATAAAGAGAAATCTTTATTAAACAAAACCGTCTCGTCATTTTTTTGACAGACGGTTTTTTTATAGTTTGATAAAGAGTTAAAAATTAAGAAAAAAGTTTTTCAGCGTTTTCAGTCGTAATGCGATTAATTTCTGAAAAGTCTTTACCATAAATATTGACCAATTTTCCAACTACTAAATCGAGGTAAGAACTTTCGTTTCTTTTCCCACGATGCGGAACTGGCGCTAAATAAGGAGAATCTGTTTCTAACACAATTTTATCCAATGGAATTTCATTCAAAAACTGATCGATCTTTCCATTTTTAAAGGTTACTACTCCACCGATTCCTAAAATAAATTGAAGATCAATGGCGCGTTTCGCCTGCTCTGCATTTCCAGAAAAACAATGGAAAATTCCACGTAATTTTGGATGTTTTTTTCGATCTAATACTTCAAAAACTTCATCAAAACTTTCTCTCGTGTGAATGACAATTGGTCGATCTTTTCCGATGGCCCAATCAATTTGCTGTTCAAACGCCTTTACCTGAATATCTAAGGTCGTTTTATCCCAGTGTAGATCAATCCCGATTTCACCGATCGCCGAAAATGGTTTTTGATCTAAATGATCCTTAACAATTTTAAGTTCTTCTTCCCAGGTTTCGGGCTGTACATAACACGGATGTAATCCCATCATCGAAAAAATGAGGGCTGGATATTCATTTTCCAGTGCAAGCATTTTCTCGTGTGTTTCAGAGTTTATGGCGGGGAGATAAAACTTAGAGACCCCTTTTTTGATGGCTCTTTCGATCATCTCATTTCGATCTTCATCGAACTCCTCAGAATATAAGTGCGTATGCGTATCGATCATTGCGATTTACTAAATATTTTATGTTTTACTTTTGTTTGTTGAACAGCAATTCGATCTTTTGTTTTGTCCAAAAATTCTTGGTATTTCGGATTTTTATCATCGGACGGTTTGTGTTCTAATGCTTTCGAAATTTTCAAATTCTCTTCTATAAAATCCATTGTTTCATCAGAAAAATAAGCATTTCCAAATTTCTCCCAAACGTAATTTATCGCTTGATTGTTTGGATGAATCAAATCTTCTTTGTAAAAGCGATAATCGCGCAAATCATCCATTAAAATTTCATAAACCGGCAGATAATGACAGTCTTCAAACTGTGGCAAAATTTCGTGTAAAGCAGAAATCAGTTTCGCTTTGCTCAAATTATTCTCGACCATTCCGTCTTTCGTATGTCGAACTGGCGAAACGGTAAATAAAATCTGAACGTTATCTTTTGCAATATCTTTCAGATTAGCGATGGTTTCATAAATAAAATCAGTTAATTCTAAATTAGTCAATAATCTTTTCTCGAAGTATTTCGCTGGAATTTTATGACAGTTTGCAACGAGTTTATTTTTCGGAAGAAACTCATAAATGTACGACGTTCCGTAAGTAATAATGATCCAGTTCGTATTTTGCAGAAACTGATTCCCAGTTTCTAACTGTGAATTTATTCTGTCTAAAGTCTGATGTACAAATCTTGTATTGAAGGAAGTATGATGATCCAGAGAAATAACTTCTTCATTAAAACTAATTAAATCAGTCTCGTCATAAAAGGTCGCATCATGCAATCTTTTAACAGCGGTATTAATGGAGAAAGGATTAAATAGAGTGCCGAACGGATTTACAAAAGTTTGCAACTGACCATCATCTAATAAACCGCTGATCTCTGCGGCAAAACAAGAACCGATCGCAAAAATATGATCTTCAATTTCGATTTTCGTTTCGAAATCAGGCATTTCAACTTCAGTTCTAAATTTCATATTCTTTTAAACTACCCCGTCAAAAATTTAATTAAATTTTCGCCACCCTTTCAGAGAAGGTAAATTTTTGGGATTATTATTATTTATTTTTCTCTATGTAATAAATAATTTGCTAATTCTATAAACGGTTTTTTCTTTTCGTCGGAAACACTAATTTTATTTAAATATTCCTGCGCAAGATCATTATGCTCCTGGATTAAATGCAATGTTTTTTCATCAACTCGCGTACGACGGAAAATCTTTTCTACGCTGTAGACCTTATCTACATTATCGCTCTTTTTAGAATACCAGAAATCAAGTTCTTTTCTTTCTTCGTCTGTTCCGTTTTCTTTCGCAAGAAGATAAAGAACCGTTTTTTTGTTTTCGTAGATATCACCAGCGTGCTTTTTACCGACTTGCTCTTGGTTTCCGAATACATCTAAATAATCATCCATAATCTGGAAGGCAATTCCCAAATGTTTCCCGAAGTTAAAAATGGCTTTTGCATCGTTAAAATCTGCACCGGCGATGAGCGCTCCAATTTCAAAAGAGGACGCACTTAAAATTCCAGTTTTGTACGTAATCATTCTGATATAATCATTGAACGTTACTTCATCCTGCGTTTCAAAATTGATATCATATTGTTGGCCTTCGCAAAGTAATAAGCCAGTATGGATAAAAACGCGCATACACGCTTTATATAAATGAGGCTCTAGATTTTCAAAAAATTTAATCGCTTTAAACATCAACGCATCTCCAGAAAGAATTCCAGTATTGATGCCATGCAAAGTATGAATAGTTGGTTTTCCACGACGCAATGGCGCCTCATCCATAATGTCATCATGAATTAAAGTAAAATTGTGAAAAAACTCAATTGCGAGCGCAGGTTTCATTGCTTTCTTTAAATCTCCTCCGAACATTTCACAAGCCATCAAAACCATCATCGGACGAAGTCTTTTTCCGCCGTGCGAAATGATATAATTCATCGGAGCATAAAGTTCCTCGGGCTTATCTTTGAAGATGTATTTTTCAATGGCAGTCGCAACCATCTCCTGATATTCATTTAAAAACTGCATAAATTTCTTGTTTGTGCAAAAATACAATTTATAATAATTCTTTAAGGATTAAAATGGAGACAAAAAAAACCATCTCTTCCGAAATGGCTTATATAGATTGTGTTAAAATTCTATCTTACAAAGGCTACAATCAAATAAGTAACTCCCGCAACAAAGGCTGAAATTGGTATCGTTAGAATCCATGCCCATAATAAACTGATGGTAATTCCCCATCTTACGGCTGATACTCTTTTGGTGACTCCAACTCCAATAATAGCACCGGTAATGGTGTGCGTGGTAGAAACTGGAATTCCGAAATGTTCGGAAATGAATAGCGTAATTGCACCAGAAGTTTCGGCAGCAACTCCTTCTAATGGTGTTACTTTGGTAATCTTTGTGCCCATTGTTTTAACAATTTTCCAACCACCACTCAATGTTCCTATAGAGATCATTAGAAAAGATACAAAGGGTACCCAGAAATAATGGTCTACAAAATAATTAAATTGATGCGAACTATCTAAGGCCAAATATGCCGGATCTTGCAAGGTTTGGGTATGATGAAAAATCACTGCTGCACCAATAATACCCATTACTTTTTGAGCATCGTTGAGTCCGTGTCCTAAACTAAATAAGGCGGAAGAGAACAATTGTAATTTCTTAAACACACTATCTGCTTTCCTAGGACTTGTATTCTTTGAAACATTAACAATAAATAAGGTAATGAAAATTGAAATTACAGACCCAATTAAAGGCGCCAGGAAAATAAATAAGAATATAGGAACCACTTTTTCATACCGTACCACATTTTGCGTAAAGAGTTGCTTAAAAGCAAGTATCAGCTTATCATAAATCGATAAATCTGTATGAGTTAATGCGATTAGATGATAATCGGATACTAAAGCATACATTAAGGCAGCACCTAAAAATCCGCCAATCAAGGTGTGAGACGAGGAGGATGGAATACCAAACCACCATGTTAATAAGTTCCACGCGATCGCTGCGATTAAACCAGCAAATATGACTTCTAGATTAATGAAATCTATGTTAACCGATTTCGCAATCGTATTACCAATCTTAAATTCTCCGATAACATATGCGGCGATAAAAAACGCAGCGAAATTCCAAACCGCAGCCCAAATTACTGCTTGAAAGGGTGTTAATACTTTAGTAGAAACGATGGTCGCAATTGAGTTCGCGGCATCATGAAATCCATTGATGTAGTCAAATATTAGGGCTAAAACAATGATTATTACAAGTAGAATTGGTAAATCCATTCTTTTCTTTTAAACTAAATTAAGGAATAGATTAAGCGTATTTAATTAAAATACTGTCGATGGTATTAGCAACATCTTCTGCTTTGTCAGTTACTGTTTCTAAATACTCCAATACTGATTTAACTTTAATAATTAGCAAAGCATCGTTCGTATCAAATAACTTCACAATGGCCTGACTTAATACATCATCTGCAATATTTTCGAAAGAGTTGATCTTGATACAAGATTCTTTTACCGCTTTCACATCCTTGAAGCCGTTTAAGTTTCGAAGAGCAATTTGAACTTCAATACAAGATTTGTAAATCAACAATGTAAATTCAGTGTAAGCTGGATCAAGTGGTGCTTTGTATAAATAAATATATTTGGCAGAAGCGTACATAAAGTCGGCAATATCATCTAAACCACTCGCTAAATGACTGATATCTTCTCGGTCAAACGGGGTAATAAAGTTTTCACCTAATTCTACGAAAATTTCATGGGTCAGATCGTCCATTCTATGTTCGTAGTCGCTCATGTGTTGCAACATGGTATCATCGTTAATATCAAAGTCTAATAAGCTTTCGTGAAACTCTTTTGACATCGAGACAAGTTCTTCTGCAACCTTTTCAAACAGTACAAAAAACACTTTGTCTTTCGGCTGGAACATTTTAAAAATATTTCCGATTCCCATTGTTGTTCATTTTTTAATTAGTACTGCAAATCTCCGAAAAAGAGTGATAGGTTTTTCGTTTTCGTATTAAGTTTTATTAACATTGTAAAATACTTTTTAACAAAAAAAATCCCGTTAAAATTAACGAGACTAGTTTATATTGCGACAAGATTATATTTGTGATGAACTGCAAAAAATCTATTTATAAATACCTATTTAATGTGTAAAATAAAATTATTTATCATCATAGTGACCTAACGATTGTATAACGATAACAAGGCTGTCTTCTTCAAAAATCTCGTATACTAGCCTATCTTTTCTATTAACTTCCCTACTCCAAACTTCACCATCATAATTTCGCAAATGTTCAGGAGAACCTAACCCAGATTTTGGATGTATTTCTAATTCAAAAAACAAAAGTTCCACTTTCTTCATATCAAGTTTTCGACCTGATTTCTTTATTGCCTGTAAATCTTTTACTGCTCGTTTTGAAAGTTGAATTATATACTTTCCCATAAATTATGTGGATCTATGGTAACCAATTCCCCCCGTTCTTTTTCTTCACGTGCTGTCTTAATCTTTCTATCAAGATCGTCTGCAGAGTCTTTATTACTTGGTCTTTGACTTCTGAATTCTATTTTCATTTCCTTAAGCAACGCTTTTAAAAAAGACAATTGTTTTTCATTTTCAGGAATTACGATAAGATTTTCCATTTCTTAATTTTTATCAAAGTTATTACAAAATATTGAATCTTTTCTTCTAAGTAACTTACCTAGACTGGACGAGACTCAATTAAGATTAGAAATTACTAATATAATTAGATGGGGAAAATTTAAATAAAAAAAGTCCCGTTAAAATTAACGAGACTTCTTGTATAATATTGAGAATTAAAGAATTATTTAGATTCTTCGGCTCTCATATCTTTTCCTTTGAATTTTTGAGTTTCCAAACCTTTAAGAACTTCGTCTTTATAAGATTTCTCAACTTCAAAGAAAGAGAATTTTTCTAAAATTTCTATATCACCGATATCTGGTCTTTTTCTTGAACCTTCAGTTGATTTGTTAATAATTTCCAACATATCAATTTTTTTCAAGTTATCACGTTTTCCTAAATTAAAGAAAAACCGAACCATATCGCCGCTGTTTTTTCTTGGCTTTCTCTCTCTAGATTCGAATCTATTTCCGCCCTCTCTATCATTAGAGTCTCTGTTTCCACCATCTCTATCACGTCCGAAATCACGACTTCCGCCATCTCGGTTGTTACTGAATCTGTTTCCACTGTCTCTTCTGTCACCGCCTCTATCGCGATCTCTTCCTCTACCATCGCGGTCTCTGCCACGATCTCTATCTCTACCTCTGTCACCTCCTCTATCATCACTGTTGAATTTCTGATCAACCAAATCGTCTTTATCTTTATAATAAAGCGCCATGTCTCTCAATTGCAACTGCAACATTTGGTGAGCTAATTCTTCTTTGGTAAAGGCTGATAAATCTGGAATCAACTCATTGTCGAATTCAACAAGATTTTCATGCTCGGTAAATAATTTTTCAAAAACTCCAGCAACTTGTGCCTCGATGATTTTCTTTCCTGTAGGAATTTTCTTTTCAACAATTTCAATCTTGGTAGACTGTTTAATCTGCTTCAGTTTTCTAGATTCTTCAGGTTTAATTAAAGAAATTGAAATACCATCTTTTCCAGCACGACCTGTTCTACCACTACGGTGAACAAATACTTCTGGATCATCTGGTAAAGAAAAGTGAATTACGTGAGTCAAAGATTCCACATCTAAACCTCTAGCCGCAACATCAGTCGCTACTAAAATATCGATGTTTTTCAAACGGAATTTCTTCATCACTGTATCACGTTGTGCTTGCGATAAATCACCATGAAGTGCATCTGCCGCATAACCGTTTTGCATCAAAAAGTCAGCGACTTCCTGAGTTTCCATTCGCGTACGACAGAATAGAATTGAATATTGATTTGGATTCGCATCGATCAATCTTTTCAAAGCTTCTTTTTTGTTTCTGTAACCAACCACGTAATATTCGTGTTTGATATTTTTCTTCACTTCATTTAAAGAACCAACCACAATACGGTGAGGATTCGTTAAATAATTTTTAGAAATTCTTTCTACCTCTCTGTTCATCGTTGCCGAGAATAAAAGAGTTTGCTTAGTTTCTGGTGTTTCACGTAAGATTGTTGCCAAATCTTCTTTGAAACCCATTGAAAGCATTTCATCAGCTTCATCAAGAATTAACCACTGGATTTCTGAGAAATCAAGTGCTTTTCTGTTGATTAAATCAATTACTCTACCTGGAGTTCCCACAATAATCTGTGGTTTCTCACGAAGAGATCTGATTTGATCAGTAATACTACTACCACCATAAACCGCTGTAGTTTTGATGTTTTTTAAGTATTTCGAGTAATTAATAATGTCTTTGGTAATTTGCAAACAAAGTTCTCTGGTTGGACAAAGCACCAATAATTGGATTTTGCGACTCCCGTCGTCAATCATATCCAAAATCGGAAGCGTAAACGCTGCTGTTTTGCCTGTTCCCGTCTGCGCAAGTGCGATTAGATCGCGTGTATCTGTAGAGATAAAAGGAATAGTCTGTTTTTGGATTTCTGTTGGACTTATAAAGCCCAGTTCGCCAACTGCCTTCAAGATTTCAGGACTTAAGTTGGACTCCGTAAATAAATTCATGTAAAAGATCGTCTATAAATTGGGTGCAAAGATACGTTTTTTATTTATGATAATTATATCGCCTGTTTGTTAACTTATCGTTAATTCTTAAATTTGCCCAAAATAAATGAAAAAGAACTATTTTTTCATAAATTTGAACATAATCTACTCTTATGACAATGCATCTTCAACCAAAAACCTTACAATTCTTGCGGAACTTAGCAAAGAACAATAATCGTGAATGGTTCAATGAACATAAGGAACAGTACCTGAAAGCAAAAGAAGAGGTAGTTCTATTGGTGGAAGCGCTTATCGAAGAAATTTCAAAATTCGATGAAGAAATTTTGAAAATCGATCCAAAGAAAGCAGTTTTTAGAATTTATCGGGATACTCGATTTTCGAAAGATAAAACGCCGTATAAAATGCATTTCGGGGTAAGTTTGGGTATGGGAAAGGGAAAGAAAATATCGGGATACTATCTTCACATCGAACCAGGCAAATCTTTTCTAGCAGGCGGTGTTTTCCAGCCTGAGCCTTCTGTTTTAAAAGAAATAAGAAAGGAAATATCAGCGAATAACAGCGATTTGATGACCATTTTAGAACATCCCAACTTTAGAAATAATTTCCGAGGATTAAGTGTAGAAAGTAAATTAAAGCGAATCCCAGCAGGTTTCGATAAAGATGATCCGAGCGCAGAGCTTTTGAAACTGAAAAACTTTATAGTAAGCCATCCAATTTCTGACGAACAGGTTTTAGAAAAAGATGCAGTAAAAAAGTTTGCAGAAGTATTTCAGTACATCAAACCTTTAAATGATTATTTAGAAAAACCCTTTATTTAAAGGGCTTTTTTTAACTGGTCAATCGTTTTCTGTATCTCCGGATCGTTCGGGTGGATAGAGTAATATCTGGCAATGTTTCCGGTTTGATCGATGACCATAAAACGAGGAACCCAATTTAGATCGATATAATTATTAAAATTATTTTTCCAACCTTCATCGAACCAATAATTTTCCTGATCAGTAATTTGATATTTATCTAATCCTCTTTTCCATTGTTCATAAGAGCGATCCAGAGAAAAGTAAACAAAGTCGATCTCTGAATTTGCTTCTTTCAATTCTTTCGTTGCAGGTAAGGCTTTGATACAATCCTGACACCAGCTGGCCCAAAAATCAATAATTAAAATTCTACCTTCATGCTTTTTTAAGACTTCTGCAATAGAGGTTTTCTTACCCTGCAAAGAAGATATTTTTTGACTAAGCGCTTCTTTTGAAAATTTTACTTTGTTGACCTCTGGTACTTTCTGTGCATAGATGTTCGCAAAAATGATGATTAAAAAGAACTGAATTAGTTTTTTCATTGTAAATATATTAATTGAATAAGCTTGCACATCCAATTGTAACCAGTTAGGTTGTAGCAATCTATCCAATAATTAAAGGTAAATAAAAATCCGCTCATCTATAAAACAATTCCGCTAATGTGTGAATTTTAACATTTAATTAACATATTTTACTATCTTTGTTTTCTTGAATTTGAAAAGCATCTTGATGAACTAGAAATTTACTATTTAATTACATTTTGAAACATCTCAACATAATCACTTCATCTATGATGCAGAATTTCTTTAATCAATTTTTCTTGAATATCCTAAACAGCAATAACCTATGAGTGTAATTGCACGCCAAGGTTTTAAATATTCCTTAATTGGATATTTCGGTTTTCTACTTGGAACGGTCTCTGCAATTTTCATATTTCCGTATGATGTAGAATTTTACGGAAAACTGCGCTACATTATGCCGACTGCAGAAATGCTTTTGCCCATTGTTGTATTTGGACTTTCCTTTTCTAATGTTAAATTTTTCTTTCAAAGTAAAAAAGAGGGTAAACATCAAAATATATTATCGCTTTCATCGGTTGGGATCTTGATTAATTTTATTGTATTTTCGTTTTTATTCTTCATGTTTTTCCAGCTATTCCCTCAATTCAAAAGTCTTGAGCTTTGGAAAATGAAGCGCTTAATTTTACCACTTATTCTCGTAATGGCATTGTCTGCTGTTTTCAATAAGTATATTACCAATTTCAGGCGTATTGTTATTCCTAATATTTTTGAAAATATATTTCCGAAGATTGCAAATTTAGGAGCCTTCTGTCTCTTCTTTTTTCTAGGAGTATCGGAGAAAGGTTCTTATGGATTCTTTCTCGGAATGTTTGTTCTATCTTTTGTAGGATATATTTTTTATGCCAACAGCTTAGAGAAATTAAAACCTGATTTTAGTACAGATTATGTAAGAAAAGATCAGCTATGGAAGGAGATCTTAAATTATAGTTTTTACGGATTCTTAGGAAATATTGGAAACTATATTGCTTTCCGTGTAGACAATTTCATGATTGGTGAATTCTTGAATTTTGAGGAGAATGGGGTTTACAGCATCATCCTATCCATTCTGTCCTTTATCCTTATTCCTCAGATGGGATTGTATAACATTTCTGCACCTATAATCAATAAAACGATTGCTGAAGGGGAATTTGAAGAACTGGACCGGTTTCATAAAAAAACATCGCTCACTTTATTCTTTCTGGGAACTGTTCTGTTTTCATGTATTTTGGTTGGATTCCCGTACCTCAGTAGTTTGATTAAAAATGGCGAACAGTTACGCCAGGCAGAACCAGTAATCTGGATTCTAGGCTTTGCAATGATTTTTGATTTAGCAACCGGATTCAATGGGCACATCATTTCGCTGTCAAAATACTACCGATTTAATATCGTTATTATGTTATTTTTGGCAATTACAACAATTCTGCTTAACTATTTATTCCTGACCAGAACTGATTTTGGTATTATTGGGATTGCAATAGCTACCGCAATATCACTCACTTTATTTAATATAATTAAAATTTACTTTAATCACTGGAAATTTAAAGTGTTCCCACTAACCATTGAAATGATGTACGTTTTAATTATCTGCATGCTGGCCATTACCTTGGCAATTATGCTACCAGAAACGAAAAATAGTTTTCTCAATCTCTTGTATAAACCTGCATTTGTGTTAATGGTAATTTTCGGTGCTAACCATCTCATGAAAATTTTCCCAATGGAAGATTATCTCAATAAAAAATTCATTAAAAGCATTTTTAAATTCTAAAGATTTAAATTATAGAATTTAAAGTTTTCTCGAGCTCAGCAGCTATTTTTTTCTTACTGAATTCACTTTGAAAATCGTAGGATTTATTTAGTTCGAAACTTAAAATGTCTTTCAATGCATTTTCTCCGTGAGTGATGATAAAATCAAATTCTGATTTATAATCACGGGGGAAGAATGCAAATTTCCCATACTTTATGGCATCACCAATATTGCCGCTCATTTTCGTTTGTCCATAAACTTCTCTGCTGCTCATGAACTTAGTTTCGATTTGGATAGGACACCATAAAACATCGGCTTTAGTCATCCAGTCATCAAAAACATCCTGAGGAACTTTTTCCGTAAAATATTGAATTGAAATGAAAGGAGATTGATTTTTTTCAAATTTTTGCAGCGAGCGGAGTTCTTTTCCTTTTGCTTTACCAAGAAAAACCACCTTACATTTCCTTTGAATATCACCAGCATCAGGTTTCAAATCCCCTAATTGTTGAAGAACTTTCTCATAATCACGGCGTTCCTGTGATACCGCCCCAGGAATTACAATGGTAACAAGCTCT
>JBBSRZ010000071.1:0-12755 GCA_038242555.1 Flavobacteriales bacterium | reverse complement strand
GATAAAATCTTGATGATCTGAACTTCTGAAAATTTACTGTTTTTCATAGTCTCCCAAATTTAAAAACTATACTTTTAAATGTTCCTGTTTTTGGGGAAGATTACATTAAAGCGTTTGGTACGACAAATGATACCATTTTATCTTAAAATTATTTATTATGAAAACATTATTCACTATTTTATTTGTGGGCGCAATCTTACTTTCTTGTTCCCAAAATGAACAACCACAAAGTACTGAACAAGCAGATTATGCTGAGACGGAACAAGACCTTATTCTAAACCCAGACAAAGATTCTGCTATGACAGATAGTATACCTACTGCAATGCCACCTCAGCAACAACCAGTTTTAGATAACGAGTAATTTAATGGTTTTATTTATTTTTAATCTTCAAATTAAAATATACTTTGCTAATAATTTGTCTCTATTTTAAAGTAGAGACAATTGTTAATTATAGTAGTTAATTAGTGCAGTTGTAGAAATACTGTAGTTCAAAAATTTTATAGATGGAAAACTTATTTTTCGAGAACTGGACTGGATTGTTTCGCGTTGGGATTACAACTATACTTTCTTATCTACTGCTGATTATAATTTTAAGGGTTTTCGGCAAGAGAACTTTGGCCAAGATGAATGCCTTTGATTTTGTAGTTACCATTGCCTTAGGATCGATTTTAAGTTCAGTTATTTTGAATAAAGATATTCCTCTGCTAGAAGGTATGTTGGCGCTGGGTTTATTAATAGGACTTCAGTTTTGCTTAACGTTTATATCCGTCAGAAACAAAAAATTTAAAAAACTAATTAGTAGCAAACCAACCTTGCTCTTTTATAAAGGAGAACTCTTAAATGACGTCCTGAAAAGCGAAAGAGTTTCAATACAGGAGGTTAATAAAGCAGTCCGAACAAACGGCTTTTCAAATTTTGATAAAATTCAGGCGGTCGTTTTAGAACCTACAGGCGACATTTCAATTATAAAAGAAAATGACAAAGAAGTGAATTCCACAACTTTGCAAGATGTTGAGAATTATCGTGAAAAAAATTAATAATTCAAATCTTTGCGAATAACTTCTGTACAGTAATCATTACTATTAAATCAAGGTACATTTTTTGTTTTTAGTTTTCAATGAAGCAGAAGAATTATAAAGAAGGCTTTGTTCAGGTTCGTGGAGCCCGGCAACATAATCTAAAAAATGTAAGTTTAGAAATCCCGCGTGATGCTTTGGTAGTTTTTACTGGAGTTTCTGGGTCCGGCAAATCATCATTAGCGTTTGGAACTTTATATGCTGAAGCGCAACGAAGATATCTCGAATCAGTTTCACCGTACGCACGTAGACTCTTTCATCAAATGCCGATACCCGAAGTGGATGAAATTGAAGGACTTCCACCAGCAGTTGCATTGCAGCAACAACGTGGATCATTTACCACTCGGTCCTCAGTTGGATCAGTCACTACTTTATCAAATCTTTTACGAATGCTCTATTCCAGAGCGGGAACTTATCCGGAAGGTCAACCACTTTTATATGCAGAATCATTTTCTCCGAATACCGCGGAAGGCGCATGCCCTCAGTGTCACGGACTTGGAAGAGTTTATGAAGTGACGGAAGAGAGCATGGTTCCAAACGACAATCTTACGATTAGAGAAAGAGCGATCGCGGCTTGGCCTTCTGCGTGGCAAGGACAAAACCTGCGCGATATCTTAACAACTTTAGGTTACGATGTTGATGTTCCCTGGAAAGATCTCCCTAAAAAACAGCGTGACTGGATCTTGTTCACCAATGAAAAACCACAAGTTCCTGTTTATGCTGGTTTTAATATTGAAGAAGTTCAAAGAGCAATTTCACGAAAAAAAGAACCAAGTTATACGGGTACTTTTACTGGAGCGAAGCGATATGTCTTACACACTTTTGCGAACACCCAAAGTGCACTGATGAAAAAACGGGTCTCTCAATATATGTTAAGCAGTGATTGTTCGACTTGTCACGGAAAAAAACTTCGTCCGGAATCGCTTTCCATTACTTTCGATGGTTACGATATCGCCGAAATATCTCGACTTCCTTTAAAAAAGTTATACGCAACTTTTTTGCCTTACAGTGATTCCTCAAATAAAGACTTTGTAAAAATGGCTGAAACGCACGAAGAAAAAGCCATGGTTACGCAAAGAATTGCGGAAGATCTAGTGGGAAGACTTTCGGTTTTGCTAGAATTAGGTTTAGGATATTTATCATTAGAGCGAAGTACGCCCACACTTTCTCCCGGTGAACATCAGCGTTTACGATTGGCCACGCAAGTTCGGAGTAATCTTTTTGGAGTTGTTTATGTTTTAGATGAACCTTCGGCCGGTTTACATCCTGCTGATACAGAAGCATTGTTAAAATCTTTAGATCGATTAAAGGCTTCTGGAAATTCACTTTTTGTGGTGGAGCATGAGTTAGATGTTATTCGACATGCAGATTGGATTGTAGATGTTGGACCCGAGGCAGGTGAAGGTGGCGGCGAAATATTATACAGCGGTCCGCCTGAAGGTTTAGAAAGAATTACCAATTCGAAAACTCGGGAACATCTATTTAATCATCAACCTTTCCCCAATACGAAACCGCGTACGCCCGCGGGATGGCTTCAATTAAAAGGAATTACGCGGAATAATTTACAAGATTTGGATGTGGCATTTCCGCTTGGCGTATTGACGAGTGTTACGGGAGTTTCAGGTTCTGGTAAGAGCACTTTGGTAAGTCAGGTTTTGGTAGAATTAATGTCTTCTTACTTAGGAAATAATTTACTTGCGGAAGAGGAGATTGAAGACGCATTACAACAGGATATCGTACTTACTTTAGGAGGAAGAATCACTTCCGGCGCTGAAGATTTGAAACGAATGGTCGTAGTTAATCAAAAACCAATCGGCAGAACCCCTAGATCGAATCTTGCGACGTATACGGGTTTGTTCGATGTTGTTCGAAAATTATTTGCCTCTACAAAATTAGCAAAAAGTCGCCATTATGATGCTGGTCGATTTTCGTTTAATGTAGGAAAAGGACGTTGTCCAAATTGTGAAGGTGAAGGTTTCGTGATGGTTGAATTATTATTTCTGCCAAGCGTTTATGCCCCTTGCCCAGTTTGTGGTGGAACGCGTTACAACGCGGAAACACTTGAAGTTACCTATCACGAAAAAAATATTGCACAGGTGTTGGCAATGACTGTTAATGAGGCGGCGGAATTCTTTACAGATGAGGTTCGTGTAAGTCGTCCTCTTAATGTTTTGCAAGAAGTAGGGCTGGGTTATTTGCGATTAGGTCAACCTGCCACCGAACTTTCTGGAGGAGAGGCTCAACGAATTAAACTGGCCACCGAATTACAGCGCGTTAGTCGAGGAAATACGCTTTATATTTTAGATGAGCCGACCACTGGTTTACATCCTACTGATGTCGAAAAATTACAATTGCAACTGGCTCGATTAGTTGACGCTGGAAATACGGTTATTGTGGTAGAACACGATATGCAAATTATTGCGGGTAGTGATTGGATAATTGATATCGGACCTGGCGCCGGCGACGAAGGTGGGAAAGTTGTGGCAACTGGAATTCCCACCGAGGTTGCGAAAAATAAGGATAGCAAAACGGCAATTTATTTACGAAAAACTTTGGAAGGAAAATTTTGAATAGATTTCTCAAACAATAGTAAACAAAAAAGATCACGTTCAAAATAACGTGATCTTTTTTCTGATGTAAAATCCTTTAAAATTTAGTAGTATTTAAACTTTAAAGTGAGAAAGGTAAAATATTTTATTATTAAGATTCCTGACTTACAGAATACTGGATCGGCTTGAAACTTCCGCCATTACTATCTTCTGCTGAACACGCGGTTAAGCAAACTAATAAATCCATTTTTGCTTGTAGTTTGACATAATCGCCCGCTTTCGAAGTTGGCGGTAAAACAGATATTTTGCCTTTTTCGTCAAATTGCACATTCATGAAAATATTAAAAGCAGTAGGAATATCATCTTGCTCGATGCCCATCGGCTGCAGGTTCTTTGTTAAGTTGTCTAAACAACTAGGATGATAACCGTTGTAATCATACATAATTTCAAACGTCTCCTTACTACATGGCGCTAGTAGAAAATCATTTCGACCATTGGTATCTTCCAAAATTTCCATCATTTTTTGAGAACGGTTACTCCACAAAAAATTTCCTTTTGTAATTAAAATTGATTCTTCAAAATCTAAAGTTTTACCTGAGGAAAGTTTCTCACCGAAATCATCGCTATTAAAGAGAACCATATCACTGACCTGCATTCCCTGCGGATCAGTGACGGTTAAGATTTCACCCTTTTTCAGATAAAATGCTTTTCCGCTTTGTTTTTCGATCGTATATTCTTGGTTCATTTATTACATTTCTTTTTTATGAAAAGGACATTTCCAATTTTCTTCGACTTGTCTGCCACTGTACTGCTTTGTTTCTGAATCTGCTCCGAAATCTCTCAGCACAGGATTGATGGTTCCTTGCAATGCTTCATCATTTTTACGGATAGTATCTCGTACGGCGTGGTAAGTTCCTAGGTCTCTCAAGGTATCAAATTGCAAATGAAAATTAAATACAAATGTTGGATACGGTGCTTGTCTAGCCATTCTAGAACTTTTCGGATGCATTCCTATAATGTAAAATGCTTTACCGCCCAAACTAAAACTAAACTGCGGGTTTTCAGGATCGTCGCTGACCGTTTGATCCCATTCGCAATTATCTACTTCATGTAAAGTTTGAAGTGCGGTCCACATTGCTTTTTCAAAACTTATTTCATCTTCAAAATGATTGTTGGGAAACGAAGCAATAAAAGATTCGAAACCTTGTCCGTCAAAATCATATTGAGAAATGTAATCATTTAAATCTTCAATGAGTTGATTTAAACTTTCACCATCGGTCATATCCTCATAAACTTTGAGATGGTGTTTTTCCATTTTGAATAATGCTTTCGCCATTATGCAAGGATGTTGATCGTTCAGAACAAAATTTCTATATTCTGTCTCTATCTCTTTATTACTGGTAGACGCTTCTACAGTTGCGTTCATAATTTCTGTATTAGTTATAAATTTAATGAAGGAGCAAGAAAGAAACCGACGAATTCTAAAATATTTTATAAATAAAATTATTCTAGAAAAGATTTTTACATCTATTAGAGTGGACATATTGAATGAAATAAGACAAAATCGTTTTGATTTTCTTTCTTGCTCTATTTCTCCGGGAGATTCCCTTTAATTTTGAATTCATAAATTATACCAAACCAATATTTTTTTTAATTTGAAAAATTATAGACCGAGATTATTCAATTGAACATAAAAAATCCGACCAATTTATTTGATCGGATTTAATATAATTAATTAGATAATTTATTTCCAAGGATCGAGAACTACTTTCACGCAGCCATCTTCTTTTTTGTCAAAAATTTCATAACCTTTGGCTACCTCATCTAGAGATAGTCTGTGCGTAATGATATCATCTAAAACTACTTTTCCGTCTTTTACGTAGCCCAATAATTCATCAATAATTGCTTGTACGGGGGATTGTCCGGCTTGAATTCGCAAGCCTTTATCGAATATTTGTCCTAGTTTGAAGTTATCATAATTGTAAGGATACACCCCTAAAATCGAAACTTTTCCTCCTCGTCGTACGGCGCTCATACAGGCTTCAACAACTTTAATAGAACCTTTTTCAAAATTGATTGCGGCTTTTGCTTTATCTAAAATATTTCTATCTGGCTCAAAACCTACAGCGTCAATACATAAATCTGCGCCTCTACCATGAGTCAGACTTCGGATTTGATCAATGACGTCTTGTGGATCTTTCCATAGAATAGTTTCACATCCAGTTAATTTCTTTATCTGATCAAGACGATATTGTACAGTGTCTACAACAATCACTTGTCCCGCATTTTTGAGGATCGCACTTTTTGCGGCCATACTTCCGACCGGACCAGCACCAAAAATAGCAACGGTTTCTCCACCTTTTAAATCGGCCCACATTACTCCTGTATAACCGGTAGGAAAAATGTCAGTTAAAAATAGAGCCTGCTCATCTGTCATACTTTCTGGAATAACTCTTGGTCCAGCATCTCCATAAGGAACTCGAACATACTGTGCTTGGCCGCCATCATATCCGCCGTAAAGATCAGTGTAGCCAAACATTCCGCCACCTTTTTCTGTCACCAGTCCGCCTTCGGGACCATAATTTTCTTCATTACTATGTTCACATGCACTAGGCAGATCATGATCACAAAAGTAGCAACAGCCACATGCTACCGGAAAAGGAACCACGACGCGATCACCAACTTTTAAGGTTTTAACTTCACTTCCAACTTCTTCTACGATCCCCATAAATTCGTGTCCTATGACCATAGGTCGCAGTTGCGGAATCCCGCCCGAATAAATGTGAAGATCACTTCCACAAATCGCGGTCGAAGTAACTTTTAAAATAATATCTGAAGGTTCTTTAATTGTGGGATCGTCTACCGTATCGCATGTTATTTTACCGGGACTGTGAAAAACTGCAGCTTTCATATTTTTAAATTTTTAATGTTAATATTTATTTTATCAAATGTTTAGCCATATAATAAACGCAAACAATTATTTTATTAAGTTCTAGATGATGAATTGTATTCAAATAAATAATTAGTAATGGTGATTGGTGTACCGTATTTGACTTATTTAAAATTATTTACTGGCGAATTAGAAGATAAAAATCCCGCTTGTGAGCGGGATTAGATATATTTGGAGTAATTATTTTACTGCGTTCATTGCTTCTTCTGAAGATTTTAAATGCTGTTCTAGAGTTGGAACAGTTTTGCTTGCGAAAGATTTCAACGCACTTTCTGCTCCTTCTGATGCTTCTTTCTTATAACTGGCAATATCTGCTTTGTGATCGCTCACCATCAGATCAGTGTAAGCTTTATCGAAGTCCATACCGATTTTTGCTTTAAGATTATCATATTTCATTTGTTTATCAGAATCTAAACTTGTTGGAAGCGAATATCCTAGAGTTGTGGCCCAAGATTTTAATTCGTCATTAGCTGCGGTATGATCTTTCACCATCATTTGACCCAGGGCTTTTACTTTCGGATTCGTCGCGTTAATAGCGGCAAGTTCACCCATCATCACTTCCATCATTCCGCCTCTCGCTGCCTCATCAGCAAACATTTGGTCTTGATCATTCATCGATCCCATTTTCTCTGAAGTAGAGGACATTGTAGTTGAATCATTGACGATCATATTATCTTCTGGCATAACCATGTTCAGGCTATCAGTAGAGTTGTCAATTACTGTAGTTTCGTTTTTTTTACATGCTACTAAAGCAGCAACTGCCAAAATTGTTAAAATGGAATTTTTCATAATAAATTTTTAATGTATTTGTATAACGCTGTTGATCAGCAAGTAGAGTATAAGCAAATTTTTTGCCAAATTAAGTTTGAATAATATGTGAAATGATAAAAGTTGCGACAACAACTAAAATAACTATTTACTAAAGAAAGGTGGAGTAGTCCTTATATATAATAATAAGTAATATTTTGAAAAACTGGTTTTTGATTTTTTTTGTTAATTTTTCAGATTGGCAACGAATTGAATATTTTGGTATTAGGATAGGATGGTATTTAAATTGTATGAAAAGTTACTAATCAAAAAATTTTTACCATGGAAAATGATAAAACAATAAATACATTGAATGATTTATTACAAATTACCAATGACCGATTAGAAGGATTTCAGAACGTTGATACCAAAATGATCTCATCTTATTCTGGACTTCGGAAACAGTATGATCATATGGTCATTCAATCAAACAAAATGAGGACTGAACTTTCGGCCCTTATTAAAGAAAAAGGCGGCGAACCAAATGATACGTCGACTGTTGCAGGAGGTTTACACAGAACTTGGATTGATGTTAAAAATTCGCTTTCTTTCGATCGAGATGAAGCAACATTGGAAAGTGTGCTTTTTGGAGAAAATGCAGCAATCGACGCTTTTGAAAAAGCGCTGGATAGCGGTAATCTTTGTCAGGAATGCAGCAAACTCGTTATGGATCAACTTCATGAACTGAAATCGTCCTACGTTAAATTTAGTAGTTTGGAGAAAAACACAGATTAAATTATATTATAAAAAAGGTTGAGCGTGATGCTCAACCTTTTTTTTAGTGCTTGTTTTCCAAACTTATTTACTTGTCTTTTCGTATTTCTTTCACATTATAAAATTCTACTCAACTTATAATTGATAACAATATATACATCAATATATTTGAGTTTGCCAGTTTTATTAATGTTTCTCCATCTCATCCATAGCGATGGTCGCATGAGCGTAAGCGGCACCGGCTCTCATTTCTGCAGCGACCCAAATTGCCTCCATAATTTCTTCTTTGCTCGCTCCTTTACGCATTGCCTGCGGCGTATGCGCTTTAATGCAATATGGACATTGAGTTACGTGTGCGACGGCAACGGCAATCAATTGTTTTGTTTTTTCATCCAGCGCACCTGCCTTAAAAACTTTACTGCTGAAATTACGCCAGGCCTCCACATTATCTGGGGCCAACGCGGCTTTCTTTTCGTTTAGTTCTCTTGTAGATTGGGGATAAAGGGTATCATTTTCCATTGTTTAATATTTTTAAGATTGATTCTATTTTTCTAAAAATTGACGAAGTACGTATTGTAATATTCCTCCGTTTCTGTAATATTCTATTTCAATTAATGAGTCTAATCGTGCGGTAGCCTGGAATTCCATTTTCTCACCTGTGGAATTTTCTACAAGAACTGTTACTTCTTTTAAAGGTCTTATATCCTCCGAAATTCCAGTGATGGTAAATGTCTCCGTTCCATCGATTCCTAAATTTTCAGCAGTCTGACCCATCTTGTACTGGAGCGGTAGTACGCCAAGACCCACTAAATTACTACGGTGAATACGCTCGTAACTTTCGGCAATCACACATTTGATTCCGAGAAGGAAAGTACCTTTCGCTGCCCAATCCCGGGATGATCCACTTCCGTATTCTTTTCCCGCCAGAACAACGAGTGGTATATTTTCTTGCTTATATTTTACCGAAGCATCATACACTGACATTTCCTCGCCTGTAGGTAAAAATCGCGTATAACCTCCTTCTTTATTAGCAAGTTTATTTTTAATTCTAACATTGGCAAAAGTACCACGTATCATAACTTCATCATTACCACGACGGCTTCCATAAGAATTGAAATTTTCTTTTCGCACCCCAAGTTCAAGCAAATATTTTCCCGCGGAAGAAAGTTCATTAAATGAACCTGCCGGTGAAATGTGATCGGTAGTGATGCTGTCTCCCAAAACCAATAAGGCTCGAGCATTTTTAATATCTGTTAAATCAGGTGCGACCGCTGAAATATTTCTAAAAAACGGAATTTCCTTGATGTAAGTGGAATCGATATCCCAATGATATAGTTTTCCTTCCGGAACTTTTAGATCTCGCCATATTTGATTGCCTTCGAATATTTCGTCGTAGTTCTTTTTAAAATCTTTTGGAGAAAGAACACTTGATAGAATCTCATTGATCTCATCATCGGTTGGCCAAATGTCTCTTAGATAAACAGGCTGTAGATTGCTGTCATAACTAATAGGATCATTAAGTAAATCGATATCTACCCGTCCGGCAATTGCGTAGGCAACTACCAACATTGGTGACATCAAAAAGTTCATTTTTACTTGTGGGTGAACTCTCGCCTCGAAATTACGGTTTCCTGAAAGTACTGATGTTACCACCAAATCGAACTCGTCAATCGCCTGCGAAATTGCAGGAGATAATGGCCCCGAATTTCCGATACATGAGGTACATCCATAACCTACTAAATGGAATTTAAGCGCCTCCAAATCTTTCATCAAATCGGCTTTTTCCAGATAATCTGTGACCACTTTAGACCCTGGCGCAAGAGAGGTTTTCACCCAAGGCTTCACATCGATTCCATGTTCACGGGCTTTTCTTGCGACAAGTCCGGCACCAATCATTACAAAAGGGTTGGAAGTATTCGTGCAGGAAGTAATCGCGGCAATTGCCACGGCACCATCCGAGAGTTTAAATTTATCGGTACTTCTATTGATCCAGATCGTTTTTAGTCCGTTTTTTACAACTGTTTCGATATTCGCAGTAACGGCAGGATTCGCTACGGCGTAAATTGGTTGGGCTCCTCCTTCGTCGATCCATTCTGAGATGGATTCCATAGATGCGCGTTTGCTTTGCTCAATATATTCTCTTCCGAAGGATTCTCTCAATAATTCCACAAATTTGGGTTTGAACTCCCGTAGTAATATCTTGTCTTGCGGACGTTTTGGACCGGCAACTGTAGGTTCGATTGTAGATAAATCCAGTTCAACAACGGTTGTGTATTGGATTTCATCTTCATTTTCGCGCCATAACATATTGGTTTTGCAATATGTTTCTACCAGGTCGATCTGTTCGTTGGAGCGATTGCTGAGATGCATGTATTCCAGCGTTTTATCGTCAATAGGAAAATAGGTGATCGTACATCCAAATTCAGGAGACATATTACCAATCGTAGCCCGGTCAGGTACCGAAAGATGACTACATCCAGGACCGAATACTTCAACGAATTTTCCAACTACTCCTTGTTTCCGTAGAAGGTTGGCGATGGTTAACACCAAATCAGTAGCGGTGGAACCGACTGGCAGTTTCCCTGTAAGTTTTAGTCCGACCACTTCTGGCATGATGAAATATAAGGGCTGTCCCAGGATTGCGGCTTCGGCTTCAATACCACCAACTCCCCAGGCCACTACGCCAATACCGTTGACCATAGGAGTATGACTATCCGTTCCCACTAAAGTATCTGGAAAGACTTCGCCATTACGTTCAATGACTCCTTTGGAAAAGTATTCTAAATTGATCTGATGACATATTCCCATTCCGGGCGGAACGACTCTAAAATTATCAAAAGATTGCTGAGCCCATTTTAGGAATTGGTAGCGCTCTATATTTCGGCTGAATTCCTCATCCATATTGCGTTCGTAGGAATAATCAGTTCCGAAATAATCGACTTGTACAGAATGGTCAATGACCAGATCTACTGGAACCAGCGGATTGATGGTATCCGGATCTTTTCCTTTACGAGCCAATTCGGCGCGCAGTGCAGCAATATCTACGACCGCAGGAACACCAGTGAAATCTTGCATCAAAACACGCGCGGGTTTAAAAGGAATATCTTTATCTGATGCCTCCGGTTGCCAGTAAAGCAGAGTATTGATGTTTTCTTCAGTAACAGTAAAACCATCATAATTCCGCAACGCATTTTCTAAAAGAATACGAATGGAGAAGGGAAGTTTGCTTATTCTATACCCTTGTTCTTCGAGTGTGGAAAGACTATAATAATTAAAATCTTTTCCTAAGATTGATAATTTTTTCTTGACTTTGAAGGGGTCTTTATCCATAGTATTATGACTTATTTAATTTTGTTATTTAGAATTAATGGCGAGTGTTTCTGAGTTACGTTTTATCGTTGATTCCGTGTTTAATTCAGTACGTGAGTTAATGTCGTCGATGAATAAATTCTTTTCTTACGGTTGCATTTATCAATATAATTGCACATTTCTTCGACTTTATTCTGCTTTTAAAACGCCGATTACATTTCTCATGTCTTCTATTATATTACTGAAAACTGTTACAGAACTTCGTAAATAAACATCGCTATCGTTAAAATTACAAAATATATTTTTACTTAGAGAACCATTATTTGTTTTTTTACTTTACTATTCTGCAAAACTTCGTTCTTTAATTCAAATGGTAAATAGCGCTCATCACGAAAACCTAGATGATCGACGATAAAATTTTGAAATAAAAATTTAAATAAAATTCAAAAGTCTTTTAAAAAATAGAGACACCTTAATAAATATTTGCCTATCTACTATTTAAACTAATTCCACTTTAATTTTTCAACATTCTGAATAAGTGACATATAGCAAAGAGTTTTCTTCTTTAAAATTTTAACCTCGCAGATTTGAACGATTTCATGCTTTTTTAATTTTTAATTTCTGCAGAAAATGTTTAACTTTAGCACAATCATTGCTACGATGTGCCGTAAATAAAGGCAACAGCTATTTCAATAATTAATTGCAGCATATAATAGAATCAGATATGAAAGTTAAAAAGAATCCTGAAACTCAACTTTTAAGTGAAGGAAAAATTTTCAAAAACCTTAAAATGATCGCAGAAGGAAATACGGTCGGTCCCAAACATCTTTCGGTAGAAGAATCGGTACTCGTTATTCTGAAAGGGCAGGCGATTTTAAAAATAGAAGGAGAAGACCATGTCTTAAAAGTGGGCGACACCAAAATCATTCCAGGAGGAGTAGAACACTACCTTGAAATAATAGAGGATACGGAAGCGATACACATTATGCCGTTGGGCAACAAAATAAAGATACTTGCTGACTAAAAATTATAATAACATTTGGGATCCTAAACAGAATCGCACTGTTAAAAAGATTCACAAAACTGTAAGGAAATTCATTTAATAACAATTCAACTATGAGAAATAATTTTGTAATAATTTCTACAGCTCTGCTAATAATAACGTTTGCACTAGGCTTTTTTTTAAGTGCAAATTGGTATGTGCTTTTTGGAATAGTTTTAATCCTGACGATTCTAGGATATTATGATATGATTCAAACGCGTCATACCATTATGCGTAATTATCCCGTATTGGGAAGGTTGCGTTATGTACTAGAAGAATTAAGACCAAAAATGTATCAGTATTTTAT
>JBBSRZ010000070.1:0-12956 GCA_038242555.1 Flavobacteriales bacterium | reverse complement strand
GCGGGTTTTATCAATATTAATACAGGCGAAGATTATTCTAAATTTTTGTATCAATATTTTAGAAAAAGATAAATTTTGAAAAGAATACACCTCCTTTTACTTTTACTTATAAGTGCCTTGGCATTTTCACAAACCTTAAGTTCTAAACTCGACAAGCAGACTTTAGCGTTGGGTGAGGCTGGAACTTTGCAAATTCATATTAGCAATCTGCAAGCGAAAGATGTACAATCTGCGCCGAAGAATGAATTGTTGCCTTTTCATTTTGAAGAAATAAAAGACAGTATCAGCAAACAAGTTGAAACGTATGATCGCGTGATAGAATTTGCCGTATTTGAAGAAGGCAACTTCACCATTCCACCACTCGATTTCAGAATTGGCGGCAAACTTTTTAAAACGATCCCGTATGAAATAGAAGTCATTAATACCGCGCAGAAAGGCGATGAGATTAATGACATTATGAAAAATAAAGAAGTTGAACTCGATATTCAGGATTATTGGCAAATGTACAAATGGTATATTTTGGGATTCTTGATTTTGTTGGCGGTGATCTTCGTCATTTATCAACTCATTAAATACGGAAAACGAAAAAAATCGGATCCAGTTATCATGACCAACCAAACGTTGAAAGAACTGGAGTTGCTGAAAAAGAAAAAATATATCGAACAAGGAAATTACCGATCCTTCTATGTCGAACTTTTAGATATTAGCAGAACGTTCATCACCAAGCAATATAAAATTCCCGCCGATGTTCTACTGACCGATGATTTGATCGATGTTATAAAATTAAATAACGCCATTTCTCCAGAAAATGAGAAAACAATCGAAGATATCTTTTTAAGAGGAGATCTCGTGAAATTTGCTAAAGTATTTCCAGATCAAGAAGAGATGCAAGGAGATTTCGATCACCTAAAAACCTTTGTAAAACGCTCATCCAAAGATTTGGAAGATGAACAATTAAGAACTGGAGTATAAATGATGGGGAACTTAAATTTTTTAAATTTTGAATTAGACAGCCCGTGGTTTCTCCTGCTTTTTTTACTTTTCATTCCGCTTTTAATAAAGGATTTACGTAAGAAAAAGCAAGTTGGGATCCTAGTTCCATCAACGCAGAACATGGAAGAAAACAACTCCATCCTATTGGTTTTGTTTCTGTTGAAGATTTCGAAATACATCATTTTATCATGTCTGATCATCGCGATGGCTCGTCCGCGAACCTTTACCATTTCGCAAAATCAAGATGACAGTAAAGGAATCGATATCATTATGTCCGTAGATGTTTCGCTCAGTATGTTAGCCAAAGATTTGGAACCAGATCGTTTAACGGCCTTACAAAAAATTGCTAAAAACTTCGTTAACAGTCGCCCTGGTGATAGAATAGGTTTGGTAACATACGCCGGCGAAGCGTTTACCAAAGTTCCCGTAACATCTGATCATGCCGTGATTATTGATGAATTAGATAATCTCAACACGATGGAATTGGCGCAAGGAACTGCCATTGGAGAGGGACTTTCGGTGGCTGTTACGCATCTTGTTAAAAGCAAAGCCAAATCAAAAATAATCATTTTGATGACCGATGGTGTTAATACCATCGAAAATGCTATGCCTTCACAAGTCGGTGCAGAACTCGCGAGAAATAATGGAATTAAGGTTTATTCTATCGGAATCGGAACCAATGGTTATGCGCTCATGCCGACCGCTGTTGATCTTTTCGGAGATCTTGTTTTCACCGAATCTGAAGTTCAAATTGATGAACCCGTTTTAAGAGAAATAGCACAAACAACTGGCGGAAAATATTTTCGGGCAACAACCAATCAAAGTTTAGAAGATGTTTACAACGAAATAAATCAATTGGAGAAGACCGAATTAAAAACCACCAAACTCTACAATTACGAAGAGTATTTTAGAATGTTTTTATGGATCGCTTTGGGTACCTTAATTTTCGATGCTTTACTGCGTTGGGTTTTCTATAAGTTTTTAAGTTAATCAACCAAAAAATAAATGAAGGAGCAAAAAAATTAGAGTTTCTTCCGAAAACAGTCCCGCTCTCCGTTTCAATCTCTTTTTTGCTTCCACAAAAAAAGAGGATTTTCACTGCGATCGGGGCTAGAACATCAGGCGTTTTGTCTTTCAAAGAGGGAACTTTAAAAATGATAATCGATATTAGATCACTACAAATAATATGAATTGGACTTTAGGAAATAATTGGTACTTACTTTTACTGTTGCTTTTGCCGCTGTTCGGCCTTACCATGATTTCTTATCTGAAGTGGAAAAACCAACGAAAAAATCTATTTGCCGAAACACGATTTCAAGAAGAGTTATTTGAGAAAAAAGCTGGTTTCTCCAAAGTTTTACCGATTCTATATTTATTGGCAACTTTGTTTTTAATTCTGGCAATTGTTGATGTATTAATCGGTTCAGAAGAAGTAAAGACAAAACAGAAAATGAACAACGTCATTTTCATGTTAGATGTTTCTAATTCAATGAACGCCCAAGATGTTGCGCCAAACCGGTTAGATGAAGCCAAGAATATTATCATCAACACCATGGAGAAGATGACCAATGACAAAGTAGGAATTGTCGTGTTTGCAGGAGAAGCGCGCTCCATCATGCCTTTAACCACAGATTTTCAAGCAGCAGAAACTTATCTTGGAGGTGTAGAAACTAATATTGTAAAAATACAGGGAACCGATTATTTAACAGCCATGCAAACGGTAACGGAGAAATTCAAAAACATACCTAAAGGCGCTAGAAAAGTAGTGATGCTAAGCGACGGTGAAGATAATGAAGGCAATGAAAAATCAGCGATCAAACTCGCAGCGAAAGAAGGTATTTCGATAATAACAGTAGGTATTGGCTCCGAAGAAGGCGCTCCAATCCCAGAGTATGTGTTCGGCCAATTAATGGGCTATAAAACCGATCGTTCTGGACAAACCGTTATTTCTAAAAGAGAGAATCTAGCCTTACAAAATATAGCTTCCCAAACTGGCGGAACTTACGTAGACGGAAACAATCTAGAAAGTGCGACCAATCAAATTGTAGACGGTTTAAGTAAAAGTGCAACATTCTCCGAAAGTTTTGTAAAATCAAATAACGCCATTCACTATTACCAATATTTCCTAGGAGTTTCTATCCTTTTCTTTTTGCTTATATTCCTGTTAAACCCGAAGAGAGAGTTCAATATTTAACTCAAAATCAACTCATTCCGTGGATTTTAACCGAAATTTAACTATTTTACCTATTGACCTTAACATATAAACGAATAATTTTGCAGTGATGAATCTAAATTTAATTTTCTCCATGTTATTTCTGGCGCTAGGCTCTTCGTTTTTAATGGCCCAAGAAAATTATAAAACTTTGGTACATAAAGGCAATCAAGATTTTGACAGTAAAAATTACGAATCCGCTTCATCCAAATATATGGAAGCCGTTCAACTCGATGATAAAGAGTTTATGGCTCATTATAATTTAGGCAACTCTCTTTACAAAAGAAAAATGTACGATGAAGCGAAAGCCGAATTCGACAGAGCAGAAAAAATTGCGACGACTATTCCAGATAAAAGTGCTGCACTTTATAATTTAGGAAATACGCACATGCAGCAAGAAGATTCTAAAACTGCGGCTCAACTTTACAAACAAGCGTTAAAACAAGATCCTTACAATGAAAACATTCGTAAGAATTATGAAATTGCCATGTTGAAACAAAAGGAAAAAGAACAGAGTAAAAATAAAAAGGATGACTCTGGCGGTGGCGGCGGAGACGAAGAAAATAAGGACAAAAATAAAGGTCAAGAAAAAGGAGATCAAGCCGAACAACAAGCTGGTGCTGGACAAAAGAATAAAGGTCAAGGCGAAAGTGAAGATCCTAATGAGAAGAATCAAAGCAATTCCAATAAAATGCCTAAAGATTTAGAAGACGCTATTCTTAATCGGGTTGGAAATAAAGAACGAGAAACCGCGAAACGTATTCTCAATAAAAATTCCTATTCGATGCCCGAGAGCAACGAAAAGGATTGGTAATGAAACAAAAACTTTCCTACATATTATTTCTACTGTCTGCCGTATTAACGTACGGTCAGGTAACGCTTGAAATTTCTGAAGTGAAAGATCAAAAACTTAATCAGCGATTTACGTTAACGGTTCTTTTAGAAATTAGTGGAGAAAACATGGAGCAGCAAACTCCACTGCAAATGCCCGATTTTTCGAAGTTCGAAATTATAGGAACGGCTTCTGAAAGAAATACAATTGTATTGGATGCCAAAAAAGGAGATGTCATCAACCAATTGATCTCTCAATGGGTACTGTTGCCAAAACAGTCGGGACGAATTAAGATCGGGTCTGCGTTGGTCACCGTTAATGGTAAACGATATAAAACAGAACCCTTCGATATTAATGTTCGCGAGAACGAAAAAGTTAGTTCCGTTGCAGAAGTTTCCGATCGAAATGATCTTTATCTTAATCTAGAAATCGAAGATAAAGTTGTTTATAAAAACCAACCTACCATCGCAGTTTTACGGGCTTATAGCCGAGATTTTGACAATTTCAGAAAAGTGGGAAAAATTAATTTTCCGCAGCAACGAAATGCGAACATCAAACAAGTCAGTTTAGCAAAATCCGAAATTGAGTCCAAAGGTGGTATTCCTTCACAAGTCATCGGAGTGTATATGATATTTCCGTCCGAAACTGGAAATTTACAAATTGATCCAGTTAGTGCCACTTTTCCTAATTCCACTAAAGACAATAAAATTACGTCGAACAACGTACAACTTAGCGTAAAAAAACTTCCCGTTGGAATGCCTCATCATTATAAAAATGCGGTCGGTCAATTCGATATAGATTTGGTTAGGCTAAAAACGGAGGAAATTCCTGAACTTGACAAACCACTTCATGTTTTACTGAAAGTTACAGGTTCTGGAAACGTTGGTAGTTTAAATTTACCTAAGATTTTAAATTCTGAGGATTACACGTTTTTTCCACCGAAAATCAATTCACAGTCTACAGCGAAAAAAGAAGGTCTGACTGGAACTGTAACGGCTGAGTATATTATTGTACCCAAAAAAGCCGGTCCGATATTCGTAAAGTTTGAAGAGTTTTCTTATTTTAGTCCTGACACTAAAAAATATGTGGATTTAGGTGCGAAAGAATTACTAATTGACGTAAAAACGTTGGCCCAAATTGATGAAGCAAAATCTACTTTAGAACGCGTTAATGAATATACCAATAACGTTTTGGAAACGGTTAATACGCCAGTTTTACAAACTCAACATTTTAAAGTAAAAGACAAAACCAAGATCAACTGGAAAATTCTGTTTGGAAATATCGCGCTCCTAACAACTTTTATGTCGTTGCTGGTCATTGTAGTTCGAAAAAGAGAGAAGAGAAAATTAAAACCATTACTAGTTGCAAAGGATTCAAGTACCCTTGCAGAGACGGAAGAAAAGATCAGAAAAAATTTAAATAATCACTTGGAAGAAAGTATAGAATATTTAAAAATTCTGAAAAATAATAAAGATTTCAGCATGTTCTTTTCAGCGTATGATGAGTTAAAAAAAGAAACGAAGGCTTCTTTTGGCGCATCGAATGATTCAGATTTCCGCGCTGTTTTAGCAAATCTAAAAGGTCAAAAGATATCTGAACAGTACCGCGTGGTTTCGGAAAAAATTCAAATTGAAAAATTTGCGCCGTTACATTCTGCAGATGAGATCGATGAGCTGTATGAATCTATTCAAACATTATATTTAGAGATTGCAAAATAATGATTTATTTTTCATATTTTTGCGAAATTAATAATTTTAAGTAATGTTCGAATTTTTCTCTATTAAGGAAACGCTTACTGCGTCGATGATTCTTTTTGCAGTAATTGATATTATGGGCTCAGTTCCCATTATCGTTGGGCTAAAAAAGAAGTTTGGTAAAATTGAGGCCGAACGAGCTTCTATTGTTGCTGGAGTTTTAATGATCGCTTTCCTTTTTATCGGAAATAATATTCTTAAATTGATTGGAGTCGACGTTAATTCGTTTGCGATCGCAGGAGCGTTTGTGATCTTCATTATCGCGATAGAAATGATCCTTGGTATTGAAATTCAGAAGAATACAGAATCCAAATCAGCCTCAATTGTACCGATTGCATTTCCTTTAATTGCAGGCGCTGGAACCTTGACTACTACTCTTTCTTTACGCGCAGAATATCACGATATTAATATCATTATCGGAATTGTTATCAACACGATTTTCGTATATTTGGTCCTGAAATCAGCGAACTGGTTGGAGAAAAAATTAGGAGACGGAACGCTTCAAGTTTTACAGAAAGTTTTCGGAATTATTCTGTTAGCGATTTCAATTAAGTTGTTCACGGCTAATTTTGCACAACTTATTACAACGTATGTTAAATTTTAATTAATAACAATGCAACTCTTTTATAAAATATTCTTAGCGCTTTTCATCATATTTATTGGGATCAACCTTTATGTTATGGAATGGGATCTTGGATTTTGGGATGAGGAAAACTCCAAATTCATTTTATCAATGTCGGCTGCTGTCTTGGGAATTATCGTTGTTTACGTCTTGCATACGATGAGCAGACTTTCCTTAAAAAAGTAAATCTTTTTATCTCTAAAACTTCATCACATCTTTTACAACACCATTATTTTGGGTATGTTGCACCAATTCTTTGATGATATATTCTTTAATTTTGTCTTCTTCATTCGAACTTGGGAAAAGCAGATGAACATTTGCACCAGCATCCAGCGTGAAAAATAACGGCAGATTAGTTTCTTTTCTAAATTCCCAAATTTTATTAATGACGGCTAAAGTTCCAATTTTCATTAAAATGAAAGCAGGTTCGCTCATCATCATCATTGCGTGAAGAGTCAGCGCTTCATGTTCTACCAATTGAATAAAACTTGTCATATCACCTTCTTTCAAGATCACTTTTAAAGTGGCAAAGTTTTCATGCGCTTCTTGAAATCTTCGTTCCGCATATGGATTTGTATTCATCAAGGCATGACCAACGGTCGAACTTACTGATTTCTCCCCTTCGTGGATGAGTAAAACCCAATCATTAAAACTTCTAAATATATCGTGAACTTGATCATTTGGATATTGAACCGCGAATAAATCTGAACTATTAGAAACTTGTTCTGTTTCTCCCCAAACTACCAATCCATCATGCAAACTTCGGCAGGCACTTCCGCTTCCTAATCGCGCCAGAAAACTCGCTTTTTTTATTGTGAAATCGCAATCTGTTTCTCCAGCAAAAGATTTATCTAAACTCATCAGGCACTTTGCAATCGCACCAAAACCCGAGGCAGAACTTGCAATTCCAGAACTGTGCGGAAAGGTGTTTTCTGTTTTAATGATATACTTCCCCTTTAAAATCCAGGGTAAATATTGCTCGATGTTTCTGAAATATTTTTCTATTTTCTCAGCAAATTTTAATTCTTCTTTTCCGGCTAAAAATGTCTGAACTGAAAATTCATCATCTGCGAGAAATTCTATTTCCGTATTCGTTTTACATTGATTTAAAGTATAGCTAATACTGGGATTTGCAGGGATCTGATTTTCATATTTCCCCCAATATTTTATTAAGGCAATATTAGAAGGACAAGATCCAGATACTTTCTGATCAGAGATTTTAAAGTCTTTATTTCCGAAAAATTCGTTCATTGTTATTTTCTTGTTTGCGTTGCTGAGAGATTAGATACTGGAAAATAAATTTAAGAACTGTACATTTTGTCAATGAATTCACAGTATTTAGTCAACACAACATTTCTTTTCACTTTTAAAGTTGGCGTGATTTCTCCGCTGTTGATTTCAAATTCGGCTGGCATCAAAACAAATTTTTTCACCTTTTCAAAGCTTGAAAGTCCTCGCTGAATTTCATCAATTTTTTCGCGATAAAATTCACGAATGCTGTCCATGTTTACGATCTCAGCCCAATTCGTAAATGGAATATTCATCTTGGAAATGTGATCTTGCAAGGCTTCAAAATTTGGAATAATCAAAGCGGTAACATAAGGTTTTCCTTCGGCAACAACCATCGCCTGAGTGATGTAATTGTTATCAGATAACAGGTTTTCAATCGGTTGCGGCGTGATGTATTTCCCGTTAGAAGTTTTCATTAAATCTTTAATTCGATCGGTGATGATTAAATTTCCATTCTCATCAAATTTTCCGGCATCTCCGGTTCTGAACCAACCATCTTCCGTAAAAACTTCTGCAGTTTCCTCAGGTTTTTGATAATAGCCTTTCATAATACCGCTTCCTTTTGCGAGGATCTCGTCATTGTCGCCAATTTTAATTTGGGTGTCACCAAACGGAACCCCCGCAGAACCGTGTGCAAAATTATGAAAAGGAAAAGCAGTTAAAGTCGCTGTAGTTTCAGTTAAACCGTAACCAACCGTAATATGAATTCCTAGTGCTTCAAAAAATCGCGTAACTTCAGCAGAAACCGATGCGCCACCGCACGGCATAAACCAAAGTTTCCCGCCCATTTTTTTCTTGATCTTATTAAAGACCATCATTCCAGCGACTGTGTTTTTTATCTTTAATGAAAAAGGAATAGTTTGATTAACTCTTCTTAGTTCGGCTACTTCCATTCCAGTTGCAATTGCCCAATTAAAAATTTTCTTTTTTGAAGGTGAACTGGTATTAGCCATTTCGTTTACACTTGCGTAAATTTTTTGGTAAAATCGTGGAACAGCGCACATGATTGTTGGCTTTATTTCCGCTAAAGCGCTTGCGATCAGTTTTGTATTCTCGAGAAAATAAACTTTTGCACCACCATGAAGTGCAAGCAATGTCCAACTTCTTTCAAAAACATGAGTAAGTGGTAAAAAGGCGAGTGAAGTTTCGTTTTCGAAGTTTTTAAATTTAAAGAAACCGAAATGCGCTTCTACCGATTTATGGAAATTTCCGTGTGTTAACATTACGCCTTTTGGGACGCCAGTTGTTCCCGACGTATAAATAAGAGTGGCTAAATCATCGTCTTCTTTATTTACAATTTCAAAATCTTCTTTAGCTTCTTTAATAAAATCTTCGAGGTATTCGCTGCTTTCTTTTTTGATCCAAATTGATTTTTTGGCTACAATAATTTTTTGTAAAATTTGTTTGTAATTCAAAATATTCAGCGCTGCATCATATTGTTCTTGATTACCAACCAAGATCATTTTGCATTCAGATTCATTTAAAATATACTCTGCCTGCGATTCGTTATTCGTGGAATAAATCGGAACAGTTACCGCGCCTAAAGATAATATGGCCAAATCTGTAACAATCCATTCGGCAGAATTGTCTGAATAAATAGCGACTTTATCATTTTCCGAAATCCCAGCCTCACGAAGTGCATTTGCAGTTTTAAAAACCAAACGACGAAAATCTGACCAACTGATTTCTACCCACTTTTCTTTTTTCTTAAAACCAATGGCGGGTTTTGTTGGATACTTTGTAGCATTAGTATTTAAAAATTCAGCAACATTCATAGTTATTTTTTATCGGAGAGGTAATTTTTCAAATGGAAATCTAGACTTTCAAACGCCGAGATAAATTGATAATCCAGTTCTTGTCTTATTTTTTTATTAGAAAAAATATGATGGGAAGTTACCGCTTCTAAATTGACTTTACTCATCATTCGGAGTTTCGGGAAGAGCCAGCCAAATAAAAGATTAAGCACATATCCTAGAGTTAGAATCGTTTTTGAAATTACTTTAGCACTTGATTTTCCTAGTTTTCGACGAACAAAATTGGCAACATCTACTATTTTCTTCGTTTCAGAAATAAGAATATATCGTTCACCGAAAATATTTTTATTCATTAATGAAATGGCAATATCTGCCACATCTCGAACATCAACATAAGCCGTGCTACCGCTCATGGCGTAAGGATATTTGTCGAAGGCATTAAACATTTCACCACTACTCGCTTGCCAATTTCCGCTTCCTACGATGACTCCAGGATTTAAAATAACGGTATTTAAACCTTCTGCAGATGCACGCCAAACTTCCATTTCAGAAAAATGTTTCGACCGCGCGTAAGGTGAATGATTGACTTTGGGATTATAATTAGAATCTTCGGTTGTTTCGCCTTTTTCATCGACACCATCTAAAACGGCCGTGGAACTGAAAAAACAAAACTTTTGCACCAACGAATTTTCACAAGCGAATAAAATTTGCCGTGTTCCTTCGATATTCGTGTGATACATCGAGCGTCGGTCATTTGGATGAAAACTTACGTGAGCAGCACAATGGTAGACTTCCGTGACGTTTTCCAGCACGTTTTTTAACGAATCAGCATCTTCGAAATCAACATTAATCCATTCAATTTTATTAAAATATTCATCTGGCTTATCGGTGTAAAAACGATAGGATTCTTTGACTTCAGCAATATTACTCGTAGTTCTTTTCGAAGCACGCACGGATCTTCCTTGCTTCAGTAATTCTAAAACGATAACTCTTCCGAGAATTCCAGTAGCGCCGGTGACTAAAACCATATTTCTTTTCGAATGGTGAACTCTTAAAATTCTCCTTTAATTTTTATAATCTATTTGAAAAACTCTTTATGCTGTAAGAAAATCTTTTACTACTTTATTAAAGTCAGTCGGATTTTCGGCCTGAACCCAATGTCCGGCGTTCTTGATCGTAACAATTTTTGCTTTCGGAAATTGTTGTTTTATTTGATATTCATCTTGCGGTAAAATATAATTGGATTTCTCACCCGATACGAATAAAGTTTCCCCAGTATAAACTCCAGCTTTTATCGCATTAGAAACAAATTCAGAATATTTATCGGACAATGTTTTTAAATTAAATCGCCAACATAATTTCTTGTCTTCAGTCCAGTACAGATTTTTTGTCAAAAACTGAATGACCGACTTTTCTGGAATATATTGGTGTAAAATTTCTTCAACTTCTTGTCTAGAAGTAACCGTTTGAAAATCAACACTTTCTAGAGCCTTGATAATTCCCTGATGATGTGGCGGATATGCTTTCGGCGAAATATCGACAACAATTAACCTTTCTACTTTTGCAGGATACTTAATAGCGAACTGCATGACTGCTTTTCCACCTAAAGAATGACCTAACAAATTTATTTTCTCGAATTTGTAGGAGTTCATATAATTGAGAATATCTTCGGATAAATCATCATGCGACATTTCTGGTGAATGAAAACTTTTACCATGATTTCGCAGATCTATTAAATGAACTGGATAAAATTCACCCATTTCTTTGCCAAAACTTCCCCAATTATCGAGCATTCCAAACAACCCGTGAAAAACCAAAAGTGGTGTTCCCGGTTGATCTTCTCCATATATTTTTGAATGTAAAATTTCCATCAATAAAAGTTACGGTTTAATATTAACATTGGTCAAAATTACCAGTTAGACTTACCATTTCGCCAATCGTTTCAGATAGGCTTGCACCGTATTTTCTAAACCCATGTACAAGGCTTCAGAAATTAAAGCATGCCCGATCGAAACTTCTAATAAATTCGGAATTTGATCTGAAAAATATTTTAGATTTTCTAAACTTAAGTCATGTCCGGCATTAATTCCCAATCCGCATTTCTCTGCTGCGATTGCGGTTTCTAAATAAGGCTTGATCGCTTCCTCTTTATTTTTTAAATAGTTGGTTGCGTAGGCTTCGGTATATAATTCAATTCTATCTGCACCAGTTTCTTTAGCAAATTTTACCATCTTAGGATTTGGATCTAAAAATATTGAGGTTCGAATTCCAGCATTTTTAAATTCTTCGATCACCAATTGCAGGAACTCTAAATTCTTTTCGCAATCCCAACCGGCATTTGACGTTATCGCATCTTCCCCATCTGGAACGAGCGTTACTTGATCAGGCAGTACTTCTAAAACCATGTCGATAAACGAACGGTGCGGATTTCCTTCAATATTAAATTCCGTGTGCACAATCGGCTTCAAATCATAAACATCTTGCCTCGTGATATGACGTTGATCAGGACGTGGATGAATAGTAATTCCTTGCGCACCAAATTCTTGCAACTTAATTGCCGCTTCGGTAACTCTCGGTAATTCACCACCTCTGGCATTTCTAAGAGTGGCGATTTTATTTATATTTACACTAAGTTTTGTCATAATTTTAGATTTTATTGAACTGCATTATCTCCAAATCAAATTCTTTGGAAGCGACCAGCAGGTGATCGAAAATATCAGCCATAATCACTTCATAATTTTCCCACGCAGAATCATTGGTGAAACAATAAATCTCTAAGGGCATCCCGTGTGGTGTATTTTCTAACTGCCGAACCATCAATGTTCCGTTCTGATCAAGATGCTTACTCTCTTTAAGATAGTTTAAAGCGTAAACTCGAAAAACTCCGATATTTGTTAATTGCCTTCCATTGATTGCAAGATCAGAATCGTCAAAAGAACTCCGTTCTTCATTAATTTCTTTTTTCATCTCTGTCAGATAATCTTTAATTAAAATAATCTTAGAAAGGTGCGCAATAGATTCATTATCTAAAAACTTAAAGGATTTAATGTTAAAAATAATCGAACGCTTAATTCTCCGCGTATTACTTTCAGACATTACCTGAAGATTTTTAATTTCTGTAGTCAAAAAATCGTAGGTTGGAATCGTGGATATTGTTTTATCAAAATTCTCAATCTTGGTAGTCAGAAGATTCAGATCGACAATCGTTCCTTCCAAGTTATATTTAGGAATCCCGATCCAGTCACCAGTTTTCAAATTCTTAGAAGTCGCCACGTGAATACCGGTTACAAAACCCAAAATGGTATCTCGAAAAACCAAAACTAAAACGGCGGTAATCGCTCCTAAACTTCCGACAATCGCAGATCCACTAATTCCAAAAAGTACACTTATAGCGATTACCGAGGAAACAAAGATCCCAAATATTTTCAAAGTTTGTGAAACTGCGTTGAGCGCAATAACTTTATAATAATCTTTTATAATAACGAAATAATTCCGCATT
>JBBSRZ010000069.1:0-13679 GCA_038242555.1 Flavobacteriales bacterium | reverse complement strand
TTTACGATTTTCTCAGCAGATTTGTCTACCAAATTGTAATCGTAAGATTTTAATTTTATTCTGATTCTTTGTGACATTTTGATCTAATTTAAATATTAACCTCTTGCTTTTTCGATTACTTTTTCAGCGACACTTTGTGGGGCTGCTTCGTATTTTTCGAATTCCATAGAAGATGTTGCTCTACCTGAAGACAAGGTTCTCAATGAAGTTACATAACCGAACATTTCTGAAAGTGGAACGAATCCTTTGATTACTTTCGCGTTGTTTCTGTCATCCATACCGTTTACTGTACCTCTTCTTCTGTTAAGATCACCAACGATATCTCCCATGTATTCTTCTGGAGTTACTACTTCCAATTTCATGATTGGTTCCATGATCACTGGTTTCGCTTTTTTACCTGCTTCTCTAAAGCCCATTTTTGCTGCAAGTTCAAAGGATAATGCATCTGAATCCACTGCGTGGAACGATCCGTCTTTCAAAGTTACTTTAATTCCTTCTACTTCAAATCCTGCTAAAGGACCGTTTTTCATAGATTCTTTGAAACCTTTCTCTACAGATGGGATAAATTCTCTTGGAACGTTACCACCTTTGATTTCATTCACAAATACAAGACCTGCTTTTCCGTCATCGGTTGGTCCTAATTCGAACTGAATATCTGCAAATTTACCACGTCCACCAGATTGTTTTTTGTAAACTTCTCTGTGACTAGCAGTCATTGTAAGGTTTTCTTTGTATTCTACTTGTGGTTCACCTTGGTTTACCTCTACCTTAAACTCTCTTCTCATACGATCGATCAAGATGTCTAGGTGAAGCTCACCCATTCCTGAAATAATCGTTTGACCAGAAGCTTCGTCAGTTTTCACTTGGAACGTAGGATCTTCTTCAGACAATTTTGCCAAAGCGTTACCCATTTTATCCTGATCTGCTTTTGTTTTAGGTTCTACTGCGATACCGATTACTGGATCAGGGAATACCATCGATTCTAGAACGATTGGTGCTTTCTCATCACACAAAGTATCTCCAGTTTTAATATCTTTAAATCCAACAGCTGCACCAATATCTCCTGCTTCAATATATTCTACAGGATTTTGCTTGTTAGCGTGCATTTGGTAAATTCTAGAAATTCTTTCTTTGTTACCAGATCTTGTGTTTAAAACATAAGAACCAGCATCTAATCTACCTGAATATGCTCTAAAGAATGCCAATCTTCCTACGAAAGGATCGGTAGCAATCTTAAATGCTAAAGCTGAAAAAGGTTCTGTAACTGAAGGTTTTCTTGAAACCTCTTCGTCATTTTTTGGATTGGTACCGTAGATTGCTTCTTTATCCATTGGAGAAGGCAAGTATTTACATACTGCATCCAACATAAACTGTACTCCTTTATTCTTAAATGAAGAACCACAAGTCATTGGGATAATCGACATATCAATAGTTGCTTTTCTCAAAGCTTCGTTGATTTCGTCTTCTGAAATTGAATCTGGATCTTCGAAGAATTTCTCCATCAAAGTATCATCATAATCAGCAACTGCTTCAACTAATTTTTCTCTGTAGGCGTGTACATCATCCAACATTTCTTCCGGAATTGGAATTACGTCGAAAGTTGCTCCTTGAGTTTCATCATGCCACATAATAGCACGGTTCTTAATCAAATCTACAACACCTGTAAATGTTTCTTCTGCACCGATTGGTAAAACGATTGGCACTGCATTCGATCCCAACATTTCCTTAACCTGGTTTACAACCATAAGGAAGTCAGCACCTTGTCTGTCCATTTTGTTTACAAATCCCATTCTCGCAACGTTGTAATTGTCAGCCAATCTCCAGTTGGTTTCTGATTGAGGCTCTACACCATCAACCGCCGAGAATAAAAATACTAAACCATCTAATACTCTTAATGAACGATTCACCTCTACCGTAAAATCTACGTGTCCTGGTGTATCGATAATATTAAAGTGATATTCGTGTGCGTCTGCGGTAGGCTCACCGTTAAATCTTGGGAAAACCCATTTACAGGTTGTTGCTGCAGAAGTAATTGTAATACCTCTTTCTGCCTCCTGCTCCATCCAGTCCATTTGTGATGAACCTTGGTGAGTTTCTCCTAACTTGTGAGTTTTACCTGTATAAAATAAAATTCTTTCTGTCGTGGTGGTTTTACCTGCATCAATGTGCGCGGCAATCCCGATATTTCTAGTGAATTTAAGATCTCTTGCCATTTCAGTTTAGAATTTAAAGTGTGAAAATGCTTTGTTTGCTTCAGCCATTCTATGAGTGTCTGTTTTCTTTTTATAAGCAGCACCTTCTTCTTTAGCAGCAGCGATAACTTCAGAAGCTAATTTCTGAGCCATTGATTTATCGTTTCTTGCTTTAGAATATTTAATAAGCCATTTCATCGCCATAGAAATTTTTCTATCTGCTCTAATTGGCATTGGGATTTGGAAGTTAGCACCACCGATTCTTCTTGAACGTACTTCTACGTGAGGCATAACGTTGGTTAAAGCATCTTTCCAAATTTCCAAAGATGATTTTTCATTCTCACCTTTTTTGTTTTCTACGATTTCTAATGCGTCATAGAATATTTTGAATGCGATTGATTTTTTACCATCAAACATCAAATTATTTACAAATCTCGTTACCAGTTGATCATCAAATTTAGGATCCGGTAACAACGGTCTTTTTTTCGCTTTTGTCTTTCTCATTGTTTCGTTTCTTACTAATTAATAATTACTTTTTCTTACCTTTTGCAGGTGCTGCAGCGGCTTGACCTGGTTTTGGTCTTTTTGCTCCATATTTAGATCTTCTCTGGGTTCTCCCAGCTACTCCTGCGGTATCCAAGGCTCCACGAACAATGTGATAACGTACTCCCGGTAGGTCTTTCACCCTTCCGCCTCTAACCAATACTATCGAGTGCTCTTGAAGATTGTGTCCTTCGCCCGGGATATAGGCGTTAACTTCTTTACCATTAGAAAGTCTTACCCTTGCAACTTTTCTAAGTGCAGAGTTAGGTTTCTTTGGAGTTGTGGTGTATACTCTTGTACATACACCTCGTCTTTGGGGACAAGATTCAAGGGCGGCCGATTTGCTCTTCTTGGCAAGCGAGACTCTTCCTTTTCTTACTAATTGTTGAATAGTAGGCATTTAATTGCTTTTTATTTTAGGGGGCAAAAGTAGTAAAATATTTCCACTTATCAACCAGTGACCCAGAATAATATCTAAATAATTTTCTAGAAAGCACTTTTAATGAATCATATAAGGCCTTCAAATAGTCATTTCTAATGAAAGTTCTGACTGCCAAAAACTTTTTAAATTGATAAATCGATGCTAATTTTTTAAAGTCTTAAAATATTGGTAATAGCATCCATCTATAGCAAAAATGCCTAAAACCGTCAGCGGCTTCTGTACCTTCGTTTCAAATAAATATTATGAAAAATTCTAACATTATAGGTTTAAATGAAACTGATTGCGAACAGATCTCGGAAAAACTAAACATCCTTTTGGCCAACTATTCGGTCTTTTATCAAAATACAAGAGGCGCTCACTGGAATATTAAAGGAGATCAGTTCTTTACGCTTCATCCAAAATTTGAGGAACTTTACAATAATCTCGTTTTAAAAATCGATGCGATCGCAGAGCGAATTCTGACGCTCGGCTCTACGCCGAATCACAACTATTCTGATTATTTAAAACTGTCTAACATCAATGAAAGTAGAGAGAATTCTGACGGTAACAGATGTGTAGAAAACATTCTCGCTTCCTTTAAAATAGTAATTGATCTGCAAAGAGAATTATTAGATGTTACAGCTACGGCCGGCGACGAAGGCACCAATTCCCAAATGAGCGATTATATCACCGAACAAGAAAAAGAAGTTTGGATGTACAATTCATACCTCGGTAAATAAAATAGCCAATCATCATTTACAAAAAATCGTCTTTTTTAAGGGCGATTTTTGTTTTTGAATATTTACATTTGTTTTAAAGTTCCTATTTATGATTGAAGTTCGCTTAAAGTCCATTCTCGATAATGATTTCTACAAAATCACCATGCAAAATGCAGTGATCAAACTTTTTCCCAACGAGAAAGTAAAGTATCAGTTCATTAATCGCGGCAAACATCAATTCCCAACAGGATTTGCTCAAGAACTTCGAAGATCAGTCAACGCAATGGCCGAACTGAAATTGACCAAAGATGAGAAACAATTTCTGCGTGTAACCTGTCCTTATTTAGATTTACCTTATTTAGATTTTTTGGCTGGCTATCATTACGATCCCAGTGAAGTTCACATTGTGCAAACTGATGATTTATTAGAAGTAACGGTAGAAGGTGAATGGTATCGCACGATTTTATGGGAAGTTCCAATTCTGGCCCTCATTTCTGAACTGCATTACGAAATGAAACATTTGGAACGAAACTCTAATGAAATTGTCGTCCAAAAAACCTTAGAGAAAGCCGAACATTTGGAGCGTCTGAATGTAACCTTTGCCGAATTCGGCACGCGTAGGCGACATTCCTATAAAGTACACGATCTGGTCGTAGATGCTTTGGTAAAGAATAATAAATCGAAAAATTTTATCGGAAGTTCTAATGTTCACTTTGCCATGAAGTATGGCGTAAAACCGATCGGAACGCACGCGCATGAATGGTTTATGTTCCACGGTGCAGAATATGGATTCAAAATGGCCAATGCACTTTCACTCGAACATTGGGTCGATGTTTACAGGGGTGATTTGGGAGTTGCACTTTCTGACACTTACACGACCGAAGTTTTTTTCCGACAATTCGATAAGAAATTTGCTAAACTATTTGATGGAGTCCGTCATGATAGTGGCGACCCGATAGAGTTTGCTAATAAAACCATTGCCCATTACGTCAGTCAAGGCATTAATCCTTTATTTAAATACATCATTTTTTCTGATGGTCTCAACTTAGAAAAAGTAGAAGAAATAACAAAAGCCTGCGAGGGACGAATCGGAATTTCTTTTGGAATTGGAACCAACTTAACCAACGATGTGGGTTTAAGACCGATGAATATCGTCATGAAATTAATCGCTGCGCAATCTATTAATGGTGATTGGATTCCAACGGTTAAACTTTCGGATGAACACGGAAAGTATACAGGTGATCCAAAAATGATTGAACTGGCAAAAGAATTTTTAAGAATTAGAGAATAATCTAACCTCACTTTTTAAGAGCATTCCATTTTTCTTCTGTACCTGCCGGCAGGTCTTTTTCTTGCACCACTTCTATCTATGCGAAAAGAAAAAGGATACCGCTGCACTCAGGGCCCAAAGTATGATATTGCTAGTAATTTTATTGCGATTCAGAATAGAGATTATCTACTTTATTATTAATGTCCACATAGAATTATAAGTTTTAGAAATTACAAAATTTCTTTCTATTTTTGAGCATGGAAATTTTCTCTATAATAATCACGTTAATTATCGGCGCTTTATTCGGCGCTATTTTTTTATACTTTATCTTGAAATCTACTCAGGTTTCGCGACAGTCTTTCGATGATTTAAACCGAAACTTTATTAAAACGGAAACGGAACTTAAAAATGAGGCTGAGAAAAGTACTCAAATTCAAAAGGAACTTTTTGAAGAAAAGAATAAAAACCAAGTTCAATCAGAAAACGTTCATCTATTAAAAAATGAAATCGCAACGTTGTCCGCGCAATACACATCAATTCATGCTCAACTAAACGATCAGCGAGATTATAATTCTGATCAAAAATTGCAACTCGATAAGTTGATCGAGGATAAGCAAATAACTTTCGCCAAGAATTCTGAACTATCTGCGATTAATGAAACCCTGAAAAACTCGCTAGAGAATCAGAAAGCAGAAATTGAAAAAATGCAAGAATTAGCAAAAAACGAATTTCAAAATTTAGCGAACAAAATTATCGAGGAAAAATCGGAGAAATTCACGGCTCTAAATCAATTGAATTTAAAGGAAATACTGGAACCTTTTCAAGAAAAAATATTAGAACTTAGAAATAAAGTAGGCGAAACCTACGATAAAGAATCTAAAGAACGTTTTTCCCTTGGTGAAAAAGTGAAAGAACTTGCCTTGCTTAATCAACAGATTTCGGAAGATGCGAAGAAATTAACGCGCGCTTTGAAAGGAGAAAGTAAAACGCAGGGAAACTGGGGAGAAATGATTTTGGAAAGTATTCTTGAAAAATCAGGCTTAGTAAAAGGTCGAGAATATTTTTTAGAACATGAACTTCGAGATCAAGATAACAAAGCCTTATTTTCGGAATTCTCGGGCAAAAAAATGCGTCCGGATGCGGTGGTAAAATATCCAGATGAAAGAAATGTAATTATTGATTCGAAGGTTTCCTTAACCGCATTTATAGAATTGGTCGACGAAAATGACGGTGATCTTTATCAAATTAAATTGACTCAACATTTGAACTCCGTGAAAAATCACATCAAACAACTAAGTGATAAAGCGTACGATGATTTCGATAAATCTTTAGATTTTGTGATGATGTTTATTCCGAGCGAACCTGCTTATATTGCGGCGATGCAAGCAGATCCTCACCTTTGGAATTTCGCCTACGATAAAAGAATATTGCTGCTGAATCCGAGCAATCTGATTACGTCTTTAAAGCTAGTTTCAGATCTCTGGAAAAGAGAATATCAAAATAAAAACGCTACTGAGATCGCAGAAAGAGGCGCAAAATTATATGACAAATTTGTAGGCTTCGTAGAGAATTTAGAAAAGGTTGGCAAAAATATCGACCACGCAAAAACCTCCTATACCGACGCCTATAAACAACTCTCAACCGGAAATGATAATTTAATCACTCAAACCATCAAACTTAAATCTTTAGGAATTAAAAATAAAAAGAATCTACCACCAAGTTTGGCGGAGATTTCCGAAAATGCCACAAGATTAGAATAATTAGTATTTACAAATCTCTTCAGAATTTAACTATCCTTTAATTAAAATTTATCCTTTTAATTACCTTTGCCAAATGACAATCGAAAGCGCACAAAACGAGAAAATAAAATACATCACCCGCCTCATGACGGATAATAGATTCCGAAAAAAGGAAGAGGTATTTGTGGTGGAGGGAAAACAGGAAAATGCGCGTGCAATGCAATTTAGCTTTGAACCTAAGGAAATATTTATCTCAGAAAGTATATTTAAAGAGACACTTCCAGACCGAAAAATAACTTTGGTTAGCGAAAAGATTTATGAAAAGATTGCGTACCGTGGAACATCTGAAGGAATTATTGGAATTTACAAAACAAAAATTTCTAATTTAAATGAATTTAAACGCACAAAAAATTCTTCAATCATTGTTGTTGAAAGCATTGAGAAACCTGGAAATCTAGGCGCAATATTAAGAAGTTGCGAAGCCTTCGGAATTGATGCATTAATTATCACGGATACAAAAGTGGACTTTTATAATCCTAATGTGATTCGATCCAGCGTAGGTTGTTTGTTCGGGATGAATATATTTTCTGCAAGTAATCAAGAAGTTCACCAGTATCTGCTTGAAAACAATTATTCCATCTACACGACGATCATGGATCAGTACTCAGAAAACTTACAGCAAAGGAATTTAAAAGAAAAAAGTGCGGTAATTTTTGGAACTGAACATTCTGGCTTAACAGAATTCTGGATCGGAAAAGGAAAAAATACAATTATCCCCATGGCAGGCAGTATTGATTCCCTGAATTTAAGTAATGCCGTTGCGATTTGTGCTTATGAAATTTTACGACAGAAAACGAAATAAAAAAAACCGCCTCTCAAAGAGAAACGGTTGATTTGTATAGTATGTTACTAACTAGTTAACTTCAGTTACTGGAGTTTCCATAGTAGCGTCAGTTGTGTTGTCCATAGTTGCGTCAGTAGTGTTTTCTAAAGTTGCATCAGGATTAACAACGTTCATAGAATCCATACCCATCATAGTAGAGTCAGAATCAACTACAATAACGTCAGCAGAATCCATACCGTTAGCAGTTTCTACAGTTTCAGTTTTGTTACAAGCTACAAGTGCTACAGCAGCAAAAGCAACTGCGAAAAATGATTTTTTCATAATAAATAAATTTAATTGTTTGTTAATTTTAAAGTTTGTCGTTCTCAATGATCTTTTCGAACAGGACAAAGGTATAGCGAGAATTAAATTTGTATTCGAAAATTAATTGTAATATATTTGTAAAATCGATTTACAAACCGACCTATCTGAAAATCAATAAATTACACCAAAACATCAATTGAGCGATTTAGATTTATTACACTTCGAACAACTAAAAAATGAGGTTCAAACTCAATATTTAGAAAATCATACGCCATCCTTTGATGATATATCAAAATGGAAAGGCATTGATATTATATATTTCCAGGAAGATTTACGAAAAATCGCAAAAGGAAACATCAGCGAAAAGACTTTTTATACCTATTTTAAAAATTCACCCGTCACCAAATTACCACGGATCGACATGCTCAATATTCTGAGCCTTTATGCGGGTTACGTGTCCTGGTATGACTTTAAAAAGAATCATCTTTTCGCCAATGAAATATTAAAAGACCTAGAAGAGATTGATGAAAACACTCAAGCCGAATTAGAAAAAACACTGGCAGATATTGAAATTTCAGTGCCTAAAGAGAAAGTAATCCACAAACCATCAGTTTCTCCTAAAAAAATGGATACAACTGAAACTGCTGCAGGTGATTTACAAATAAATAATACTGGTAATCAACACATTGAAGAAAGTAAAGAAACTTTAACCCGATCTGATACTTCCGAACAAAAATCAACTTTCACTCTTGTAAAAAAATATATATGGTTGGGTATTTCAGTCGTTTTGGCGGTTTTGGTTGGATTGCTTGGATTTAAAGATGAACTCTTTAGTAAAAAATTCTACTATAGTTTTATCGATGCTGATCGCAATTCCAAAATCAATGCAGAACTTCAAGTTCAGATTCTTAAGGAAAATGAAACTCCAATTCAGTATACTGCTAAACCAAACGAACCATTTGTTTACACCACAAAGTCGAAGACTTTAATTATGGTTGTATCGTCTCCTTATTACAAGACAGATACGATCCGTAGAAATTTAGAATCTGCCCTAGAAGCAGAAAACATAGAATTAAAGCCTAATGATTATGCGATTATGCTTTTCTATTATTCGAAATCGCTGAAAGATTTAAAACAAAAAAGAGAAACCCTAAATTATCTGATCAGCAATGATGCACTAATTTACCAAGTGTACGATAACGAAACGTATGGTGTTGAAACGATGGATAAACAGCGTTATATTAATTTAGTAACATTGCCCTCGACTTCTTTAGAAAACCTTGAAGTGATTGACACCAAAAACGACAAGGATAACAAAATAATCATGATCAAATTTAAAATTGCCACCGATGAAAAACTATAATGCAATCGTTCTGCTTCTTATAAGTTTACTTTTAATTAATTTTTCCTGCAATAAAGAAGAAAAACAAAGATCAGATCTTGAAATAGTCAGAAATAACAACAATCAGAAATCATATTCCGTAACTAAAATGGATAGTGCGCAAGCAATTATGACGATTACCAAGCAGAAAATTCAGGAATTACTGGACTTATCAACTTTGTACACTTCGGGAAACCGCGACACAGAAATCGATTCGGTCATTTATGGACAGATGATGAAAAGTTATTTTATTACTCAAGATTCCACGAAATTAAGCGCGCTACTGTGGCAATTGGACAGTTTGAAAGTGAAAACCGCCAAGGTTGGGAATATTTCAGTTTCCAAAGAAATTACGGATAAAGACACTTTGGATTACGCTCAATTCAGCGTTGAATATTTTGATTTCAGGAATCGGTCTATAGGAACATTCGAGAAAAATGCGCAGTATGTTCTAAAACGTTCACCGGTACAATTCCAAAAAGAATTTAAATTCTATTTTGTAAATTTTGATTCAAAGTCTGTAAAAGACAGCACTTCGGTTGGCGTTACTAAATAATCCAACGGTACATCGTATTCAGAAAAATCTTCAACCTCTTCATTCGGAGGAAAAAAACTTACTCCAACTTTGGTCGCATCTGAATTTATTTCTGTGAAAAATTTATCGTAGAATCCTTTGCCATACCCTACTCGATTTCCCATTTTATCTGCGTATAAAAGTGGCGTAATGACCAAATCAAACTGATTGACACACGCATCTTCGGTATCTGCAGGTTCTTTGATTCCCCATGAATTGGTTATAAAAGAAGTTTGTTCGGTAATTTCCAAGGCGATTAATTTTCCTTCTACAACTTTCGGCACAAACACTCGAATATTATTCTTGGTAAAGTAATCTAAAAAGAACTGCGTATCCACTTCTCCTTTTTCGGGAATAGATAAAAAACAATGAACTTTCTGATTCGCCTTTAAATCGAACGCATCAGTAAATTGATTAAATATTTGCTCCGACAAAACTTTTATTTCATCTGCGTTAAAACGTTTTTTCTGTTCTAAGTAATATTTTCTAATTTCTGCTTTTCTCATCTTCAAAAATATAAAAAAAATTGCGCCCCAGTGGAACGCAATCTTAAATTTAATTATTAACTGGTTATAGGATTTTGTACAGTTTGTCGGATAAACGAATTCTGAATGGAATTTCGAAAGTAACTTGATCGCCAATTTCAGCAGTTTCACATTGACTTCCATTCGCGAAAAGTTCCGTAATGATCAATTCCTGATCACCTGTCGTCGGACCTGAAATCAAAACTCTATCACCAATAGAAAGTTGTTCGTTTTCAATTAAAAACTGCGCAATCTTCGATTTGGTGTAATAATGTTCTGCATTACCAATCAAAACTTTTTTAATCGAAATTTTTTGACGGATGTTCTTTCCAACTACTTTTGCTAAAGGTTGATCTGATAAATTACCAGACTTTTTAAATACCAACGCTTCAGATTTTCCTTTTCGGAAAACTTTATTTCCAACTTCTTTCCCCTTTCTTAATTGTATTTGGTCGGCTAAAGGCAAATGAATGATTTCTAAACATTCTGTAGAACAACAATTCTCCATAGCAGTTTTACAATCATCACATTGAATGAAAAGTAAATGACATCCTTCATTAGCACAGTTCGTATGATTGTCGCATGGTTTCCCACATTGATGACACTGCGAAACGATATCGTCTGTGATTCGTTCTCCTAATCGGTGATCGAAGACAAAGTTTTTCCCAATGAATTTACTATCAATATTATCTTCTTTAATCTGACGAGTATATTCAATAATTCCGCCTTCTAACTGGTAAACATTTTTAAAACCTTGATGTTTAAAATAAGCACTGGCTTTTTCACATCGGATTCCGCCCGTACAATACATGAGCAGGTTTTTATCTTCTTTAAAGTCTTGTAATTGCTCGGTGATAATCGGTAAACTTTCTCTAAATGTTTCAACATCTGGCGTGATTGCACCTTCAAACCGTCCGACTTCACTTTCATAATGATTTCGGAAATCCACCACGATCGTATTTGGATCGTCTAGTAAATTATTAAATTCCTGCGCTTTAAGATGAATACCTTTGTTCGTGACATCGAAAGTTTCATCATTTAAACCGTCGGCCACAATTTTATGTCGAACTTTAATCGTCAACTTTAAGAATGAATGATCATCTTGATCAACCGCAACATTCAGCCGGATTCCTTTCATAAAATCATAAACTTCTAGCGTTTCACGAAATGCATCAATCTGATCGGCCGGAATACTCATCTGAGCATTAATTCCTTCATGAGCCACGTAAATTCGACCCAGCGCATCAAGTGCATTCCAGGCTATAAATAATTCATCGCGAAATGTTTTGGGATCAGTAATTTTAGCGTACGCGTAGAAAGACAAAGTAAGACGTTGCTTACCGGCTTCATCAATAAGTTGAGCTCTTTCTTCTGCGCTTAAGGTGTTATACAGTTGCATGCTATCAACGTTTTAAGTGAGAAAAATAATTCTGCAAAGATAACAATTTAAGACTCGGCCTTTAAGATTTTATAATTTATTTGGGCAGCTTTATCCACCCTCCGTTCCCGCTTTTTTTTATTATTATCTTCGACTTCGCTCAGACAAAAATAAAAAAGAGCTCCACTCAGGCTGGGCTGCAATTCAGTTCAATCAACAATTAATAGTTTTCGTAAATATGGTTTAGGATATTTTTATCAGCTTCCGTAAAAGGGACTTTTCTTCTGCCCATCATCAGTTCAGCAACTTCGTAGGCTTTTTCCAGTTTGAATTTTTCATCACCGTCCATTCCACCCCAAGAGAAATTATTAATTAAGTTGGGTGGAAAACCGCTTTTAAAAATATTGGCTGCGACTCCAACAACAGTTCCGGTATTAAACTGCGTATTGATCGCCGCCTTGGAATGATCACCCATTATTAAGCCCGCAAACTGCAATCCCGAATTAACCAATTTCTTTAATTTGTAATTCCACAGTTTTACTGGACCATAATTATTCTTCAAATTAGAAGAATTAGTATCAGCACCGAGATTACACCATTCTCCAATGACCGAATTTCCAATAAAGCCATCATGACCTTTATTCGTATAACCGAAAATCACAATATTATTGACTTCTCCCCCCACTTTACAATGTGGACCAACCGTTGTCGCACCATAAATTTTCGCTCCTAAATTAAATTTAGAATCATTGCAAAGCGCAATCGGACCACGAAGATTACAACCTTCCATCACTTCTGCATTTCTGCCAATATAGATTTTTCCGGTGGTGGTATTTAAAGTAGAAAACTCAACTTCTGCTCCTTCTTCGATAAATAAATCTTTTTTGTCTCCTAAGAATCCATTTGTGTCGGACAAAGACGCTGAAGTTCTATCCTTTGTCAACAAGTCGAAATCAAAATTAATGGCTTCTTGATTGTACGTAAACAAATCCGTAGGCTGGTTAAAGAATAAAAGTTCCTCATCAATATCAGTCATTTTCTGAATCTGATTTAAAGAAAAGTTTTCCATATTAATTCTGACAGCCACCAATTCATTTTTGTAAATTAAAGCTTCTCCTAATTTCAAATCTTTGATCTGAGCTAAAAGATTCTCGCTTGGCAAGAAGTTCGGAATAAGGAACAAACTTTCTTTAGGTTCGTATATTCTAAATTTCTCTTGTAAGAAATCTTCAGTTAAATAAGAAACTTTAGAGAGATTTAAGAGCTTTTGCCATCTTTCGGAAAAGGTCAAAATCCCGCAGCGCATTTCTGCAACGGGTCTGGTAAAAGTAAGGGGCAAGAATTCTTCCCAAAATTGGGCATCAGAAAAAACGAGTTGCATAGCGCGATTTATGAGGGTTAATGAAATCAAATTTACAATAAAAAAAGCCTTTCAAATAACTTGAAAGACTTTAATTATCGGTAAAATTCAAAAATTACTTTGAGAATTTCTTGTACTTGTTCATAAATTTATCAACTCTACCTGCAGTGTCAACTAATTTCACTTTTCCTGTGTAAAAAGGGTGAGAAGTTGAAGAAATTTCCATTTTCACTAATGGGAAAGTTTCTCCTTCATATTCAATTGTGTCTCTGGTATCTGCAGTAGATTTACAAAGAAACACCTCGTCGTTACTCATATCTTTGAAAACAACTAGTCTATAATTTTCTGGGTGGATTCCGTTTTTCATAACTTATTTTATTATTAATAATTAAAGCTTTGCTTTCGAAATAGTAATGGTATTTCTCTGCTAA
>JBBSRZ010000068.1:0-13788 GCA_038242555.1 Flavobacteriales bacterium | reverse complement strand
TGAACTTTCTGTAGCTAAACGAAGTCGTTCTTCATCTGCGAGAATTTTATTTTTTATACCAATGACATCTGTAATTTCTAAAAGAACACAGGCGATATATTGAAATTCACCAAAATCTGTATAGATCGGATGATACACGAAATTATAAAAAAAATCTTCTAATTCCCCATTTCTCATCGCTCTTAAGTGATATTCGGGCGCATAGAAAGGTTGTCTGGAGTCTCTGACATTTTCTAAAACAGGCAGCAATTGATTTTCTGACTCTGGAAATAAAGAAAATATACTCTTCCCAATTACCTCTTCTCTTGTTTTCTGAACCAGATCTAACCATGCATCATTAGCGAAGTCAAGGTTATAATCACCATTGATTAAGGAGAATCCAAAAGGAGTTTTCTGCAACACATTTCCGAGTACGTTTTCTGCGAGAGAAAATAAAGGATCAAGGAATTTCGATTCCATTAGAACGATAGTTTTTGAATTGTAAAAATACTAAAAATTTAATAGTTTTTAGCTAAAAAACATCAGGTCATAATTCCCTTTGTTTAAAGGAAAAGTTATCATCAGTAAAGATTGAAACCGTCTTTTTATTTTTATATTAAATCTGATAAATCGGCAAAAACTTTAATTTGTGATAACTAATATTATTGTCTTTTAGCCCAATTTTCCATTTTACGATCGAGAACGTTTAAAGGTAAACATCCTTGGTTCAGCATTTCGTCATGGAACTTTGCTAAACTGAACTTTGCTCCTAATTTCTTTTCGTATTGATCGCGTAACGAGCGAATCCTAAGAGCGCCGATCTTGTAACCCAATGCTTGTCCTGGCATCGCCATATACCTTTCTACTTCTGCAATCGCACTCGATTCATCGTATGATATGTTATTTAAGAAATAGGTGATTGCTTCTTCACGAGTCATTGTTCCAGTATGTATTCCAGTGTCAATTACAAGACGTACGGCACGCAACATTTGATCACTTAAATAACCCATTTTCTGATAAGGATCCGTATACAAACCGAATTCTGGACCTAGAGTTTCGCAGTAATGCGCCCAACCTTCTCCATACGCGCCAAACCAACCAAAGCGCATAAACTTAGGCAGATTTGTATTTTCTTGCTGTAAAGAAATTTGATAATGATGTCCCGGAATTGCTTCGTGTAAAAAAAGAGATTCCATACCAGAAGTAACATTAAATTTCGTCGGATCTGGAATCGGCATATAGAAAATTCCAGGTCTTTTTCCATCAGAAGTTCCTGGCATATATTCTGCGCTCGCCGTAGATTCTCTGAACTTTTCGGTCTGACGAATTTCGAACGGCGTAACCGGATTTACACCAAACATCGTATTTAGTTTAGGCGTAATTTTCTTTAAAATATCGTTAAACGCGCCAATAACTTCTTTTTCTGTTTTATACGGCATCGCTTCAGGATCAGATTTTACATGCGTAATAAATTCTTCCAAAGTTCCTGTAAAACCTACTTCTTGTTTTACTTTGTCCATTTCTGATCGCAACATCGCAACCTGCTCCAACCCAATTTTATTAATTTCGTCGGGACTTTTGCTGGTCGTCGTCCAACTTTTAACGTAGTATGCATAAATTTCATTTCCTCTTGGCAAACCGTTTAAACCATCGGTCGTTCTAGCTTTTGGCAAATACTCAGTTTCTAAAAATTCTCCCATTTTCGTATAAGCAGGAATAATTTTTTTGGAAATAACATCCGTATACATCGTTGTTAATTTATTCTTCTGCACATTGCTGAAGTTTTTCGGAAAATTCTTCACCGGTCCAAAGAAAATGTTCTTCTGAAATTCTGGACTAATTAATTCATCCGCTTTCATTTGCATAACCATCTTTGCTACCAATTTATTTGGTAAAACAATGTTGCTCTTTATTCCTTCGCGGAAGTTATCGGCTGCCGTGTCCATCCACTCGGGGAATTTTTCCATTCTTTTTAGCCAATCTTCATAATCTTTTTCCGTTTTAAAAGGCTGACTTCCTTCCCCACTTCCCAATAACGGAAAATCAAGAGGTAGTCCACCAAACTGCGTGAACGGAATATATTCTGGATGATAAGCATATCTTTCAATCTTATTTTTTAAAGTATAATCTAAAACATCATACACCGTTTTATCATCATCACTCAAAGACTTGTAATCCAGTTTCCTCAATTCATTTTGCACAGAATTATAAAAAGAAATTTCTCCGGAAATAAAATCTTTATCAATATTTATCGGAAGTTGATCGTTGTAACGCAGATCGCCTTGAGCAGTTGCTTCTAACGGATATAACTTCAGATATTGTTCGTAATAATTTGCAGCAATCGAATCAACTTCAACGGGAGTTACTTTAGTTAAAGGAGAATCTGATTTTTTACAACTTGTAAAACCGCTCAGGAGAGCAACTCCTAAAAAAGCAGCGTATAATAAGTTTTTCATTATAATAGTTTTGAAGAGGCTAAATTAATTTTTTTTGTTTAAAGTATAATCAATTAGATTGAAACTTCCCAATGGCAGGGAAAGTAAAACTGAAATTTACAGCAAATAATTTTGCGCAATCAATCTATTTTTTATCTTTGCTCAATCAGTTTAATTATCAATTATTTAACTCAATTTTTCCTATTGAAATGAAAGGGATTTTAAAAATCTATCATCCGGATGAAACCCTTAAATACCACATCCAGAGCACTTATTGCAAAGCGGTATACAGCAACACTCAACATTTTTTAGAAGTAGAAATTATTACAGACGATTCTTTGGATCATGTAGATGATGATTCTTTGCATTATAACTATCCTCAAATTTCAATAAACCTCTTCGATTTGCCGATTGAAGATCCCGAACTTGTAGGGAAAACTTTTGAAATTAATGACGCCGATGCAGATAATTTCACGGGCGTAGATCTGTTCGACGATGAAGATGCTTATCTCACCAATAGCAAACTCACTTTCAAAAATGACTCAACCGGTGAATTAGAACTTTGTTGGGAAGGAAATATTGATGATTTTTATACCGGTTCTGATCAGACAATTCCGTTTAAATTGCAGTGCAATTTCAAGCAAGACGAAATCGTAATCGAAGAAGATTAACCAAATTATTCACGCGACTTCACTTATTTGCCTTAAAACTGTAATATTAAGGCGATTTTGACGTTCAATTTTAAAATTAAAAAGTACACATGTTTTTACAAACTCCAACGCAAATCATTAATACCACCACAGAAACACATGTTTTTTCACTTTGGGAAATTCTATTTGGCGGCGGAATCGTCGGAAACATCATTATGATTTCTATTTTCCTTTTGGGGATTTTGGCACTTTATATATTTTTAGAAAGATATTTTTTTATTAAAAGAGCGTCAAAGCAAACTCCTAACTTTTTAGAAAATATTAAAGATTTCGTGCAGGAAGGTAAAATCACCACCGCAATCGATTATTGTAAAACAATTGATTCTCCAGAAGCGAGAATGATCGAAAAAGGTTTGGCCAGAATTGGAAGACCTATTTCTGACATCTCAAATGCAATGCAAAATCAAGGACAATTAGAAGTTTCGAAATTGGAAAAAAATCTCAACATTTTAGCATCCGCTTCTGGTGCAGCACCGATGTTAGGATTCTTAGGAACCGTAGTCGGAATGATCATGGCGTTTTTTGAAATCTCAAATGTTACGGGAGCCGTGAGTCCGAAATTATTAGCAACTGGGATTTATACCGCGATGGCTACTACAGCTATCGGTTTATTTGTTGGAATTCCCGCGTACTTTTTTTACAATATTTTGGTGACCAACGTAGACCGATTGGTATTGAAAATTCAGACCAATGTTAACGAATTTTTAGACACTTTAAATACGCCACTGTAATGGAGTTGAAAAGAAGAAATAGAGTTAACGCCGAATTCAGCATGGCTTCGATGACAGATATTATTTTTCTGTTGTTGATTTTTTTCATGATTACGAGTTCAGCGATCAGCCAAAGTTCCATTGAAGTAAAACTGCCAACTGCAGATACTAAAAACCCTAGCGTTCAGGATCCTTCAGTTGTCACGATCAAAGAAGACGGCAAGTATTTTGTAAACGATAAAGAAATTCCTAAAGACCAGTTAGAAGACTATTTAGTGACTACTTTAAAAGATGAGGAAAAACCATCGTTTACCATTCGGGCAGATGAAAACACCAAACACAAAGATGTTGTTTTCGTTATGGGTATTGCCGAAAATCATCAGTATAATTTAGCAATTGCAACTACTCAAGAAGAGTAATTTATTGCAGTTGTAAAAAAGAATTCCAGATTCATGGATTACATTATTCAACATAAAAAGAACGAAGAAAAAGACAAAAGAAGGAGCGCAATAATTACGGTTCTACTTGCTTTGGCTGTTTTCTTTGGTTTATTCTTTTATAAGTTTACAAAAATTACCGAAAAGCCAGATCAGGTGACAACGATGCTTATTAACTTCGGCGACAATAGAGACGGAGCAGAAATTGAGGAACCAGCCAACAAAGACGGAAGTTTGGCCTCCAACGCAGAAGTGACTGAACCTGTTCAAGAAAACATTCCGGAATCAACTCCAGAAACGGTTAAGGAAATAATAAAACCCGTAAAAGAAAAAATAATTACTGGCAATAACACAAAAATATCCACACCGAAAGCGGATAAAATTATAAAGAAAGCAACAAAGGCACCGACTAAATCAACTCCAGCAAAAGCAACACCTACCAAGTCAAGTACTGCGAAAGCGACCACACCAAATTCCACTACGGGTAGCGGAGACGGAAAAGGAACCGCAGCGGTCGGAAATCTTTTGAAAGGTCGTGGGACTAAAAGCGGAACTCAAGGGACTTCCACTACTCCAGGTAATTCTGGCGATCCTTTAGGCGGCGACGGAAACGGCGATAGTAAAATCGGTGTAGACAGAAAATTAGTTGGCTTTATTCCAGGAACCATGGGCCGCGGCGGCGCACAACCTGCACATAATTGTTCGGCAAGTGGCAGTATTACGATTGCTTATTCGGTTGACAAAGCCGGAAATGTAGTTTCCGCCAGAAGAGCCGGCGGCGTTTCTGATCCTTGCGTGGTGTCGAATTCGGTAAGTTGGGTGAAACAATACGTAAAAGCAGAACGCTCTAATTCCTTTTCTACTGGGACTTACAGTATCATTTTTTAAATCTATTTGGGCGACAACTTCCGTCTTCCATTCCCGCTTTTTTATAAAATAAGCCACCCCAGTTTCCACTTAATTCTTTTATAAAAAGAGCTCCGCTACAGCCGGGTCGCGATCTCAGCATCGATCAAAATATTAGAAAATAATTATAAATCTTTCAGATAATAGAAACTTTAAGGAATTTTGCACCATGACAGATCAGCAATACCAAGAAGCAATCGATTGGCTTTTCCAGCAAATTCCCAGTTACCAAGCCGATGGACAAAAAGCCTACAAACCAGGCTTGGAAAATATTACGAAACTCTGTGCCCTATTTGGCAATCCGCAAGAAAAATTAAAAATGATTCATATCGGTGGGACCAACGGGAAAGGCTCGACCAGCAATATGCTTGCTTCTGTTCTGCAGGAATCAGGTTATTCTATCGGACTTTATACCTCGCCGCATTTAATAGACTTTACCGAACGAATAAAAATCAACGGTGAAAACTGCGACAAAGAATTTGTTTATGAATTCATCCAAAAATTAAGAAAATTAGGTTCAACGATTTTACCGTCATTTTTTGAATTTACAACCATTATGGCTTTTGAGTACTTCTATCAAAAGAAAGTCCATTACGCGATTATGGAAGTTGGTCTAGGCGGCCGATTAGATTCTACCAATATCATCACACCTATGGTTTCGGCGATCACAAATGTGGCGTTTGATCATCAGGATTTATTAGGAAATACTTTAGAGGAAATTGCGCAAGAAAAAGCCGGCATCATCAAATCAAATGTTCCAGTAATTTCTGGCGCTGAAGATCCTGTTGTCAAAAACATCCTCAAAATAAAAGCGGCAGAAAAACACACGAAATTTATAGATGCAACCCTTTTAGAAAATGATTTTCAATCAGATTTAAAAGGCTACTACCAACTGAAAAACATTAAAGTAGTCCTGGCTTTAATTAAAGAACTGCAGTCAGCCGGACTTCAAATTTCGGAACAAAATTTTAAGGAAGGATTATTAAATGTACATAAAAATACAGGATTTATAGGTCGCTGGTTTGAGTTTTCGCAAGAGCCTTTGATCATTTGCGATACGGCGCATAATCAGGCGGGACTGGAACTGGTATTTGACCAATTAAATTCTATTCCCAAGTCAAAACATATTATTTTAGGCTTTGTGGCTGATAAAAAAATCGAGGAAGTTTTACAAATTCTTCCTCATAACGCCATCTTCTATTTTGCAAAACCAGCCAACAATCGTGGCCGTCATCCACAAGAATATGAAGATTTACTAAAAAAATCAAAAATAAATTATAAAATTTTTGATTCCGTTCAGGAAGCGTATCTTTTTGCAAAACAACAACTTAAAAAAGAAGAAATGATTTTTATCGGCGGAAGTAATTTTGTTGTCGGAGAATTTTTAGAAATAAATTTGGAAGAGTAGAAAAAAATCGTACATTTGCCGAACCAAAATTTGAGACATCAAAATTTGATCGGGCTCTTAGCTCAGTTGGTTCAGAGCATCTCGTTTACACCGAGAGGGTCGGGGGTTCGAATCCCTCAGGGCCCACCCAAAAACCTCAGTTTTTTCTGAGGTTTTTTTTAATATAGGGCGGTTAGCTCAGTTGGTTTAGAGCGTTGCATTGACATTGCAGAGGTCGCTGGTTCGAACCCAGTACTGCCCACTATTTAAAATCTCACTCACCGTGAGATTTTTTTATTTCCAGACAAACTTATTCTTCTATTTTTTTACCAGAAAACTTTTCGACGACATTGAGATTAATTTGCTAATTTTATCTCCAAACACAAACCATGTTAGTAAAAATTTACGGGAGTGCCATCTTTGGAGTTTCTGCGCAAACGATCACCATAGAAGTTAATGTCGATACTGGAGGCGTCGGTTATCATCTCGTAGGTCTCCCAGACAATGCCATCAAAGAAAGCAGTTACCGAATTTCTGCGGCTTTAAAAAATATTGGTTTTAAAATTCCAGGAAAGAAAATCACGATCAACATGGCTCCGGCGGATTTACGTAAAGAAGGTTCGGCTTATGATCTGAGTATTGCTTTGGGAATACTTGCCGCGTCGGAGCAAATTAAAGCCGAAAATATCGGTGAATATGTAATCATGGGAGAATTGTCTTTAGATGGTGGGTTACTTCCCATAAAAGGCGTACTCCCGATAGCCATTAAAGCGAAGGAAGAAGGATTCAAAGGAATTATATTGCCTAAAAAAAATATCAGAGAGGCCGCGATCGTAAGTGATTTGGAAGTTTACGGCGTCGAAAATATAAAAGAGGTTGTTGATTTCTTTCATGAAGGAATTCCGTTAGAGAGAACGACAATTGATATACGGAAAGAATTTCAAGAAAAGGTTCATCACTTCCCTAATGATTTCTCTGAAGTGAAAGGGCAAGAGACTGCAAAACGGGCAATGGAAGTTGCAGCGGCAGGCGGACATAATATTATTTTGATCGGCCCTCCAGGAAGCGGTAAAACGATGCTCGCGAAAAGGGTTCCAACTATTTTGCCGCCGCTTACTTTACGAGAAGCTTTAGAGACAACAAAAATTCATTCGGTCGCAGGAAAGATCGGTACAGAAACTTCTTTGATGACGGTTCGTCCGTTTAGAAGTCCGCATCATACGATTTCTGATGTCGCTTTAGTCGGCGGCGGAAGTTATCCGCAGCCTGGCGAAATTTCTTTAGCGCATAACGGTGTTTTATTTTTAGATGAAATGCCAGAATTTAAAAGAACGGTTTTGGAAGTGATGCGTCAACCGTTAGAAGATCGAGAAGTCACGATTTCTCGGGCAAAGTTTACGGTTAATTATCCAGCGAGTTTTATGTTGGTCGCAAGTATGAATCCAAGTCCTAGCGGGTTTTTTCCTGATGATCCGAATAATACTTCGTCTCAGTTTGAGATGCAACGCTATATGAATAAACTATCTGGACCACTCCTCGATCGGATCGATATTCATATTGAAGTTCAAAAAGTAGAATTCGAACAACTTGCCGACAAACGAAAAGGAGAACAAAGCGATGTGATTAGAAATCGAGTCCTGATTGCGCGAGAGATTCAGACGAATCGATATAAAGATTCGGACATTCACTATAATGCGCAAATGGGTCCGAGAGATATCGAGAAATTTTGTGAATTAGATGAGTCCTCAAAAACGCTTATTAAAACCGCCATGGAAAAACTCAATCTTTCTGCACGAGCGTATGACAGAATATTAAAAGTCGCGCGCACTATTGCTGATCTAGAAGAAGCACAAGAAGTAAACGCTGCGCACATTGCAGAAGCAATCCAGTACAGAAGTTTAGATCGTGAATTTTGGAATGTTTAAACCTAGTTTTTCGCTACGAAAGGTTTAATCATTTTCTTATTTTTCTCTTTAATTTCAAAACCAAGATTGTAAGAGAAACCGATACCAAGTGTTTGTTTTAATTGAAGTTTCTGCATTTGGTCATGGTCATAAAGTAAATCTAAACTTACAACCGTTGTAATAAATTTGTTAAATTTAATATTTAAAGTCCCGTTGTAAGCGATATCTACCCGTTCTGGGTGAAAGATATAATTACTAAAGAAATTGACTTGGTTGACAAGATTTATATCTTTAAATAACTTCAAGCGATACAGGATATTAACCAAGGTTCCAAGTTCTGCACGAACCGACTGTCCGTCTCTTTCTAAACCATATTTCCCTTCTTTCTGTAAATAAGGATCCATAACAAAAGTAAACTTACCGTTAAGAGGGCGAAAAATAATTTGGAAGTTTTCATTGGGATTGTACAAAATACCGACTCCGGTATAGACGTATCCGGGAGAAAGAAATCTTGAAATCCGATCTTCAAAGGAAGGATCTGGAGTTAAAGAATAATTGTAACCTGGCGAGAATTGCGAAAGAAACTGAAATCCAGTAGACAGATAATAATTGCTGCCAATATCATAGCCGTAGTTGGTCATTAGATTAATATAATCTTCTGTCTTCCGAGAAGATTCTCCTTCTCTAGAAACAAAACCATATCCTAATTGAATATTATTGTCTAAAAAGTGCCGTCTGTTTTTGTAACTTAAATTATAATTAATTTTCCCAAGGATCCCAATGTTACTGTTTCCGCCAGAATTCCAATTTGAAAAAGAAGATTGGTTAAAGACCACATTATTTTGGCCATAATAAAACCATTTGATCGGATCTTTTAACTGAAGTAAATTATAGGGCGTCACTGGTATTTCCTCATCAGTACTGACAATGCCAACTCTATCTCGAATAACGAGCGTATCCTTAAATTTAATGACAAATCTTTCAAATTTCGGATCAGCCAAACTATCTAAATCAAGAGCCGTGGCGTTCCAGTGCTTTTGGGAGATCGAATCGATTTCTGACATCACATCTTTGGTATTTTGTGCCAGTACGATTACCGAGATAAATCCTAAAATAAGGGTAGACAACTTTCTCATAGGCTGCAAATTTAAGACAAACTAGTAATTTAAAAAACTCATTCTCTTATTGTTTCGCACTTTTTGGCTGAATTTCTTTAATTTTATAAAAAGATTTCGCCAAAACAACTAATTTAGAAATTTGGTTACAGTTTTGTCCCATTTGAAATAATGTTAAAAAATCAAGTCAATTACAAAGCATTACTTTATGCATTCACCATGGTGGCGGCGATGTGGACGGGCTTTTTTCTGCAACGTATCGGTTGGTTTCAGGGCTGTTCGGGTGCGATCATTCCTCTGAATCCCGCCGGTCTAAAAGGTATTTTCCTTTCTCCTTTTCTTCATGGTAGTATTGATCATCTATTTGGAAATTCAGTTCCCATTTTTATACTCATTTTTTTTCTTTATCAGTTTTATCCCTTTATTGCAAGAAAAGTTCTTTTCTTGGGATGGTTTCTGACAGGACTTATCGTTTGGTTGTTACCGTCACTTGATCTATATACTGGCGGTTTTAATCAAACTTGTATCATTGGAGCAAGCGGAGTCGTTTACGTTTTAGCATTTTTTATATTTTTCAGTGGTGTTTTTAGATGGAATACGAAGTTTCTTACCGTGTCAATGGTGGTCGCATTATATTACGGAAGTTTGATTTGGGGAGTTTTACCTGAAGAACTATTCTCTAATTTGGCAGAACCGAGTAGAATATCTTGGCAGTCGCACCTAGCCGGAGCGGCGATTGGTATTTTATTGGCTTTCTTATTTCGAAAATCAGGCGAACGAAAAAAGAAATTCATCTGGGAATTCCCTAATTACTACAGCGAAAAAGATGATAAACTCTGGCAAGAATATAAAGAAAATCACGCCGAAGATTTTCTAGAACTTCCATACAAAAAGAAAGAAAATATTTGGGAACGATTAGATGAACTCCGTAAGAGTCAATAATTTGTAATACTTTTGATAAAACATCTTTATGCGTTCAGAAGAAACTCTTTATTCGATTGCATTGCGACATTGCCCACTAATTGGGGATGTAATTTTCCGCAAATTAATTGGTGAAGTTGGTTCCGCAAAAGAAGTTTTCGAACTCTCAAAATCTGGTCTCCAAAACATTTTCGGAATCGGTAAAAAGATTTCTGTAGAGATTGGAAATACTGATCATTTAAAATTTGCAGAACAGGAAATAATCTTCTGCGAAAAGAATAATATTAAAATCAACCTTCGTCATCTAGGTGATTTACCCAACTTACTAAACGAATGTGACGACGCTCCTGCAGTTCTTTATCAAAAAGGAGATTTTGATTCTAGTAAAAAAACCATTAGCATTGTCGGAACGAGAAACTTATCCGACTACGGGAAAAACTTTATCCAGGAGTTTTTGCAAGCCATAAAAAATGATCACGTAATGACTGTAAGCGGATTGGCCTTGGGCGCAGATGCCGAAGTTCACGACAGTTCATTAAAAAACAATATTACTACGGTTGCGGTTTTAGCACATGGCTTTCATACCTTCTATCCTTCGAAAAACCGAAAACTTTCCGAAAAAATATTAGAAGAAAACGGAGTTCTATTTACAGAATTTAATTCGTCGCAGAAGCCGGATCGTGAAAATTTCATTCAACGAAATAGAATTATTGCAGGTTTATCGCCCGCAACAATTGTTGTAGAAACTGCGTTTGGTGGCGGTTCAATTAGTACTGCGACTTTTGCCAACAATTACAACAGAGAAGTTTATGCGCTTCCTGGCAGAATTGATGAAAAGTATAGTCAAGGTTGCAACCATTTGATTTCACAGAATAAAGCAGCCGTAATTTCTACAATTCTAGCGCTTATTGAGCAACTCGGCTTCTCCAATCAAACTGAAAAAGTGGGTGAACTTTTTCCAACTTCTGAACTACGAATTTTGCTTTCAGATCATCAACAATCCATCTTCAATACTTTAGATAGAAAAAAACCTCGTTCGCTAGATGAAATTTCTGAACGCTTGGAGATCCCAACTTATAAGATCTTACCCGATTTATTACAATTAGAAATTTCCGGGTACATTAAAGCACTTTCTGGTCGACAATATTTGGCACTTTAATTTCAGTTGTTTCCATAATTGTATTCATATTTTTACTTTATTATTTTTTTAACAATTAAAAGATCTGTTTAATGCTTTAATAAGTGCTAAAGACACTGTTACTTATCTTTTGCTAATATTATATTTATTTATTGTTGCACGTTCAAAAAAAAGTAAATTTGTTAGTAATAATACTCACTTCTTATGGAAAATAACAACGTAGAGCAAAAAATTCAGGATTTTATCGCGAATATTGAGGCGAAAAATCCCAATGAACCAGAATTCTTACAAGCCGTAAAAGAAGTCGCTGCCACTGTGATTCCTTTTATCGAAACGAAGGAAGAATATATTGGAATGAAACTATTGGAAAGGATGGCTGAGCCTGAAAGAACCATTATTTTCCGTGTTCCTTGGGTTGATGACACTGGTGAAATCCAGGTAAATCGAGGATTTAGAATTCAGATGAATTCCGCAATTGGACCTTACAAAGGAGGAATTCGTTTTCATCCAACCGTGAATTTATCAGTACTAAAGTTTCTAGCTTTTGAGCAAACTTTTAAAAATTCCTTGACAACCCTTCCGATGGGTGGCGGAAAAGGTGGTGCAGATTTCGATCCGCAAGGAAAATCAGATATGGAAGTAATGCGTTTTTGTCAAGCATTTATGACAGAAATGTGTAAACATATTGGCTCTGAGACCGATGTTCCTGCGGGAGATATTGGCGTTGGAGCCAGAGAAATTGGTTATTTATTTGGTCAATATAAAAAAATTAGAAATGAATTTACTGGTGTTTTAACGGGAAAAGGTTTGGCGTACGGCGGTTCTTTGATCCGTCCAGAAGCAACTGGATATGGCGTTGTTTATTTCTGCGAACAAATGTTAAAAACAATCGGACAAGAAATAAAAGGAAAAACTTTTGTGGTTTCCGGCTTCGGAAATGTAGCCTGGGGCGTTGTTAAAAAAGTAAATGAATTAGGCGGAAAAGTTTTAACGATTTCTGGACCAGACGGATATGTTTATGATGAAGACGGTATCTCTGGAGAAAAAGTTGATTATTTATTACAACTGCGTGCTTCTGGAAACAACAGAGCAGAAGATTTCGTAAAGAAATTTCCAAGTGCAAAGTTCTTTGCCGGAAAACGTCCGTGGGATATTAAATGTGATGTTGCAATTCCTGCTGCTACCCACAATGAATTATTTTTAGAAGATGCAGAAATGTTGGTTGCTAACGGAGTGATTTGCGTAACGGAAGCGGCGAATATGCCATCTACTTTAGATGCGATTAATTATTTCGTAAAAAATAAAATTTTGTTTTCGCCAGGGAAAGCGTCTAACGCTGGAGGTGTTGCAACTTCCGGTCTAGAAATGACGCAGAATTCTATTCGCTTGAACTGGACTTCTGAAGAAGTTGAAGCAAGATTAAAAGAAATTATGATCGGCATTCATAAAGCGTGTAGAGATTACGGTAAAGGTGAAGATGGCTATGTGAATTATGTAAAAGGAGCAAACATCGCTGGCTTCGTAAAAGTTGCAGAAGCAATGCTAGCGCAAGGTGTAGTATAAATATTCTAGTCGAGGTTCCTCGGGATTTTTTCTAAAACGAGTTTGGTGAAAAGGTAAAGTGAAAAGATAAAAAGCATTGAGTGATTGATGCTTTTATTTTGGTCTGAATTCGTGACTGGTCAATTAGTTTTGAGAATTAGGAGCAATAAGATTTTTGCTACATACAAAACCGGTCCCGCTCTTCGTTACAATCCCTTCATTCGGCACTCGCGTCACTCGCACCTCATTCCGGGGATTTCTACTGAGATCGGGGCTAGCAACTCGGGCTGGTTCTATATTGAAAAACATAATATATTTCAAAAATAGAGTTGCGTACATTGTATAGTTAAATTTGAACACTTTGTATAAGTGTCATTTTATTCACTACCAAACGCAGTGCTATTATGCATTTAACATAAAAAAATAATCACTGAGGTTTTTTGAAACTTGAGTATATTTAGGAGTTGTAGGTAATGCACTAAAAAATTGAGCGTATAAATATTAAAAAAATTGAAATGAATTCAATCAACTTTCAAAATTTATCAATAAAACAAAATATAATTTGGATAATTTTAATTTTATCAGGATTGCTATTTACTCTTTT
>JBBSRZ010000067.1:0-13806 GCA_038242555.1 Flavobacteriales bacterium | reverse complement strand
TATATTCTGCAAAGGAGTTTTGCTTTGCATTCACATAATTGTAACTTTCTGGAGCAGGAAATCTTTCTTTAATCGTGTTTTTATCTTTGTTTATTTTTGAAGCAGATCGCGTTTCGATAACTTCAGAATTTTCGGGGCCGATGTTTTTCGGTGTAGATTCTGACGTTTTTTCGCAACTAAAAAACAAAAATATTTGGGATAGTAAGATTGCTTTTTTCATCTTTTAAATATAATTAAATTTCTTATGCGCCAAGCATCCAACACCCAACATCCAACCTAAATTCCTATCTTTGAATTTTAAAATTTTACTTCTATGAATCATCAACCCGTTGAAGGTTTTTCTAAACTCACAAAGCAGGGGAAAATCGATTGGATCGTTACTGAATATCTCGACGGAAACGAAGAATATCAAGGAATTTTAAAACAATATTGGAACGGGAAACCAGAACTTCAGAAACTGCACGAAGAGTTTTCGGAGAACACGATTTCTAACTTTTATATGCCTTACGGGATTGCTCCCAATTTTCTTATTGATGGGAAATTACTCGCTTTACCAATGGCCGTAGAAGAAAGTTCGGTCGTTGCGGCCGCGTCGAAAGCAGCAAAATTTTGGATTGACAAAGGCGGCTTTAAAACAACCATTATAAATACTAAGAAGTTAGGTCACACTCATTTTGTTATGGAAGTGGAATCGGTTAAACTTCAGCACTTCTTTAACTTTAAATTAAAGGAAAAATTATTTAAAGCGACTGAAGACATTACCCAAAATATGCGAAATCGTGGTGGTGGAATTCTCAATATTCGGCTCATCGATAAAACTGCAGAACTCGAAAATTACTTTCAATTGAAGGCCAGTTTTGACACCGTAGATTCTATGGGTGCCAACTTTATCAACTCCTGTCTGGAGCAGTTTGGCAAAACTTTAAAAGAAGAAGTTCAGAAAGATGAAGATTTCACGCAGGAAGAAAAAGATTCGCTGCAGATCGTCATGAATATCCTGTCCAACTTTACACCAGATTGTATCGTGCGCGCTGAGGTTTCCTGTAAAATTGAAGACTTAAAAGATGATAGCGGTATTTCGAATGAAGAATTTGCAACCAAGTTCAAGCGTGCTGTCACCATTGCAGAAATTGAACCTTATCGTGCAACGACGCACAACAAAGGAATCATGAATGGAGTGGATGCTGTGGTGATTGCAACAGGAAATGATTTCCGGGCGACGGCTGCATGCGCACACGCTTATGCTGCAAAAGATGGAAAATATTCGAGTTTAACCCATTGTACAATTGATAACGGAATTTTTAGATTCTGGATCGATTTACCAATTTCAGTCGGAGTTGTTGGAGGATTAACCAATCTTCATCCGTTAGTGAAATTCTCGCTAGCCTTATTAGGCAAACCTTCTGCACAGGAATTGATGAGTATTTTGGCTGTTTCTGGTTTGGCTCAGAATTTTGGCGCACTCCGCTCTTTAGTAACAACGGGAATTCAGAAAGGACATATGAAGATGCACTTGTTTAATATCCTCAATCAATTAGGCGCAACAGAAGAAGAAAAAAATCATTTCGTCGCTTATTTTAAAGATAAAACGGTGACGCATCACGAGGTAATTAGTGAATTTAATTTAATGAGAAATAAATAAGATGTTTCAACTCGTTCTAGGACTTTTAATTTTAATCTTTGGCATTTTTCTTAAAATTACCAAAGATCCGGGCTTCGCAAAATCAAAGAAATTTTCGTGGATGTTTATTGCGATTGGATTACTGTCTATCATTGCGAAACTCCTCCTCGCTTACCAAACAAAAGAATTATAAAATGAAATCGTCATTAAAAACTTGTCTGAACAAACACAGATTAAGACTGGAGATTCTATATGACCTTAAAAAAATAAATAGTTACAAATGAAAAGTATTACGTTAATAGTCGGAGCCGTTTATGGCTTGGTATCTGTGATTTTAGGCGCTTTCGGTGCCCATGCTTTAAAGAAAGTTATTTCTGTGGATAAACTTGCGAGTTTTGAAACGGGTGTGAAATATCAAATGTACTCGGCTTTATTTTTACTGATTGTCGGTTATATTTTAAAATTTGAAACCCCGGCGGAAAAATGGATTTCAATTTTAATGATTGCCGGAACATTTATTTTTTCGGTCAGTATTTATTTATTGGCGTTTAGTGAAGTGGCGACGATTCCTTCAAAAATAATTGGACCAATTACGCCACTGGGCGGATTGTTGATGATCATTTCCTGGTCGATGTTGATATTTTATTTTGTAAAAAATAAGGTCTAATGTTCTTTTTCATTTTTTCAATTAATAAAAAGCCGGTTGGTAAAGAAGAGCGCAAAATTCTGAAAAATGGTTTTGAAGTCAACGCGATCATCACGGTTTATAAAAAGTATTTTGAGTTGTTTTTTATACCATTAATTCCGCTCGGAAAGAAATACAGTATTTTTATTCCACATTCCGATGAATATTACGAGCAAGGAATGTTTTCGAAAATGCCCGCTGAATATTTAGAGATTTGTAAAGAAGTTGGCAGGAAATATTAATGCAATTTTCTTTTAGTAGATTAACTATTGCGATTTGCTTTTGAATACGAGTTTTAATTATTAAAAAGATGAAATATTTATTTTTAGCGCTGGCAATTGTATTTGAAGTTGTAGGTTCCAGTTTTCTTAAAGTTTCCGACGGCTTTTCTAAAATCGTTCCAAGCGCAATTGTCGTAATTTCCTATGGAATTTGCTTTTACTTTTTCTCCTTATCGTTGAAAACTATTAATTTAGGTTTCGCCTATGCAATCTGGGGTGGATTAGGAATCGTCTTAACCACTTTGATTTCAATTTTTATCTTTAAAGAAAAACTTGATCTTGCAGCAATTATCGGAATAGCGCTGACTGTTTCCGGCGTGCTCGTTATGAATTTTTTTTCTAAAACTGCAACGCATTAAAATCGATCTGGCTAATTTTAATTAATAAAGGAACCGCAGAAATCGAGCGACTAGAGTTTCTTTAAGTTTATTAAATCACACTATATTCGGAACGATCTTAGTCGCAATTTTTTTCAATGAACAGATTACCGGTATTCAAATGATTGGAAGTGCAATTATTCTTGCGGGAAATGCTACGACATTTTACGAGAAGAAAATAACGGTGACTCCGTAATTATTTTCAGACAGAATAATCATAAAAAACTTTATTAGAGGTCCAATATCTAGTAGCGAACGTATAATCACTATGTTATTGTGGTGAATTTCAGTCAGTTATCTGTAAATTTTCTTTTTGTACTTCTTTTAGTTAACTTAACAAAGATTGATTGTTAGTAAATTCCGTCGAATAAATCATCAAATGTTTCGGTTGAACTTGCATTACCGTATAATCAATTACCTAAACTAACTGAACGTAAATCTTATTTAAAGCAACATTATGAAATTACAAAAAGTTGAAGCAATCGAAATACTCGACTCGAGAGGTAACCCAACAGTCGAAGTCGATATAAAATTAGAAGATGGAACGCATGCTCGCGCGATGGTTCCGAGTGGATCATCGACAGGTATTAGAGAAGCCGCAGAATTGCGAGACGGTGATAGGAAACGTTATGATGGAAAGGGTGTTTTAAATGCAGTCAATAACGTCAATACAATTATCGCCAAAGGAATAGAAAATGAAACTTTTAATAGTCAAAGAGATCTTGATCATTTTCTGATCGATCTTGATGGCACCGAAAATAAATCAAAATTAGGAGCCAACGCAATACTTGGTGTTTCCATGGCATTTTCTCGAGCAAAAGCATTAAGTTCAAATATTCCTTTGTATCGATATTTAGGCGGAAGTAATGCGCACATTATGCCTGTTCCGTGTATGAATGTTATCAATGGTGGGATGCATTCAGACAATAATATTGATTTTCAGGAATTTATGATTGCGCCGCACAATGCAACTTCTTTCACGGAGTCGATTCGGATGGGCGAAGAAGTGTTCCACTCCTTGAAATCTGTACTAAAATCGAAAGGATTGAGTACGGGAGTTGGCGATGAAGGTGGTTTCGCACCCGATCTGAAATCCAATGAAGAGGCCGTCGAAATGATTTTGGAAGCGATCACTAAAGCGGGTTATTCCCCCGGAAAAGATGTGAGCATTTGTCTCGATCCCGCAACCAGTGAAATGTGGGAAGATGGTAAATACAAATTTTTTAAAAGCACTAAAAAATTAGTTTCCAGTGACGACATGATTAAAATGTGGGAAAGTTGGGTTGACCAATATCCGATTGTTTTGCTGGAAGATGGTTTGGCTGAAAATGACTGGGAAGGTTGGGAAAACCTGACAAGACTTCTTGGTTCAAAAACTGAAATTGTAGGAGATGATCTATTCTGCACCAACAAAAATATTTTAGCGGAAGGGATTGAAAGGAATGTTGCCAATTCAATTTTAATTAAACTCAATCAGATCGGAACGGTGACCGAAACCTTAGAAACGATTGAACTTGCTTACAGAAATTCCTACAACTGTTTTGTTTCCCACAGAAGTGGAGAAACAGTCGATACTTTTATTGCCGATCTTACCGTTGCAATAAATGCTGGACATTTAAAAACAGGTAGTGGTTGTCGTGGCGAACGGGTAGAAAAATTTAATCAACTCATGAGAATCGAAAAAGAATTAGGAAAGACAGCAGTTTTCGCGGGTAAAAGCGCCTTTAAAAATGCTGAGTAATTCAACGAACTCTACACATTAATTATCAAAATAGGATCGATTTGCTGTAACTTTGGTAAGAATTGCTCTTGCTTTATTTACATTAAAAGTGTATATTTGTTAAAAATAATATAAGATGAATTATTCTAAAATCAAGTCAGTTTTCGCTTTATTAACAATTAGTGCTACGCTTTTAGTTTCTTGTAATAAAACTCAAGAAAATGAAGTTGTAACAACTGACGCACCAGTTGAAACTGTAACAGATGATGCTTCTAAGCAAGACACCATCCAAATTACATTAAATTCTAACGACAAAATGCAATATGATCTTTCAGAAATTGATGTTTATGAAGGTCAAACTGTTATTCTAACTTTGAACCACACCGGAACAATGCCTAAGGAATCAATGGGTCACAACTTTGTGCTATTAAAAAAGGATACAGATATTGACAAATTTGAAGAAGCAGCAGGGAAAGGTCAGAAAGACGGATACATTCCAGCCGATACAAGCGATATCATCGCACATACCAACCTAATTGGTGGTGGAGAAAGTGACAGTGTAACTTTCATGGCTCCGGAAAAAGGAACTTATGATTTTCTGTGTTCATTCCCAGGACATTACTCTGTAATGAAAGGGAAATTTAACGTAAAATAAATCTTTAGCGATCTATAAGTTCGTAAAGAATTACATAAAAGGATTGTATTTATTACCAGTCCTTTTTTGATTTCTAGAAATTCATTTTTGTTAAATTTTTACTAAATAAATCGTTTATATAAAGTACAATAGCGGTTTTAATTGGATAATTACTGTGGGATTTATTTCCCTGGTTATAGGAGTTGCTATGATGATTTTGGCAGTTAATGTATTTCAGTAAATACAATTGATAAAAGTTAAAAAGTGCCAGTGAAAGATGCGATCGACTTTAAAAGGACTTTAACAAAACTTCGCTTTTTACAATAAAAACTTTGGTTACTTCCAGCGACTCTTTGTGCGTCGCCAGAAACTGATTTATTTTAATTTCCGAATCAGTTATTTCGATTAGATGTGGATGTTTGTGATGACGAATCTCGTTCATTCCCCAGTTAATTTCCTGATTATCCAGATAGCCATTTGTTACATTGAGATGTAAGACTTGTTCTAATCCAAAATTCTTAGCACTTTTCATTAACGCTGTCGAAAAATCAGGCGAGAATAATTTCTTCCAAAAAGATTGATTTTTGAGTTGGTGACCGTATCTAAAATAGATTCGAATTGTTACTAAATCTTTCATTTTTTCGTTCGTTTATTTTTCACTTCAGATAAAGGCAGCCCTTTCTCTCTTAGAAATAAATTATGTTTCGGACTTCCGATGATCTGGGAGGAATACACTCCTGAATGTCCGGAAAAAAGATAGGCGGTACAACAAGCCAGCGCAATAAATACTCCCGATTCTATTCCAAAAAGTTCAATTCCCATAATCGTACAGGCGATTGGCGTATTGGTGGCGCCAGCAAAAACTGCTACGAATCCCATTCCTGCCAATAATTCCATAGGCAATGGTATAAACCAGATCAAGACATTTCCTAAAGTCGCTCCGATAAAAAATAGGGGCGTAACTTCACCACCTTTAAATCCTGCACCCAAAGTAAAAGAAGTGAATAGAATTTTTAAAAGAAAATCGTAGGAGTTGAGATTTACATTAAAGGCATCGACAATAGTCGGTATTCCGAGTCCAATATACTTCGTAGTTCCGATGAAATAGACCGCTGTCGCGAGAATTGCTCCACCAATAAACGGACGTAAGGGTGGATATTTTACATTCTTTTTAAAAAGAGAAGTCCAAAAATGGGTAGATTTCGAAAAGATCATCGCCACAAGACCAAATATAATTCCAGCGAGCAGACACCACAAAACATTTACAGGTGTAATTTCTGCAACGGTATTGATGTTATATTGGGTGTGCGAAATCCCCCAAATTCTGCAAAAATAATCAGCAAAAACGGCGGCCATGAAACTTGGAACCACTGCATCTAATCTGATTCTACCGAGAATCAAAACTTCCAGAGCGAAAACTCCACCCGCTAGTGGTGTTCCAAATACTGAGGCAAATCCGGCACTGATCCCTGCAATTAAAACAATTTGTCGATCTCTTTTCGATAACTTTAAAACTTTTGTAAACCGATCAGCAATCGCACCTCCAATTTGTACTGCAGTGCCTTCTCTACCAGCAGAACCTCCAAAAAGGTGAGTGAGAATAGTTCCCAGAAAGACAAGCGGAGCCATTCTAAAAGGAATGATCTTTTTTGGAGAATGAAATTCTTCCAGTAATAAATTGTTTCCTTTTACAACGCTGTCGCCAAAGTAGTGGTATGATAATCCGATGATTAAACCACCAACAGGCAGCAGGAATATGATCCACAAATTCGATTCTCTATAATCTGTGACCCATTCGAGGCTGTAAAGAAATGAAGCAGAAATGCTACCCGTGATCGCACCTAGAAATAAGCAGATGAGAACCCACTTGAGCAAATACAAAAGCGAAGGAATTTGTTCGAATTTTAGTAAAGAATTAAAGAGATTGGTCTTTTTCATAGTGTCTTAAATACATGATTCTACGTTGGCAAAAGCCATTTAAGTAGAAGTCATTAGTCCCAGAAGGAACGGTTTAAGGCAGACCTCATTGCCGAATTTTGAATGGTAAAGATATGAAAAATAAGTTTTGTAAAATTTAAAGAGAATTTCTAATTGAGAATAATTTCTTTTCATTTTTAAAACTAAATGATATGCAAACGTTCTTCTTTAAGTGCAGTATGTTCTTCAGGAGACTTTAAATAGTTGGATCTATATTATTGAATATTGCATTATTCATTGTGTCTATTAAGATATTGATAAGGCAATTCTTAGTTATTATTTCGTATTTTTGTTCTCAATATCGATCAATTGAAAAAATATCTTGCCATCATGTTCACTGTTTTCTATTTCGGATTTTCTTCCGGAATGGTTTACAACGTGCATTATTGTCTGGATCAAATTTCAATTTCTTCCGTTTCGTCCAGCAAAACCTGTGACGTTTGCAATACTGAGGATGAGAAAGATTGTTGTAAAAGCGAAGTGAAGATTTTAAAAACTGACGTTGCGCAAAAAGCAGACATTACTTTTATTAATGATGCTCCGCTGGCAATCTTGCTTCCGCAAATAACCTTTGCAGATTTTTTCCCTTCAACTGTTCAGCGTAACGAATTTTCTGTACAAGCCAATGCACCGCCCGGCAAGGCGAAATTACCTTTATTTATTACTCATTGTAATTTTAGAATTTAGAATAGATCCATCATTTTTCAAGTGAACAATGATCAATATACACGTCCATAATTACGGACTTTTTCTATTTATAAACAACCTAATATTATTACAATGAAAAAATTAATTTTCACAACCCTATTATCAGTATTTTCAATTCTAACTTTATCTGCTCAGAAGAGTGATGCTTCAGTTTCTAAACTGTATCAGAATTATTTAGGCATCAAAACTGCTCTAGCGACAGACAATTCCGATGCTGCTTCCAAAGCAGCCGATACTTTTATTAAATCTGTCACTATGGTAGATTACAAAATGGTTTCCGAAGGCAATCTAGATGTTTTGCGCAAAGCCGCGACTAAGATCGCAGAGAGTCGCAGCATCGAAACACAGAGAGAATCTTTTAATGGTCTTTCAGATAACATGATCGTTTTGGCTCAGAATTTTAAAGTGGCTGAACAATCTGTTTTCGTGCAATTTTGTCCAATGGCAGATGCTTCTTGGTTAAGTGCAGAAAAAGAGATCAGAAATCCTTATTACGGTAGTTCCATGTTGAAATGTGGTAGCGTTAAAAAGGAATTAAAATAAAACCCAACCTTCAACTAAATTCATTTTTCTGACATTCCACTCCGATAATTAAAAGGAGTGGAGTGATTCAGAGGCTAAATTATTCTACAAACTCTTTTAAATTTACAACTATGAATACGCATTCGGAACACGATAAGCAGCATTCTAACCCTTACCCGAGATTTTTTTTAATGCTTGCGGCCTCCTTCATCGTAATGTATATGGTGATGTATCTCAATACTTACGAATTGGATCATGTTTATTTCAGCATGACTCGTTTTTATATGACCTGTTTGATGATTGGCGCAATGGCGTTATTGATGCTGGGTTTTATGTTGAAGATGTATAAAAACAAAAAAAATAATATCGCCATCGTTATCGGAAGTCTCGTATTATTCTTTGGCTCTCTGTTTTTAGTACGAACACAAAGTCCAATTATTGGAGATGCCCTGTGGATGAAAGGGATGATTCCCCACCATTCGATTGCGATCTTAACAAGTGAACGTGCCGATATCAAAGATCCTGAAGTCAAAAAGTTGGCAGAAGATATCATCGAAGCACAGAAGAAAGAAATACTGCAAATGAAAGCAATGATTAAAAGACTTGAAAATGAAAAGTAAAAAACTATATATTTTTAAAATTGCCCTTTTCCTATGTTTTGTGATTTCCATTAGTGGAAATGCACAAGATCATACCATGCACGCCAAAAAAAAGGTAACTGCGAAGAAAGATATTAAAGAAAAAATTTCTTTTGGCGGTAAAACGGTTCGGTACGATATTTTTGTAAAAGACACCCTTGTCAATTTTAGTGGAAAACCTGCCAGAGCCATTGCAACTAATGGAAAATTACTGGCACCAACACTTTATTTTACAGAAGGGGACACCGCAGAAATTTATCTGCACAATCAGTTAAAAGAAAATGCTGGTCTGCACTGGCACGGCGTGATTCTACCCAACGAAATGGACGGCGTTCCATATCTCACCACGAAAGAAGTGAAGCCTGGTGAGACGCATTTGTATAAATTCCGTATTTCTCAAAACGGAACGTATTGGTACCACTCTCACGAAGGTACGCAGGAGCAGATCGGGATGAACGGTATTTTGATTTTTAATAAAAGAGAAAGTCAGCCAGATGATCAATTCGATGCTGATATTCCAGTGCTTTTAGGCGAATGGACCGATGAAGATCCGAAGCAAATTATGCGAAGACTGCACATGGATCAGGGAGATTGGTGGGGAATTAAAAAAGGAACCACTCAAAGTTATTCCGAGGCCATAAAAGCCGGTCATTTCGGGACCAAACTTCTGAACGAATGGAAGCGCATGGAAGCAATGGATGTCAGCGATGTTTACTACAACAACTTTTTAATCAATGGTGCAATTTCTTCAGATTATAAAAATCTGAAAGCCGGAGATCGCGTGCGACTAAGAGTTGCCAATGGTGCTTCTTCCTCTTATTTCTGGCTGAATTACGGTGGTGGAAAAATCAAAGTCATTGGTAGTGATGGAAATAGAGTAGAACCGGTAGAAGTAGACCGGTTAATTGTGGGCGTTTCTGAAACCTATGATATTGAAGTCACGATACCTGAAAATAAAAGTTTTGAATTTCGAGCCACATCGGAAGACCGTCAAGGTCATGCTTCGTTATGGTTAGGAAACGGCGACAGAATGGAGGCTCCGACTTTGCCCAAATTAATGCTTTTCGAAGGCATGAAAATGATGAACGGCATGATGGAAATGAGCGGCGATATGAAACCGATGAATATGACCATGGGCAATCAAACCATGGATATGAACGAAGTAATGTATCCTGAACTTCCAAAAAGTCAGCGCTTGGCGACTATGAAACACATGAATGAAATGATGGGATCGAAGGATAAATCTTCAGACACGGATCACAGCAACCCGCCTGCCGGACGGGCAGGAATGGATCATGGTGAAATGGATATGAAGAAAGATTCCAAAATGGAAATGGATCACAGCAAGATGGATCATAGTAAGATGGATATGAAGATGGATATGAAGATGGAAATGGATCACAGCATGCATGAAATGGATACGTCTGATATGAAAACGATCAAGCGATTAAATTATAACATGTTGAAATCCACTTATAAAACAATGCTTCCAACGGATAACGTAAAAGAATTGAATTTCACTTTAGAAGGAAATATGCGGAATTACCTCTGGACTTTGGATAATAAAACAGTGGCTGAAAGCGACAAGATTTTAATTAAAAAAGGCGAGGTCGTAAGAATTACGATGTATAATAATTCCATGATGCGTCACCCAATGCACCTTCATGGTCACGATTTCAGATTGGTGAATTCAAAAGGCGAATATGCGCCACTGAAGAACGTGGTTGATATTGCGCCCATGGAAACAACTACCATTGAGTTTGCGGCGAATCAGGATGGTGACTGGTTTTTTCACTGCCATATTTTGTACCACATGATGACCGGAATGGGTCGCGTGTTCACGTATGAAAACTCGGCGCCGAATCCACAATTACCAGACAAAGAAGCGGCGTACAAAAAGTTTTTGAGCGAGAACAGAATGGTGAATACGACTGCCATGCTAGATGTTGCGTCCAATAGAATGCATTTTGAAAATATGAGCATGATCGGTGCAAGATGGAATAACGTTAACGAATTGCATTCTAACTATGATTTTACGCATTTTGATGGAAGTGTGAAAATCGGACGTTTCCTTGGAAAATACCAGTGGGCAATGCCGTACGTTGGGTTCAGAACTCAAAAGACTCACGACCTGGAGAAAACCTGGTTTGGTCAAAATGTAATGCCAGAAAATCAAAATGTAGCAATTGCGGGGATCAGGTACATTCTTCCTTTTTTAATTATGGCCGATGCCAATGTTGATCATAACGGAAAAGTACGTTTAGAATTAGGAAGAGAAGGAATTCCTATCTCGCCTAGAATTCGAGGAAGTTTCTCTGTAAACTCAGATAAGGAGTTTGACTTCGGATTAAATTACATTCTCCAAAAGTGGCTTTCAATTTCAACGAATTATGACAGTGAATACGGTTTTGGAGCCGGACTAACCTTCAGATATTAAAGAACTGCCGTCTTCGAAAGAAGACGGTTTTTTATTTTTTCTCCGCGATTCGTTCGCCCATTTTTATCGTGGTTTCGAGACCTTTGGAAGTGTTGGTTAACAAGTCTTCGTCGATGTTGATTTTGCCTTTCTCAAACAAAAGTACCACGGTGGAACCACCAAATTTGAAGTAGCCTTTTTCTTGTCCTTTTTTTATTGAAGTGCCAGTGTACGTTTGAATCATGCTGCCGACCATTGTTGCACCAACTTCTACCATGGCGACATCGCCGAATATGGGGCTTTTTATTAATCCATATTCTCTTTTATTCAGCCAAAATAGTTCTGCTTTTTCTCTTATTGCCAATGGATTTACCGAATAATAGTACCCTTTTATTTTTGTATTAGAACTGGGCACCATTCCGCTTATAGGAAAATGATAGCGATGGTAATCAGGCGGTGCTAATCTAAAAACAATCATCGATCCTGCTTCATATTGTTTTGCTAATTCTGGATTTTTTAGAAATGATTGGACATTAAATTTAAACCCTTTGATATAGAAATCTGAATTCCTGATATTTTCATAGGCTAAAACCTTCCCATCTGCGGGTGAAGCGACAACAAGAGAATCTGTGTTGATGGGTCTTGCTTCTGGCTTAAGTTTGCGCACGAAGAAATCATTAAAATTCCCAAAATTTTGCTGCTGAGCAATACTGAGGTCGACTTGGTATTCTTCTACAAACGGCTCAATTTTAACCGCAGAAGACGGACTATTCATCATGTCACCATAGATCGAGGTAACTATTTTCCTTCTCGCAATAGTCCACAAGGTCGCTTCGCCCACAGGATTGTGATAGAGCCAATTGAGCCACTGTCCACCGTAGACATTTTCGATTTCTACTTTTCCACTTTCACGGTCAACGAATTTAATTGGTTCTCCAGAGGGAATCGGGAGAAAAGCCAAGATCAATAGAATAATCGCTACTAACCAAGTGAGGGACCATTTTTTGTTTGGTTTTTTAAATTTCATAGAATGTAATATATTGAAAACCAGCAGTTTTTACCGAATAAGAACGCTATTTTCAAGGCCAGCAATTTATAACAATTATTAGGATTAGTCAAACATCGGTTTAAAGTCTCAACTTATAAAAAAGAATACTAGCAATTGTCAGTTTGGGCGTATCTCGAAATCCCAATAGAACCTTTGTAAATAGTATAATCGCTACTATTTATTAAGGTTTTAAAATTATAAATACTGAACTGCGCCCCGACTTTAGTGGAGCTCTTTTTTCAGCGTGGGCTCCCTCTCTTTTGGAGAGGGTTGGAGTGAGGAAAAAAAGCGGGAACGGAGGGCGGAAATGTGCGCCCAAATAATTTAAATACTAAACCCACTATCTAACCAAATTTTCTTAAATTTGTAATTCTTTAAAAATTTATAAAAATCTAACAAAAATATTATGAATCTTCACGAGTACCAATCCAAAGAGATTTTGGCAAAATACGGAGTTAACATCCAACGAGGTTTTATTGCAAACACTGTGGAAGAAGCAGAAGCGGCAGCGAAAAAACTGACTGAAATGAACGGAAATGAAGGCTGGGTCGTTAAAGCACAGGTGCACGCAGGTGGACGTGGAAAAGGCGGTGGCGTTAAGTTCTCTCCGACCATGGAAAAATTGAAAGAAAATGCTGGAAACATCATTGGAATGCAGTTGGTGACTCCACAAACTTCTGCGGAAGGGAAAAAAGTGAATTTCGTTTTGGTGGCTGAAGATGTTTATTATCCTGGTGAAACTGAAACTAAAGAGTTTTATGTTTCGATTCTTCTAGACAGAGCGAAAGGTAAAAACATGATCGTTTATTCTACAGAAGGTGGAATGGATATCGAACATGTTGCAGAAGTAACTCCTCATTTAATTCATAATGAAGTAATTGATCCTACTGTTGGATTGCAAGGTTTTCAAGCAAGAAAAATCGCTTTCAACTTAGGTTTAGAAGGTGCTGCTCATAAAGATTTTGTAAAATTCATCGCTTCTTTATATAACGCTTACGTTGGAATTGATGCTTCTCTTTTTGAAATTAATCCAGTTTTAAAAACTTCTGACAACAAAATTATCGCTGTTGATGCTAAAGTTTCTTTAGATGATAACGCTTTATTCCGTCACAAAGATTAGGCTGAATTAAGAGATCCCAGAGACGAAGATGCTACGGATGTGGACGCTGTTGAAGCAGG
>JBBSRZ010000066.1:0-14019 GCA_038242555.1 Flavobacteriales bacterium | reverse complement strand
TTCTAAATTTTAAATTTTGAATTCTAAACTTAATTTACTAAAAATGGGATTTCATTTAAAGTTTAAATTAATACTTAAAATTGCTTAAGAAGGATCTACTAAAAACAAAGGCTGATCGTATTCTACCGGTGTAGCATCATCTACCAATACTTTTACGATTTTCCCAGATACTTCAGATTCGATTTGGTTGAATAATTTCATTGCTTCAATTACACAAACTACTTTTCCTTCGGTAACCTCGTCGCCAACGTTTACAAATAAATCTTTATCTGGTGACGGTTTTCTGTAAAATGTACCAATCATTGGAGACTTAATGGTGATGAACTTGCTTTCATCATCAACAGGTGTTTCTGTAGAAGGAGCGGCAGGTGCAGCAGACTGAGCAGCGGCTGGCGCTTGTTGTTGCGGTGCAGTATGGTAAACTGCAGGACCCGTCATATAATTGCTTTCGTTTCCTCCTAGCGGAGTTTTAATTGTGATTTCGAAATCTTTTGTTTTGTATTTTACTTCTGAAACTTCAGCTTTAGAGACAAATTTAATAAGATTCTGGATGTCTTTAATGTCCATATAATTGGTATTTGTTTAGTAGCCAAAGATACTAAAAAACAATAAAAAACCACTCAAAATTGAAAATATTGAGTGGTTTTTGTATAAAAATGAAGTTTTTATTAGACTATTGGTCTAATCCTCTTCTACTGTTTCTACTTCTTTTTCGATAACTACTTTACCTCTGTAGTATAATTTCCCTTCATGCCAGTGTGCTCTGTGGTACAAGTGCATTTCACCTGACGCTGCATCTTTTGCCAATTGAGGGACACATGCTTTATAATGTGTTCTTCTTTTATCTCTTCTTGTTGACGACTGTCTTCTCTTTGGATGTGCCATTTTCTAATATTTTTTAATTTGATGAGCGATGAGTATTTGATTTCTCAATTCTCATCATTTTAAACTATTTAACTTTTATCTTTTAATTTCTTTAGTGCTTCCCATCTGGGGTCAATTTCCACTTCTTCTTCAACTACTTCCTCTGGACTGAACTTTTCTAATACCTTTAAATCTTCCTCAGAAATATGAGGACAAACTTTTTTCATAGGGATCGATAACATTACATCTTCATAAATCAACTGCGACGTATCGAAAGCGTGATCTGTCTTTGGAATCGTAATAACATCAATATTGCTGTCATCATATTCTTCTCCGAAATTCACTAAAACTTCAATTTCATTTTCTATCGCATGGTCAAATTCGTCGTTTGTAAGATCACAAACCAATCTCACCGTGCCTGTAGTTTTGATCCAAAGCTCTAAAAATGTAGTATGCTTATCCATCAGGATATCAGCCACTATTTTCGGTTCTGTAAATTCTTGTTCAGTGTCGAAAAGTTGAAAGAACTTCTTATCTATCTCAAACCTGAACTCGTGTTTTCCGTTTTTAAGTCCTGAAAACGCAATCTCGTAATTCCTAAACTTGTCCATAAAATGAGGGTGCAAAAATATGCATTTTTTTTAATATTACAAATTAATCTCAAACAAATATGTAGTAATTAATTTATCTATGAAATTACTACGCTCGATCTACCGTTATATCATCTTCAGCATGGTTGCCATGTGAATTTCTGCGAGGACGCATTCGGTTGGTCATCAGGTCGTTATACTCTTGTCTGTTTTTAAAAATTTTAAGCGCCATAAAAATTGCTTCGGTAAAACTTTGTTCATCGGCAATGTTTTTTCCGGCAATATCATACGCAACTCCATGATCCGGAGACGTTCTTATAAAAGGTAATCCAGCGGTATAATTTACACCTTCTTCATACGCTAAGGTTTTAAAAGGCGCTAAACCTTGATCGTGATACATTGCTAAAACCGCATCGAAGTTCGAGTATTTATTGGGCTGAAAAAAACTATCTGCTGGGTAAGGCCCAAAAGCCAAAACTCCGTTATCAAATAACTCCTTAATGGCCGGTTCAATGATTTCAATTTCTTCTCTACCAATCGCGCCGCCATCACCAGCATGTGGATTTAAACCTAATACAGCAATTTTTGGTCTCTCGATACAGAAATCTTCAACCAAACATTGATTCAACAGTTTGATCTGCTTCTTTATCTTCTCTTTAGAAATATTTTCAGCCACATTAGCAACTGGAATATGGTGCGTAGAAACTGCGACTTTCAAACCTTCAGTAACCAAGAACATCAATCCTTTCTTGCCGAATTTTTCTTCTAAGTATCCAGTATGACCGGCATGTTGAAAACCGTGTTTCATCATTTCCTCTTTATTGATGGGAGCAGTTACTAATACATCTACTTCACCGTTCATCAAAGCATTAGTGGCGGCTTCTAAGGATTCAATTGCCATTTTGGTCGATTCCTCCGTCGGAATGCCCAACTCTACATTCACATTATCTTTCCACAGATTAACCATGTTGATTTTATCATCTTGTGCCTGGGAAACTTCTGTGATATAATTAAAGTTGTGCTGAAGTTTAAAAATGTTTTTCTGATACGTAAACAGTTTGCCAGAACCAAAAATAACAGGGGTGAAAAAATCGGTAATGGATTTATCTTTCAGAGATTTCATAATGATTTCCGGACCGATTCCGTTATAATCACCTATAGAAATACCCACTTTTATTTTATGCTGTTTCGGACTCATTTTTATTATCTTTGAAAATTATAGAATTTTACAAATTTAACAAATTAGGATTAACTGAGATTACTTTATTTTAATTCTCCTGAATTAATGACTCTCAGGTCATTTTCCCTAAAAATTTCAACACTATGTTTACAGGAATTGTCGAAGCAACAGGAACGGTTCATGCCATCAATCATAACGAAAGCAACATCGATTTTATTTTAAGTTGTCCCTTCACTCAAGAATTAAAAATTGATCAAAGTTTAGCACATAACGGCTGCTGCTTAACGGTTGTAGAAATCATGGATCAAAATTATCGGGTGACCGCAATCGACGAAACTTTAGAAAAAACAAATCTTGGGAAGTGGAAAGTTGGAACTGAAGTTAATTTGGAACGCTGTTTGAAGTTTGAGGGGAGACTAGATGGTCACCTGGTTCAAGGTCATGTTGATAAAACCGGTATCGTAGAAAATATAGAAGACAAAGACGGCAGTTTTTTTATTACTATTTCTTATGAAAATTCCGATGATTACACAACTGTTCCTCAAGGTTCTATTACCGTAAATGGCATAAGTTTGACAGTTGCAAATAGTGGTTCTAACGATTTCTCAGTAGCGATTATTCCTTATACATGGGAATTTACGAATATGAAAAGTTTACAGAAAGGCGATACGATTAATTTAGAATTTGATATAATCGGGAAGTATGTAAACAAACTGATGAAAAAAAATGCCATTCACTAAATACAAAGGTTTTAGTTTAAGAAATAGAGTTTTTGGAGGGTTTCTATTAATTTGTTTTCTAAGTATTACTGGTTCTTCTATCCTCTCCTATTTCATTTTAAGAAATAATGCAACCGAACAAAGCAGAACTGATTTACAAAAAAAGTCAGAATCTCTAATGTCTGCACTGGACTACGCCGTAAGCCACACGCAAGTTCAAACAGACGATCTACCACAAATTTTATCCAACGCAATTTTTGAAATTGCAGATATTAATAACCAGGACATTATTATTTACGATCTGGAAGGGAATTTTCTTATTTCTAACAAAGATTACAATCTCCTGCCTGTAAAAAAAGTTCAATTAGAAACGATTAATCGCATTTTAAAAAATGATAAACGCGTCGATTTCAACAACTACGACAAGAAAACAGAAGCAAACGTCACATCTTCTTACATGGTTCTGAAAAACAATATGCTAGAACCTATCGCTATTGTTTATTTCCCGTACTACCATAATGACGCATCTTACGTAAGCGTTTTCAATAAATATTTGAATTACATTTTTATCGTAAATCTGTTTGTTATCGCCTTCGGCATTTGGCTAAGTTGGGTCATTTCTAAAAACTTAACGCAAGCAGTCACTAAGTTTTCTGACTTGGTTAATAGAATCACACTTTTCGAAAAAGAACCACAACCTATTCGTTATTATGAAAATGATGAATTGAATCAATTGGTGAAAGCGTACAATAAAATGATCCTTCAAATTAAGGAACAGAAAGAACGCTTAAGTTTCAAAGATAAAGAAGAAGCTTGGCGAGAAATGGCAAAACAGGTTGCACATGAAGTGAAAAATCCCTTAACACCAATGAAATTGACCATTCAAAATTTTGAACGAAAATTTGATCCAAACGATCCAAAAATTTATGATAAAGTTCAACATTTAAGTAAAACGATGGTAGACCAAATTGACATGGTTGCCACGGTTGCGAATGCATTTTCACAATTTGCTCAATTGCCGGAAAAACATAATGAAGTCTTTAATATCAACACAGAAATTCAAAATATCATTCACATTTTTAGCGATGAAAAAATCTACTTCCATTCTAATAAAGAAAAAATAATGATCAACATGGACAAAGCATATTTGTCTAGAATAATCACCAACTTAGTTTCAAACGCAAAGCAGGCGACCGACGATCACAGAGAAAATAGTATTAATGTTGATGTCGAACAAAGACAGAAAAGAATAATTATTACGATTGAAGATCAAGGAGTAGGAATAGACGAAGAACTTGTAACTAGAATTTTCGAACCTAATTTCACATCAAAAACGAGTGGAATGGGTCTAGGTTTAACGATGGTTCGGAAGATGGTTGAAGAGTATAAAGGCGAAATTTCAGTTACTTCTGAAGTTGGTAAAGGATCCATATTTACGATTCTGCTTGCAAGCAATATAAAAGCGGACGCCCTCAGTAATGGTAAAATCGTCGCTTCAGTTTAAATAAAATAAAACTTTAGTGAAACCTTTTCAGTTCAAACAATTTACCATTCAGCAAGCAAAATCCGTATTTCGAGTAGGTACTGATGGAGTGTTGTTAGGATCTTTAGCGAGTGTTGAAAAAGCAACTCGAATTCTAGAAGTTGGAACGGGGACGGGTTTAATATCATTGATGTTGGCGCAAAGGAATTCTACCGCTCAAATTGACGCAATCGACATTAATGAAAATGCTGTTCAACTAGCGAAGGAAAATTTCGAAAACTCACCTTTCAACAAAAGGTTAAAGGTTAACTTACAAGATTTTAAACATTATGTTTCGAGCGATAAATTTGATTCAATCGTGTCTAATCCACCCTATTTTGAAGAAAACAATTCCACAAAAGATATTGCTGCAAGACAACAAACCGAACTTTCATTTGAAATGTTGATCGAGAAATCGGCAAATTATTTATCAGAAGTAGGATTATTGTCGGTTATCATTCCGTTTGAAGCCGGAATTTATTTTGAGAAGATCTGTGAAAGTAGAAAATTGCATTTAGTACGGAAATTCATTATTTACGGAATAGAAAACTCAAAACCCAAAAGACTTTTATTAGAATTTAGTTTGCAAAAAAAACAAGTAATAATTTCTGAATTTACCATTGAAAAATCACCGAGAAAATACACCGAAGAATATTTAAAACTTACAGAGGATTTTCATCAATTTAATCAGTAACAAATTTATCTCGGCGCATTCAGCGTAATCACAATATCTTTTCCGATACTTTTCGTGGAGGAATATTTTGCATCACACACAGAAGTCGTCAAGGAGTAACTTCCTTTATCGACCATGATATAGTTTTGATTATTAGCCGGAACATCTAAATTATAAAATTTCTTACCGCTAATTTTTACGATCAAGTTACACTTGGATTTATTTACAATTTGAACGTATGCAGTTTTACTTTTTGGATCAGAATTAAAAAGATGATTCAGTAAATCAGCGGTTCTTTTGTGTTCGGTATTCGACCCATGTTTCGCTACATCTTTTCTAATATCAGACTTTAGTGTGGCTGTACTTACTGGCCTAACGGTCGGTTTAGCAACTCGAGCTTGTTGTTTTGGCGTTTTATCATTATTAATAACCGCCAACAATTTGCGTTTAAATTCTGGTGTTTTTGGGTGAGATGGATTGTACTTGATAAAATTGGCAATGACCTGCGCATCGGTACTTTTTTCAACCTGAGCAACTGTATATTTAGATTGTGCAAAACAAAAAACCGAAATGGTCAAGAATAATAAGTAGAAAAATTTTTTCATTAAAGAGATAATTTTTTGAAATATAAATTTATTTAATAACGAAGAAATGTCCTTTTTAGTTTGTATGAAATTTATTATCTTTGCAACGCTCAAAAACATTACTAAAATAATCAATTTTTAATTAAAAAAATAAGAATATGTATACACCAGTTGCTGCAGATGTAGCTAAACTAAGAAATATTACAGGTGCAGGGATGATGGACTGTAAAAAAGCTTTGGTAGAAGCTGACGGAGACTTTGACAAAGCGATTGAAAACCTTAGAAAAAAAGGACAAAAAGTTGCAGCGAACAGAGCAGACAGAGATTCATCTGAAGGTGCAGTAATTGCAAAATTAAACGAAGACAACACCATGGGTGCGATCATCGCTTTGAATTGCGAAACAGATTTCGTTGGTAAAAATGATAGTTTTGTTGAATTGGCTCACGAACTTGCTGAACAAGCAGTTGCATATGCAAACAAAGAAGAATTTTTAGCATCTGATTTCCACGGAATGACGGTTGCTGAAAAACTAATCGATCAAACAGGGATCATCGGTGAAAAAATCGAAATCGGTTCTTTTCAGAGAATTGAGGGACCTTTCTTAGGTGCATATATTCATGCAGGAAACAAAATCGCTGCAATTACTTCTTTATCTGCTAATGTAGATAATGCTGCAGAAGTTGCGAAATCGGTTTCTATGCAAGTTGCTGCGATGAATCCAATTGCTTTAGATGAAACTATGGTTTCTCAAGATACGATCGATAAAGAATTAGAAATTGAAAGAGAATTACTAACGAAAGAAGGTAAACCTGCAAATATTATCGATAATATCCTTAAAGGTAAAATGCAGAAATTCTACAAAGACAATACATTGGTACACCAAGCGTATATTAAGGATTCTGGAGTATCGGTTGCTGAATATGTAAAGTCAGTTAATGATGATTTAAAAGTTTTAGGATATGTAAGAGTAAGTCTTACTTAATTTCTACTTTTTAAATATAATTTAAATCTCTTCCTAAATATAGGAAGAGATTTTTTTTTGGTAAATAAATGTGATTTTGAATGAGATATTATCCACGAGCAAATATATCTACTTTTTTATTCTGTCTAATTTTTAATATTTCTTCACCTGATTAAATGCGCAGAAAAGTAATTTAAATGTGTGAATTACAGCAAAGAGCAATTAGTAAAAGAGGACTTTTTTGGTAAAACCTAGAAAGTAATTTACGCCATCGAAATATGGTCGTATTGCTGAAATCCATTTAGAAAATCTTTTACAGTCATTCTTTTCTTTCCTTCCAACTGAACTTCTTCAGGAGTATAAAAACCATCTTTTGTAAATATTTTAAATTGATGTTTGTCGATTTCTAAACTTCCCGCAGTTTTATCGTGAGATTCTTTTTCGAATTTGCCTTTGTAGATTTTTAAGAATTTTTCGTCTTCACCAATTTTCAGCGTTGTAAATGCAGCCGGATAAGGCGACATTCCTCGAATAAAGTTGTAAACAGTTTCTCCATTTTGCGCCCAGTTAATTCTCGTAGTTTCTTTAAATATTTTAAAAGCATTTTTAGGATGTTCTACCATCGGTTGTGGTTTCTCTACAATTGAATTCTCAGCCAATCCGTCCAAGGTTTCAACGACTAATTGAGCGCCCATTTCCATCAAACGATCATGCAGTTCTCCTGCGTTTTCTTCTGGTGTAATCTCTATTTCATCTTGTAAAAGAATATTTCCTTCATCAATCTTTTCATTAATAAAAAATGTTGTCGCACCAGTTTTTTTCTCGCCATTAATAACCGCGTAATTAATTGGCGCAGCGCCCCGATAATCCGGAAGCAAAGATGCGTGAAGATTAAATGTTCCTAATTCAGGCATTTCAAATAAAATTTTCGGCATCATTCTGAACGCTACCACTACAAACACATCTGCGTTAAGTTTAGCAATGTCTTCTAAAAAGTCAGGATCTCTTAATTTCTCAGGTTGATAAACTGGTAAATTATTTTCAGCCGCAAACATTTTAACGGCAGATTGATTGATTTTTTGCCCGCGACCACTTGGTTTATCTGCAACCGTAACCACACCGACTATTTCATGATGAGAATGATGAATGGCTTCCAAAGAAGTTTTCGCAAATTCGGGAGTTCCGAAAAATATAACTTTTAATGTTTTCATTGAATATAATAGTTGAGGTAGTTTAAATTAAGAGGTGATCACTTTAATCATGGTTGAAGGCATACGTTCTGAAGTTCAGCATTTTTACTTTCCCAGAGTCAAGCAGATGGATGAGATTTTCTAAAATATTTTCCTTTACAAAATAATTGAGTTTTATCGAAAGTTCTTCTACATTGGCCGGTGCTTGTTTTAAAACTTCCAAAATTTCTTTAGAAATATCACGACCAAAGACAGTTTCTTTTTGCTGTTCACAAACCGAACATTGCCCGCAGTTTTTGACGTGCTTTTCACCAAAATAAGATAAGATGAGTTTCATTTTGCAAAAGTCCGTACTCTGAACGAAAAATTTCATCTCTTCCCACTTCTGAATTTTATTTTTTTGAATCTGAGAAAATAAATTCCAGTACTTTCCGTCGATTGCTCGCTCATCTCGATGTTTCAGAAATTTGATGCTCGATAAAGCGCCATCAATATAGTCCAGATATCCTTTATGTTGTAATTCACGCAGACGCTCTTTGACCAAATGTGGATCGGAAGCGATTTTGGTACTAAAGGATTTCTCGCTGAACATGACTTTATGCGTGGTAAGTCCAGAAAGATTTCTCAACAGAAGTTCGATAAAGTAGGCATCTTTTTTTGCTAATAAATCTATTTCCTCCGCTTTAATTTTAAGTTCTAAAGAAGAAAGAGAATTTTGGACATTGTAATAAATGATTTCTTGATGATGCAAAAAATTTAGTACGTTTCTAATTTTTGCTAAAGATACTTTGGTGAAATTCTGTACTTTTTGAATATGCAATTGAAAGACATTTTCCGGCAGATCACTTTCTGCGATCTGAAATGTAGAATATAAATAAGAAACAATTTTTTGAAATTCGGTCTTTGAGGGGATTTGATTGATTAATATCTGATCGAAGTTTTTCAGTTCTTGTTCATTCCAAAGAAGAAAAGCATACGATTCTGCTCCGTCTCGTCCTGCTCTACCGATTTCCTGATAGTAATTTTCAATAGATGGGGCGGGAGAAAAATGCACGATAAAGCGCACATTATCTTTGTCGATCCCCATCCCAAAAGCATTGGTAGAAATAAGAACTTGATCATTACTGTTAAGCCAGAGATTCTGTTTGGCATTTTTCTCTTTAACCGGAATCCCAGCATGGAAAAAATCAACATTGGTAATTTGATTTCGATGAAGAAAACTGCACAATTCTTCGGCTTCTTTACGGGTTCGAACATATATAATTCCTGATGAATTATTGTATTTTAACAAATTAAGAACTCTTTCGTACTTATCTGAAATTTTATCTGATACAATTTTTAAGTTATTTCGTCGGAAACTTTTTTGAAAAACGTTCGTTCTTTTTAAATTCAGTTTCACCTGAATTTCTTGCAACACTTTCGGAGTCGCGGTGGCAGTTAAAGCAATACACGGAATTTTTTCTAAACGATCTCTAAATTCCTTTATGTGCTGGTAACTCGGCCGAAAATCTTGTCCCCATTCCGAAATACAGTGTGCTTCATCGACTGCGATAAATGAGATTTCAATTTCCTCGATATGTTGTAAAAATAATCGATTTGTTAAGCGCTCGGGCGAAACATAAAGTAGTTTTGTAAGTCCATCTTTGCAACGATTAAAAATTACTTCTGAATCGTACTCATCTAATTCTGAGGATAGATATTCCGCCTCTATACCCAGGTTTTTCATTTGATTAACCTGATCTTTCATCAAAGCCAATAAAGGAGATACAATGATGCAAGTTCCTTGTAAAACCAAAGCGGGTAGTTGATAGCATAGAGATTTACCGCCACCTGTCGGTAGTAAAACTAAAGTATCGTTTCCTTCAACAACAGAATTGATGATCTCTTCTTGCGAATCTCGGAAGCTTTCGTAACCCCAAAAATGTTTTAAGGTTTGCTTTTTTAATACTTCAAAGTCTTGCGAAGAAATCATTGAGTAAAATTACAGAAACAAAAATCAGTAAACAAAAAAAGCCGCGATTAACGCGGCTTTTTCTTTATAACTAAAAGCGTTTACAAGATTAATTTCCTTCGAAATATACTCTTCTGTTTGCTCTGTTTTTCCATTCTGGACATTTAGTTGCTGGCTCACACTCAGGATATTTAAGGTTTGTTTCACCTCTACCTTCAGCATTTACTTTACCTGCAGTAACGCCATTTTTAAGTAAATAATTTTTAACATTATTTGCTCTTCTCTCAGACAATTTTTGATTGTACTCATTAGTTCCTCTTGTATCAGTTCCTCCAATTACCTTGTAAGTTCCTTCAGAAGAGTTAAGATAATTCACGGCATTGTTCAAAATTGGAGTATTTGATGGAAGAATTCTATCAGAGTTCAAATCAAATTCAATTCCTTCTAATGTTCTTGTATTGTCATTAACTGTCGATATGTTATTGTAAGGGCAACCGTTATTTTCAACTGGACCTGGTACCGTTACACATTTATCATATAAGTCAATTACACCGTCTAAATCAGTATCTAAAGCAACACCAGCACCGTCAACTCTCGCTCCTGCCGGAGTATCAAGTTGTCTGTCCCAATCATCACAAACACCATCATTATCAGCATCTCCTTTTTTACAAACTTCAACATCTTGGTTCTTATCAGCCAAAACATCTAATTTCCAATAAATTTCCTGAAGTGGATCATGCCAGAACAAGTGTGATTCATGTTTTCCTAGATTTAAAGTCGCCCCTAAAGTAAGGTTGATTACATTGTCAGAAACATTATCGTTCACACTGTTGTTACGTGCACCATCAAAAGTATCATCGCCAGTTACGATATACATTCCTCTTGCCTCTAAATCGATTGATTTTGTAGCACGGTATTTAAGTCCTGCTCCTGCTTGACCAAATAAACTGTTAAGTTTGAAAGGTTTAAATTCAGTTACTAAACTTTGATTATAGGCTGGACCTGAATCTTGTCTGTATGCTTTGTATGCTAAAGTTCCGACTCCTGCGTAACCATGAAGTGCCCATCTCATTGGTGAGTGATTATCTACTCTTCTCAACAAATTAGAGAAGTTAAGATCTCCCAATACCGAAATTGCATCATACTGAGTTCTTCCACCATCACCATTTGGAGACGCTACATTATCCTTAGTATTAACAAATCCTTGTCTCGTTTCTCCTTTGTCGTACTGCAATTTCAAACCAAACGCATGCGTAATCGCTTTGTCAACGCTTAAATAAGCAGACCATCCGAACAAATTCTTACCTGCCCCGAAACCTTTGATTGATGTAAGGTCAGAAGATTGCATTAATGGAACACCTGCACCTGCAGAAATTGCCCAGTCATTAAACCGTTTAGACTCTTGAGTGAAAGGCGAAACGTTTGCAGATCCTGATGTGTAAGAATTCGGATACATTCCGGCAGAACTCACAATAGAATCTTGTGCAAAAACCGCTACTGGCAATACGAGCGCCATCGCGATACTTGTTAAATTTAGTTTCATATTTTAGTATTTTTTTATAGTTTATGTGAAAAATGGGCTTTGCTTAAAAAATTAATCAAAATCCATTTTTTATTTAATGTTTTCTTTATTGTGTAATAACGTTGATTGGACATCCATCATTTTCAATAGGACCCGGAACTGTAACACATTTGTCATACAAATCAATTACTCCATCTAAGTCCATATCCAAAGCAACTCCCGCGCCATCAACTCTTGCTCCAGCAGGAGTATCAAGTTCTCTGTCCCAATCGTCGCAAACTCCGTCATTGTCCATATCGCCCTTCTTGCAAACTACGAAATCAGTTACCATATTATCTAAGGTATAGATTCTTCCGTTGATGTTCTGCAATGGATCAACCCAGGCTAAATGACTGTCTTGTTTTCCTAATTTAAACGATAATCCTAAATTAACAGTAAGCATATTATCAGAAGTACTTCTCGCAATAGCATTGTATGCAGGTCTAGAATCTTTTCCAAATCCACCTCCATCAAACGAATCGTCTCCAGAAATAATATACATGGCTCTTAATTCAACATCAATTAATTTAGATGCATTGTACTTTAGCCCGGTACCAACTTGGTAAAAGAAGGTATCTAGACCAATTTTCTGATCTATTATAATAGGTATTCTTGGTGGTGAAACACTGTTTCTTGACATGTCATTGTCTAACAATAAGGTTTTATAACCTTGCAGACCAACTCCACCATAAGCATGTAATGCCCATTTGAAATTTGAATTATTATCGGTACGACGCATCAAATTCGACAAATTCACATCTCCTAAAAGTGCGACTTGCTTATACTCTGTATATGCAGTTGCGACACCAGCAGCAACTCCTGCAGCGCCAGGTAATAAGGCCTTTTGATTGGTCTTACCCATTGCGTACTGCGCACTTAATCCAAAAGTATGAGTAATTTGTTTGTCAATACTTGCATATGCATTCCACCCGAAATTAACTTTTCCATCATAAAAAGAATTAACGTCAGCTGTTTGCATAAACGCACCGCCACCACCTACAGATATCGACCAGTCGCTAAATAACCTCGATGAATTATCAAAGGGATGTATGTTTGCAGAACCAGAAGAGAAAGCGTTGGGATAATCCCCAGTAGTATTAGCAATGTCAGAATTGCTTTGAGCGTAAAACGCTATTGGCAAAGCCAATGCTAACAGTAAATTTAATTTCATATTATCGTTTTTAGTGTTTCTTAAGTACTTCTAACAACTCTCTAGAAAATTCACGTTGATATAAATGCTTTTGATGAGGAATTTCCAACTCCTTACAACAGAATTTAAGACCACCATATAAGACAATATCGATATCGATAATCCTATCTTGGTACTGTCCTGAAATCAATGTATCATGATCTCTACCCATTTCTCTCTCAATTGATTTTAACGAATTTAAGAGTTTAATAGGAGAAAATTGTGTTTTTATTATAACTGCAATATTACAAAAAATATTATTACTAACAAATTCTACAGGCTCAGTAATTAATATATCAGTACTATATATAAGGTCTCCAACTTGGTCCGCAATCTTTTGCAAAGCCACCTCAATATTTTCTTTTGGATCATCTAGATTACTTCCTAGTAACAAAGTGACTTCATGTTGCGACATATCGTGGAAATAAATAAAATTATGAAGAGTTTTTTTAAAAATGTATTAGCAAATATAGTAGCAATAATCATTATAGCAGCAGTATTTTCTCTGTTTTTAATTATGATCATTGCCTCTAGTGCTTTTAGTGGTGATCCCAAACCCAGTATAAAAGACAACACTGTATTGACGCTCGATTTTAAAACAAACATTATTGACAGTCCTACCGAAGATCAGGAGGATTTATTTGCTTTTAGTGGAAAGCAGAAGAATATTCTGATTTATGATATGGTCGAAGCCATTAAAAAAGCGAAGAACGATTCGAAAATTAAGGGCATTAGTATTGAAACCGATGGAATTTCTGCTGGCTATACACAGTTAGATGACCTTCGGGCTGCAATTCAAGACTTTAAGAAAAGTGGAAAATTCGTTTACGCTTATGGTAATGTTGTTACGCAATCTGCTTACTATCTGGGTTCTGTTGCTGATCGATACATTTTACATCCTGCGGGCGGTATTGACCTAAAAGGTTTGTCGACAGAAGTTTTATACATGAAAAATTTCGCTGACAAATATGGAATAGGAATTCAGATCATCAGACATGGAAAATATAAAGCTGCAGTTGAACCTTTTATGAGAG
>JBBSRZ010000065.1:0-14285 GCA_038242555.1 Flavobacteriales bacterium | reverse complement strand
TCGACTTGAGTGGAGCTCTCTCCCGTGATTGGACGGGAGAAACGGGAATCTCGTCCCAAGACGAGAGAAAAGTCTGCCCAAATAAAAACAATAAACAAAACCAGCGAAAATAAATTCACTGGTCATTAATTATATCGAAATTTCACCCATCACCCATCACCCATCACCCATCATCCATCATCCATCATCCATCATCCATCATCCATCATCAGACTTCTAATCCAGCGTCTGCGTTCCGCCGCCATTCACAAATAAAACTTGTCCACTTACCCAATTAGAAACAGGCGAAGCGAAATAGAGTACTGCTCCAGCAATATCGTCGGCTTCTCCTAATCTTTCTAAAGGAGTGTGCGCCAACATTCTCTTCTCAATTTCTGGCGTTAAAACGGTAGACAATGCGTGCGTTCGAACGGCACCCGGACCAATGGCATTCACGCGAATTTCTGGACCATAATCGAAAGCTAAATTTCTGGTCATATGATTTATTGCTGCTTTGGAAGAAGCGTAAGCACTAATCGCTGGACTGGTATTAACACTCGCCATCGACGACATATTGATGATACTTCCGTATCCAGATTTCTTCATGTGCGGTGAAACTAACTGACACAGACGCCACATGCTGAACACATTCATTTCAAATACTTTCTTGAACTGTGCGACGTCGATTTTGGACGGATCTTCTTTCCCGGCACCACCACCGCCAACGTTATTTACTAGAATATTAATAATTCCATATTTATTAATAGTTTCATCGACCAAGCGTACTAGTGCTTCATCTTTCGTCACATCGCAATCAACTGCGATGGCAGAACCACCGTCGTTTTCGATTTCCTGAACGACTTCTTTCGCGTCGTCTAGATTATAGTCAGATACGACGACGTTCGCTCCAAAGGCAGCGAGCATTTTACAACTGGCTTTTCCAATTCCGTTTCCTCCACCGGTTACGATGGCAGTTTTTCCTTTTAAATTAAATAGGTCTGATGTATTCATATTTTTAAATTTTATTTTTTATTCATTAAATAGGTTGCGATGGCTTCATAAGCGGGTAAAGACCAGGGATCATTTGCACTATTATCTGCAGTTGGTTGAGAAGCCATACGAACGATCACCATTTCGGCTTTTGGATCAATGTAAATGGTTTGCCCATAAACGCCTCGCGCGGCAAAAGCGCCGTGAGCATTTTCGGTCATCCACCACATATTTCGGTAAGACCAACCTCTTAATAAGGGATGTTTTGACTTTTCGAAGGTCGCTTTATTACCGCCTTTTTCGATATCGGAAACTGCTTGAGAAGGAAAGATTTGCTGGCCATTAAACTTTCCTTTATTTCTGATGAGTTCACCAAACCGTCCGAGGTCACGAAGTCCTGCATTAAAACCACCTCCCGCAAAAGGAATTCCCAAAGCATCAACCTGATAATAAGCAGATTGCTCTATGCCGATTTTGCTCCAGATCTTTTCAGATAATAATTCCGCCACAGATTTCCCTGTGACTTTAGAAATAACCCAGCCGAGCGCGTCGGCGTTAACGGTTTTATAACCAAACGCTTCTCCGTGTGTTCCTTGCTTTTTCACTGTTTCTAAATATTCATAATAACCGATCGGACCTTTATAATCTTTTGATTTTGGTAGCGGATTTCCAGCGGCGGAAAAATCCCAGATCTCTGCTTTGGGATTTGCGTATTCTTCGCTGTATTTTAAAGCAGTGGTCATATCCATTACTTGCCGAACCGTAGCATCAGCAAAAGCGGAATTTTTTAATTCAGGAACATAAGCGACTACTTTTTTATTTTCGTCGATCAAACCTTCAGCTACCAGTATTGAGGCTAAAGTTCCCGTAAAAGATTTGGTTAATGACATTACTGCGTGAACACGATCCTCTTTTAAGGCACCAAAGTATTTTTCGTAAACAACATTTCCTTTATGTAAAATCAAAATTCCATCCACATAATTTTTCTGAAGAGATTGTTCCCACGTCATTTTTTCTTTTTCGCCCCAGGGTAAAAATTCCAACGCATCTATACTTTTATCTAAATGATAAGTCAAAGGTTTCGGCGCCAGTAACCCACGAGAAACTTCTACAGTTGGCATCAATTGTCGCATATGAACAACACTCCACCGAATGGCGGGAAAATTAAAAAAGGATCCATCTCCAGCATTGAGAATTTTATCTTTTGGCGGTGGAAAGCCTTGCATCCAGCCTAATTTATTGGGATCACTTTCTGAAGCGGAAAGGGTGTTGTTAGTGGTTTGAGCATTTGAAGGGATTGACATACAACAGATTAAAGAGGTGAAAACTATTTTTTTTGAAACATTAGAAAAGGATGGGATTTTCATAATACTGTTTATTAAACCGAAATTTAAATGATGTACAGAACTATAAATAATCTCGTGAACACCATGAATATCAAAATTAGTGAATAGTTTTCCTAATTTTTAATTCAAATAGTTAAGATTTAGCCAAAAAAAAGAACTGTGAGTTGTAATTCAGTGAAGTGAGTATTAAAATTAAAAACTATCTTTAAACCTTTAAAAAAAATTAACGCATGAAAATTTCTAAGTATTTTATACTTCCCTTGGCTTTTGCGCTCTTACAGAGTTGTGCAACCAACCTTTCTTATACGGGAACACAGTTTAAGAAATCGTATGAATCAATTACCTCCGATGAATTAAAAACCCATCTTTATATCGTCGCTGCAGATGATATGGAAGGTAGAGATACTGGGAGTGAGGGCGAGCGAAGAGCCGCCAAATACTTAGTGGATCAATATCAAAAAATGGGTGTTTCTCATCCTAAATCTATGACTTCTTTTTATCAGATCGTTCCCAGTGAAGTTTTAAAGACTCGGAAAGGTAATCTTCCCCAATCTCAAAATGTCCTCGCTTTTATAGAAGGTACGGAGAAACCGGAAGAGGTCATCGTAATTTCTGCGCATTATGATCATGTCGGGATGGCGAATGGCGAAGTATATAATGGCGCTGATGATGACGGAAGTGGAACAGTTGCGCTTTTGGAATTGGCAGAAGCTTTCCAAATGAGTAAAAAAGCGGGTAAAAGTCCGAAACGTTCGATTCTATTTCTACATGTTACGGGTGAAGAGAAAGGATTGCTTGGGTCTAAATATTACACCGATAATCCGATATTTCCCTTAGCCAATACGGTTGCAAATTTAAACATCGATATGATCGGAAGATGTGATCCGGCCAATTGCGGAAAAGATTATGTTTATGTGATAGGTTCTGATATGTTGAGTTCTGATTTAAAGAAAATTAGTGAGAACGCAAATAACGAAACGGTGAATTTAGAATTGAATTACAAATATGATGATCCGAACGATAAAGACCGATTATATTACCGTTCTGATCACTACAACTTTGCAAAAAATGGAATTCCTGTTGTTTTCTATTTTGATGGAATTCACGAAGATTACCACAAACCAAGTGATACGCCAGACAAAATCGATTATGTTTCTCTAAGACAAAGAACTCAATTGGTTTTTGCAACGGCTTGGGAACTGGCGAACAGAAAAGACAGAATTGTTGTCGATAAAAAATAGTTTATAAGATCTACTTTCTTAAAATTTAAAAAGAATCAAGTTGAACTTGGTTCTTTTTGTTTTGTAGCCTCACTGGGAATCGAACCCGGATCTAAAGTTTAGGAAACTTTTGTTCTATCCGTTGAACTATGAAGCCAATTGCAATTCAAATTTAATATTTCTTTAAATCAGGATTCTTTAAATGGAAAATTATTCTCAAAATTAAAGCCAACTCCGAAAAGTTGGCTTAAGTTTTATTTTAAATTTGAAAAGTTGTCATTAATTTAATTTCTCAATTAAATACTGTCCTGTATGTGACTCTTTACTTTTCACTAAATCTTCTGGTGTTCCCGCAAAAACAATTTCGCCACCGTATTTCCCAGCTTCTGGACCGATGTCGATAATATAATCTGCCGTTTTAATAATGTCTGGCTGATGTTCAATGACGAGCACCGAATGTCCTAATTCTATTAAAGCTTGAAGTGAGGTCAATAACTTATTAATATCGTGAAAGTGCAAACCGGTCGAAGGTTCATCAAAAATAAATAATGATTTATCTGTCGTTGCACCTTTCACTAAAAACGAAGCCAGTTTAACTCGTTGCGCTTCACCGCCAGATAGCGTAGAAGAACTTTGTCCCAACTGTAAATAGCCTAAACCAACGTCTTGTAGCGGTTTTAATTTCGTCACGATTTTTTTCTGATCGTTATCCGCGAAAAATTCTAAGGCTTCATCAACCGTCATGTGAAGGATATCAGAAATGTTTTTTTCGTCGAATCTGATTTCAAGGATTTCATTTTTAAAGCGCGTCCCATGGCAGGTTTCACACTCTAATTCGATATCCGCCATAAACTGCATCGAAACGGTGATTACACCTTCACCTTTGCATTCTTCGCAACGACCACCGTCTACATTAAAGGAAAAATGTTTCGGCATTAAGCCCTGCATTTTCGCCAATTTTTGTTTCGAGAATAAATCTCGGATATCATCGTAAGCTTTCAAATAAGTAACCGGATTCGACCGAGAAGATTTACCAATCGGATTTTGGTCGATCAATTCAATATTCTTAATGAGTTTTGATGGAAATTCGACGGAATCGTAATCGCCTTTTTTTCCTCCCATTCCTAATTGAATCTGAATTTCGTTGGTTAAAACTTCTTTCATTAAAGTCGATTTACCACTTCCCGAGACCCCAGTAATTACCACCAAACATTCGAGTGGAATATTAACGTCAATATTTTTTAAATTATTCTGTCTGGCGCCTTTTATTTTAATCCACTCTTTGGGCTTTCTGCGCGTTTCCGGAACTTTTATTTCTAATCTTCCTGTTAAATATTTTGAAGTTAAAGTGTCTGCGTCTTCTAATTCATCAAAGTTTCCAGCGAATACTAATTCTCCACCAAGATAACCTGCTTCTGGACCAATATCAATAATATAATCAGCCGCTTTCATTACGTCCTCGTCGTGTTCAACAACAATTACCGTATTTCCTAGATCACGAAGATTTTTTAAAACTTCAATTAAATTTTCGGTATCGCGAGAATGCAAACCAATCGAAGGCTCATCTAAAATATAAATGGATCCAACCAATGAACTTCCGAGAGAAGTGGCCAAATTAATCCGTTGACTTTCTCCACCAGAAAGCGTGTTCGATGTTCTGTTAATGGTCAAATAACCTAAACCTACTTTGTCCAAAAACTCTAAACGCGTCGTGATTTCATATAACAAACGTTTCGCGATTTCGGAGTCGTGTTTGTTGAGTTCCATTGATTTGATCAAAGGTAAAAACTCATCTAAAGGCAAATCGATTACGGATTGAATATTATGTCCGTCAATTTTTACCCATTTAGTCTCTTCGCGCAAACGCAATCCTTCGCAACTCGGACATAAAGTTTTTCCGCGAAATCTAGACAACATTACGCGATATTGAATCTTATATAAATTTTCCTCCAGCATTTTGAAGAAATTATTGATTGATGGAAAACCTGAAGTTCCATCGCCTTTCCATAAATAATTTTTCTGCTCTTTGGTTAACTGATGATACGGTTTATGAATCGGGAAATCTTTCGCTTTTTTGATGAAATTTCTTTTCCACTCGCTCATGCTTTCGCCTTTCCAACTGGCCACGGTTTCTTCAAAAACCGATAAGTTTTTATTTGGAATCACAAGATCTTCATCAATCCCTATTACTTTTCCGTAACCTTCACACTCTGGACAAGCGCCATAGGGATTATTAAAACTGAAAAAGTGAACATTCGGCTCCATGAATTCCATTCCATCAAGTTCAAATTTGTTAGAGAACTCCCGGATGTCGCCTGTTTCAATATTCTTTAACGAGCAATAACCATGACCTTCGTAAAAAGCCATTTGAATAGAATCTGCTAATCGCTGTAAAAAACTTTCGTCTTCTTCATAACTGAAACGGTCGATCACCAACTGAATTTCCATATCAACTTCCGGTACAAAACCGAAACTTTCTAAATCCTCGATCCCAGCTACATTTCCATTAACTTCTAATCGTGTAAAACCAGAAAGCTTCAAAGTGTTGACTTGCTCGGTGAATTTTTCAACATCGAATTTTAAAGGTGTTCTCAACAAGAACGTTTGATTTTCATTTTCTTCAATAAAATTAATCACATCCGTTACCGAATCTTTTTTGACTTCATTTCCGGAAACTGGAGAATAGGTTCGCCCAACACGCGCAAAAAACAATTTCAAATAATCGTAAACTTCTGTTGAAGTTCCGACCGTAGAGCGTGGATTCGAGGAAATAACTTTCTGCTGAATCGCGATCGAAGGTGCCAAACCTTTGATGTCATCTACTTTTGGTTTTTCTAATTTCCCTAAAAATTGTCTGGCGTAGGAACTCAAACTTTCTACATACCTTCTTTGTCCTTCAGCATAAATGGTGTCGAATGCCAGGGAAGATTTTCCACTCCCAGAGACGCCGGTAATCACAATGAGTTTGTTCTTAGGAATCAGAACATCAATATGTTTGAGGTTATTAAGATGGGCGTTTTTTACGAAAAGTTGTTTTTTAATATCTATATCGGTGGGCATCATTACTGTAAAATTTAAAGCCTACAAAAATACGGATTTTTTAGCAGAATATTCTTCAGAATAATTAGCTTTATATTCTGGATTTCACAATATTTGTGTCAACAAATACGTAATAATCTCATGAGAAAAATTCTGAATGATTTGATTACACATTTGATGAGAAAAAGATAAAGGAATAAATTAAGTTTTAGTAGATCCAATACCTTGGTACTGCATCTTTTTTTATGCAATACAAAAATTTTAGTTAAAAAAATACTTGTTTTTCTGCGATATTCTTAAATATATTTGCCCCGTTAAAACACCAAAAGTGCTTTTAAACATGGTGATTTTAAAGATTTTAATGATTATTAAATTCATAGAATAGAAACGTAATAATTTAGAATATGCGAAGAGTTATTGTAAGTGTTTTGCTTTTGGGTATTTTTTCTCCATTATCAGCGCAAGAAAAAGAAAGTAATATCACGGAAGTTACCGTTAAAGGAAAGTTTTTAGAACTTCCGATAAAGCGAGTTAATGAAAATATTACGGTTGTTTCAAAAGAAGAAATCGCCAATTCTCCCTCGAAAAGTGTAGAAGAACTTTTAGCAGAATATACTGGATTTGATATTCGCCGACGTGGCGGAAATGGAGTTCAGGCAGATATTTCACTTCGTGGAAGTAGTTTCGAGCAGGTTTTACTTTTAGTGAATGGCGTTCGAATGAACGATTCGCAGACAGGTCATAATACCATGAGTCTTCCGTTCGATTTGGCTTCCGTAGAAAAGATTGAGATCATCAAAGGTCCCGCGGCCAGAAGATTTGGACAAAATGCATATGCAGGCGTCGTAAATATTATCACCAAACCAAGTTCAGAGGAAAAAGTAATTTTTTCTGCAAGTGGCGGAGATTATGCTACGTATTCTTTAGGCTTAGGTGCGCACTTTGGCAATGATAAAGTTTCCAGTTTCGTACAAGCCAATTCTTCTAGTTCTGAAGGTTATCGCTACAACACCGATTATAAAATTAACAATGTTTTTTATCAAAATCAAATCAATATCCATGATGGCCAGTTAAAATTTCAGGCCGGAATTCAAGAAAAGAAGTTCGGCGCAAATGGCTTTTATTCTACGCCCACAGCGACTGAACAATATGAAGAAACGCAGGCTTCTATCGTTTCTCTAGGTCTTGAAAAAAAGTTTAATCGGTTCAATTTAAATTCAAATATATACTGGAGAAGAGGTCAGGATTTGTATTTATTTAACCGTGCGAAAGCAGAAGTTTACCGAAATATGCACATCGGAAATAATATCGGTGCAGAAGTGAACGGCTCCTACTCATCAAACCTAGGAACAACCGGGTTAGGTGTAGAATTGAGAAAAGAGTTTTTGGCCAGTAATAATTTGGGTCCGCAAGAACGATTTTTAACTCAACTTTTCTTTGAACATCATTTCTCCTTCCTTCAAAATAAATTACAAATTTCTCCAGGAATTTCTTGGGCGAATTATGATAAGGTTGGAAACTTTTTCTACCCAGGCTTAGATGTCGGATTTGACTTTAATGAAAACCATAAGATTTATGGAAATATCGCGAAAGTAAACCGAATTCCGACTTTCACTGATTTATATTATGTCAGTAAAACCGAACTGGGTAATCCAAATTTAAAACCTGAAAATGCACTTTCTTCAGAACTTGGATACCGTTTTCAGAACAATAATTTCTTCGCGAAAGTGAGTTTGTTCAATAGAACTTCAGATAATTCGATTGACTGGGTAAAGGAAACTGCAGACGCAATTTGGAAAGCCGAAAATATCGGAAGAATAGAAACCAATGGAGTAGAAGTAGAAGTGGGACAGAAATTCAACGCTTTTGTAAAATCATATTCGGTGGGTTATACGTATTTGGACAGCAAAGCAAAAGAGCCGCAAAATCTCATTTCCAGATATGTCATGGAAAATTTAAAACATCAGTTTGTAGCAAAATTGGAGAATAAATTTTTAAAGAATTTTACGAACCAATTAATCTATCGTTATAACGAGCGTGTGACAACAGGAAGTTATCAGTTGCTCGACGAAAAGTTGAGTTACGATTTCAAGCATTTAAACGTCTACGTTTTAGTTAACAATATTACGAACTCTGATTATACAGAAACATTCGGCGTTCTGATGCCTAAAAGGTGGTTTCACTTAGGTTTCACTTATAACATTGGACTTTAATATTAAATTTATTTAATGTCTTTTGAATATATAAATTAATTATTTTTGTTCGATGTTGAAAAGACTACTATTATTTTCCGTTTTCTTTTTTGGGTTGAAGATTGCAGCGCAAAAAGAAAATATATCAAGTTATAATGTCATCAACATTAATTATAAATTGAGCGATCGATTTTTCTTTTATACTGAGGGACAACTTCGCGGAACTGCAGATTTTACGTATCCAGATTATTACGAAATCAAAGGTGGTTTGGGATATAAATTAAGCGAAAATCATAAACCGTTAATCGGTCTCGGACGATATGCAAATTATAAGAATCACTCCCTCGACAAAGAAGAATTTCGAATTTGGTTGCAAGATTCTTATGAATTACAAGCCGGAAAATTCGAATTTGAAAATCGAGTTCGGGCGGAGAAAAGTTGGTTTTATAGTCCATTAAAAGATGAACATACAGATCGCATTCGACTGCGATACCGACTTAATATTTCGGTCCCTTTAAATTCCGAGGAAGTAGAAACCGGAACTATTTCTGCGAATGTTTATGATGAAGTTTTTTTTGTGACCACAGAAAAACCTTTGTTTGCTCGTAACCGAGTTTTCGCCGGTCTCAGTTATCAAATCGATAAAACATTTTCCATTTCGCCCGGTTATCTATGGCAAAAGGAATTTGCGCACTACGGCAATAAAAACCTCCATTTTCTCTACCTCGCTTTGTCAATTAAACTCGATGGAACAAAGGCGTCAAAAATGAACGAAAAATAGAGTGACTATTGTTGGTAACTTTTTTTTGGAGTCTCTTTTTATACTCCTGAATATTGCGTTCTTAAGGGTTTAATTTATATATTTGTGAAATTAATAATAATTGAGTTTTATGAAATTTATTGTTTCAAGTAGTGAATTGCAAAAAGCCCTACAAACTGTGAGCGGAGTTATTTCCAATTCTCAGTCAAGGCCGATTCTTGAGAACTTTTTGTTTGAAATTGAAAGAGATATTTTAAAAGTTACGGCTTCCGACGGCGAAACGACTTTAATAACTTCTTTGGAAGTGAAGTCCGACGTTGAAGGAAAAATCGCTGTTCCTGCTAAGATATTTCAGGAATTTGTAAAAACTTATGGTGACCAGCCGCTTACGCTTTCTGTGAAAGATGCAGAAGATGGTAACGGAAAATTGCTAGAGATTTTAGATGAGAAAGATAATTTCGCTGTCGCTCTTGATCACGCAGACGATTATCCGGAAATTCCTGAATTTGATGCTGCTCAAAGCGTAACCATTTCTGCCGGTATTTTATCTGAAGCTTTAAACAATACTTTATTTGCAACCAGCAATGATTCTTTGCGTCCAGTGATGACGGGAGTTTTATTCCAGTTTAAAGAAGATGAAACCAATTTCGTTTCTACAGATTCACACCGATTAGTTGTTTATAAGAGAACTGATTTAATGAACGCTGAACCGGTAGAATTCATTATGCCTAAAAAACCTTTGGCTATTTTCAAAAGTATTTTGGCGTCTTCTAGCGAAGATGTTTTGATTGCGTTTAATGAGAATATGGCGAAGTTCACCTTTGGAAATAATATCTGGATCTGTCGTTTGATCGATGGGAAATATCCTAATTATTCAGCTGTTATTCCAAAAGAAAATCCAAATGTGTTGACGATCAATAGAAGTCTTTTATTGAATTCAATTAGAAGAGCGTCGATCATGTCGAATAAATCTACCAACCAGGTTCGTTTTAAATTATCGGGAAATATTCTTCATTTACATGCTGAAGATACTGAGTTTGCAAACAAAGCAGATATGCAGATTCCGTGTGATTACAATGGTGAAGATATTAACATCGGTTTTAGTTCTAAGTTTTTAACTGAAATGTTATCGGTACTTTCTGCTGATGATATTACGATGAAAATGTCGCAACCGAACAGACCAGGAATTATTGAACCCGTTGACGGTTTAGAAGATCAAGAACAATTGTTAATGCTTTCTATGCCGGTAATCGGAATGTAAGAATAGCGTTAAGAATAATTTAATTATATATAAATTGAGTTTCAAATTTTTTGAAACTCAATTTTTTTTTATCCTGCAGAATCACGATATTTGCACCTCTGCAATTCCGAAATAATTGGTTGCGAAAAAGGAAACTAATCTCTGAAATTAATCTGAAATGAAAATCTCAAATAACTGGCTCCAAGAATATATTAAGACTGATCTGAAAACCGAAAAAATTGGTGAATATCTTACTGATATCGGTTTGGAAGTCGAAGGAATTGATCCGTTTGAATCAGTTAAAGGAAGTTTAGAGGGAATTGTTGTTGGTAAGATTTTGACTTGCGAACAACATTCAAACGCTGATAAATTGAAAGTTACGACCGTTGATATTGGAACTGATGAAATTTTAAATATTGTTTGTGGCGCACCAAATGTTGCCGCGGGACAAATAGTTCCTGTTGCCGTTGTTGGGACTAAAATTTATGCAAAAGACGGAAGTTCATTTGAGATCAAAGCGGCTAAAATTCGAGGTGAAGTTTCTCAGGGAATGATTTGCGCTGAAGACGAATTAGGCTTGAGCGATGATCACGGCGGAATCATGATATTAGATGAAACGAAATACGAAGTTGGAAAAAACTTCGCCGATTATTTTGACCTGACCGAAGATCAAGTTTTTGAAATTGGCTTAACTCCAAACAGAACAGACGCAATGTCTCACTATGGAGTTGCTCGTGATTTAAATGCCTATTTAACAACCCATCAAAATAGTACAAACTTCGAAAAATTAGCCGCGAAACCTTTATCGAATGAAGGGAATCATGGTTTTCAAATTGAAGTTGAAAATTCAGAACTTGCTCCGAAATATTTGGGTGCAATTATTGAAAATATCGAAGTTAAGTCGTCTCCAGATTGGTTAAAAAATCGTTTAAAGGCAATTGGTTTAAGTCCTATTAATAATATTGTAGATATCACCAATTATATTCTTCATGGTTTAGGACAACCACTTCACGCATTTGATGCTGATAAAATTACTAGTAAAAAAGTAAGAGTTGGAGTGAATGAACCGGGAACGAAATTCACAACTTTAGATGGTGTTGAAAGAACTTTGAACGGTTCTGAAATCATGATCAAAGACGGCGAGAATAACCCAATGTGTATTGCGGGAGTTTTCGGTGGACAAAATTCTGGAGTTTCTGAAAATACCAAAACGATCTTTTTAGAAAGTGCTTATTTCAATCCTATTGGAGTTAGAAAAGGCGCGAAGTTTCACGGTCTAAATACCGATGCTTCTTTCCGGTTCGAACGTGGAGTTGATCCTAATATGACGAGAACTGCATTAACTCACGCAATCGAAATGATCACTGAAATCGCTGGTGGGAATTTGGTTGGTGATTTATTAGATCATTATCCTACAAAAATTGAGGATCATTATATTATTCTGCGTTATTCTAAAGTAGAGCAGATCTTAGGGACAAAAATCCACAATGAAAAGATCAAGGAAATTCTAAAATCACTGGAGATCACGATTCTAAATGAAATTCAAAATGGATTAGAATTATCGGTTCCCGCGTACAGAGTTGATGTGACGAGAGAAATAGATGTGATTGAAGAAATATTGAGGATCTACGGTTATAACAAGGTTGAATCTCCGCAGAAAATTTCTTTTACGCCGATAAAGTTAAGTTTTGACGATCAAGACGCTTTAGAAAACGCTTGGGCGAGAACGTTGCAAAGCAATGGTTTTAATGAGGTGATGAATAATTCTTTAACTACTGTAAAAGATGAAACCGACGCAGTGCGGTTATTAAATCCTTTAAGTAGCGATTTAGCTTTTATGCGAAAATCTTTGTTAGAAGGACTTTTGGAAAATGCAGATTACAATATTAAAAGAAAGAATCAAAATATTAAATTTTTCGAATTAGGTAAAATTTATCATAAAAAGCAAACTTACGTTGAGCGGAAGCAATTGGGAATTTTGGTTTCTGGGAGAGATGAAGCAGAAAACTGGATACAACCAAAATCACTTACTGATTTTTACAGAGTAAAATCTTATGTGAAAGTATTATTAGATTCAATTCCGGTAACGATTGAAGAAAAGTATTTAGAAGATATTCGGTTTTCAGATGCGATCGAATTAACTGCGAACGGTAAAACACTTGCAAGAATAGGAAAAGTTGCTCCGGACCTATTAAAAGATGCCGATATCGAGCAAGAGTGTTTTTACGCGGAGATTGAGTTGGAAGTTGCCCAGAGTTTCCGAAAACAAGGGAATTTGAAATTTAAAGATATTTCTAAATTTAATAAAACCCGAAAAGATTTGGCATTGTTGATTGATAAAAATGTTTCTTACGCCGACTTATTTAAAGCAGCCAGAAACAATCCTTCGAAATATTTAAAAAACATTAATTTATTTGATGTGTACGAAGGCAAGAATTTGCCAGAAGGAAAGAAATCATACGCCATGAGTTTTGAACTTTTGAATGAAGAAAAAACCTTAGAAGAGAAAGATATTTCTGAAGTGATGAATTCTTTAATTAAAACCTTTAAAAAAGAATTTGCAGCAGAATTAAGATCTTAAGATATTCAGTTATAAACTAAACAAAAAAGCATTTCAGATCGAAATGTTTTTTTGTTTTCTCCAGTAATAATAATTCGAGCGAGAATCTATAAACTCGATATTATTACTTAAATTTGAATTACAAAAATTTTAAAAATGAAAGTAATCAACTTCCAACAGAAGAATATTTTTAGAAATATTTCCTTGGCGATTTTTGCAACTGCAACGATGGCTTCTTGTTCAACAGTGTCGAGTTCAAAATCAAAAGTTGGTACCGCGCAGCCTAACATTATCGATACGCAGTGGACATTAGCCGATAATATAAATGTAAAAGGGAAAAAAGCGACGCTTCTGATTGAGTCTTCAAAAATTACTGGAAATGGAGGTTGCAATAATTACTTCGCTGATTTGATGATTGATCGTACCGTAGGTAATTTTTCGACCAATAATATTGGGGCAACTAAAAAAGCGTGTGATAATATGAGCGAAGAAACTAATTATTTTTCGATGCTCGGCGCAGCCAATAAATATGTGGTAGACGGAAATACTTTAGAATTATATAAGGACAAACTATTATTATTAAAGTTCACGAAATTATAATATTCAGTTTTAGAAAATTGCAATAAAAAAAAGGAACTCTGTTTGGAGTTCCTTTTTTATGTCTTATTTATTCTTCGTCGTCTTCCTCGTCATATTTTGCGAGTTCTTCGTCGCACCATTTGAAAGCGGCTTCGACTACTTTAGTGGCTTCGTCTGCTACTGTTTCTTCGTCATCTCCTTCTAGATCATCGAACCATTCTACTTCCTCTTCTTCAACATTCAAAACAAATCTTGGGTATTCGGTGTGAACTACGAATAAATCTTCAGGAAAATCTGAATTGTCTGCTAATAAAAACTTTGGTAATTTCATTTTCTTAATGTTTATAACTGCGTCAAAGATAATAATTATTTATTGAAAT
>JBBSRZ010000064.1:0-14483 GCA_038242555.1 Flavobacteriales bacterium | reverse complement strand
TATGGCTTCACTAATCAAATAGGAAAAACAATCATACCAGCCATTTATAGCAACGTTGGTTTTTTTACTGAAGATTGTAATTTACTCAATTCCGAAAATTTAAAAACTCGAAAATTTGGATCAAAAGAATATGCGTCGGTAAGATTGAATGAGAAAGATTATCGAATCAATCAAGCCGGAAAAAGAGTATATCACTTTAAAAATGATGATTTGGGCAAATGTCGATCAGAATTTAAGGCTCAATTATTCCACGCTTATATTATGAATCACGCGTACGGAATAATCGAAGATTCTAAATTTGAAAATCCCGGCGATTACCGACAGTTCACCATTTACCCGCAATTTCAGTATTTACATATTTTAGAAGGAGATGACTTAAAAAACCCAATGATCATCGCTGTGCAAAATAATAAATTTGGAATTATTGACGTTAACAGTAAGATCATTATTCCCTTCGAATACACCGATATCAAAAGAAATTACAGTTGGAAAATTGCCCGTTTGTTTGAAGTCACCAAAAACGGTTCAGATTATTACTACGTTGATATCAACAACAAGTCTTATTGAGGAAAAATTTCAGTAGTTTTGCACTCAGAAATTAAAGGGGTGCTGTGAAAAGCTGAGATTATACCCAATGAACCTAGAACAGGTAATGCTGTTTAGGGACAATTCGACTTCATTTTAAATGTCGCTCGAAACCGTATAACAATCGACCCCTTTTATTCAATTAATCTTAAAAATTAAAAGAATGAAAGGATTTATTTTTTTAGGACTTATCGCAAGTCCCTTCTACTTTGCACAAAACACCGTGCACGACTCTCTCCAGACCAAGGAGATTGAAAGTATCAACTTTTTAAAACGACTTCCGGTCACCAAAGAAATTATCAACGTCGAAAAAGATCTGGGTGGGAAAAATCTCGGTCAGGATCTGCCGATTTTATTAAAAAATCAAATGTCTGTTATCTCAACTTCCGATGCTGGAAACGGAGTTGGGTACACGGGATTTAGAATTCGAGGCGTTGGTGGAACCGCAATTAATGTAATGTTGAACGGCGTTCCGTACAATGATTCTGAATCACAAGGAACTTTCTTTGTGAATGTTCCTGATCTTACAAGTTCCGCCTCGCAGATTGTTATTCAGCGCGGCGTGGGAACCTCTTCGAACGGAGTTTCTGCCTTTGGCGCCAGTGTCAATATTATTTCGAAAGATCCGGAAGAACAGTTTTATGTGAAATCAGATAATGCTTACGGCTCTTTTAATACTTATAAATATTCTGCGGAAGTAGGAAGTGGAAAGATTTGGAAAGATCGATTGTCATTGATGGGAAGATATACTAAAATTCACTCAGATGGTTATATTGACCGCGCAGTTTCGGATCTAAATTCTTATAGTTTCTCTGCACTTTTTGAAGAAAATAAAACCAAAATTAAATTATTGGCTTTTGGTGGAAAACAAAAAACTTATCAAGCCTGGAATGCCATCGACAGAAAAACATGGGAAGAAAATCCGAAATTTAATAATTCTGGCGCGATCTACGATTCAAATTGGGAAAACATCATTGATTTTTACGATAATGAAACCGACAACTACCGACAGAATCACTACCAGTTGTTGTGGGAGCAAAATCTAAACTCGCATTGGAATCTGGAAACTACATTGCACTACACCAGAGGAAAAGGATTTTATGAAAATTATAAACAAGATGCAAAGTTTTCTAAATACAACTTACCTAATTTATTAGTTAATAATAAAGAGGTCAAACGCACCGATTTCGTCCGAAAGAAATGGCTCGATAATAATTTCTACGGCGCCGTTTCTACCTTATACGGAAAGTTTGAAAACCTCGATTTGAATTTTGGTCTTATCGCTAATCAGTACGAGGGAAAGCATTTCGGAACTGTTTCAGGCGTTTATTTTCCTGAAATTTTCGAACATGAATATTATAGAAATGACGGAATTAAAAGTGAAATCGCTGGTTTTGCAAAAGGAATTATAAAACTGAACCGTTTCGAATTGTATGGAGATCTGCAATTAAGAAACATTAATTACGATACTAAAATCATTCAGAAAGGTGATGATGAAGGAGTAGAATTAGACAAGAATTGGCTCTTTCTTAATCCGAAAATGGGTCTTAATTACAAAATAAGCGGCGGAAAACTATTCCTTTCTTATGCCCATGCTCATCGTGAACCTAACCGTAAAGACTTATTTGCGAATACCGAAATTCAACCTGAGAAACTTCATGATTTTGAAGCAGGTTTAGAGAAATCATTTGGAACCGTTTCTCTCACCACCAACATATATTACATGAATTACGTGAATCAATTAGTCTTGAATGGAAAGATCAATGACATTGGAGAATTTATGCGAATTAATTCGGGGAAGAGTTATCGAATGGGAGTTGAAGTCGGTGCTTTGGCAAAATTATCTGAGCAATGGAATATATCCGGAAACTTCACTTTAAGTAAAAATGAAAACAAAGAATTTACAAATGAAACAGGAAGTGGACTTGAAAGTTTAGGAAATACACCCATTTCATTTTCGCCAGAAGTTATAGGAAATGTTTTAGTGAATTATTCACCAACGAAAAATTTCCGCCTAGGCCTTCAAAATCAATATGCAGGAAGTCAATTTTTAGACAACACGAATAATGAGAATTTAAAACTGAACGATTATTTTTTGACTGATTTTAATGCGGTTTACACTTTACCTTTAAATAGAGTTGAAGTCGATTTCAAATTACTGATCAACAATATTTTAAATCAGAAATATGTGAATAATGGGTTTGTGGCTGACCAAAATCCTTTCTATTTTTCACAAGCCGGAACAAATTTTATGTTCGGCATGAGCCTGAAATTTAAATAAGTGAGAAGTAAATGAACTCTCCTACGAAAAGAGAATGCATTCTAAGCGGTCTTTTTTCTTTTGATTAAATCAATCAAAAATCATAAATTTGCCTCCGTATGAATTTTTCTTTATTTCTTCTCGAATTTGTAAAAAAACACGGCAGTGTTTCATTTCCAGGATTTGGTACTTTTTACTTGCAAAATATTAATGCGGTACTAGACGAACAAGTGAAAAACATCTTACCGCCGGCTACAGAAATTGCGTTTAAAAGTGAAGCATCTGCAGGCGAAAATGAGTTCAGCAGTTTCTTCGCAACACAAAAAAGCATTTCAGAAGTTGAGGCTGACCAAGAAATTAAAAAGCAAGTTAATTATTGGAAGGCAACGCTGTATAAGGACAAAAAAGTTCAGGTAGAAAACTTAGGAACATTTTTTTTAGACGAAAGCAAAATTATTTTTTCCGGAATTAGGATTGACAATCTTTCGCCAGACTTTTATGGCTTAGAGGAAATCAATTTGTCCGAGATAAAAAATAGTTCTACTAAAACTGGGAATTCTTACCGGTTGAGTGAAACAATTTATTGGCTCGTTCCTTTAATTCTGGGCATTCTAGCGCTTACTTATTTTGGAGTTACGCAGCCGGAAATGATTTTCGGTAAAAAGTCTGTCTTAACTACAGAGCCGAAAAAACAAGTAATTGCCGTAAAAAAAGACACTTTAAATATTGATTCGCTGAACGCCGTCAAGTTTGTACAAGATTCTATTAAAAATGATTCATTGCAAAAGGCCACTTCAGTGATCAAACCTCCAGTTAAAAAATGGAGTTCAAAAAACTATTCAAAAACCAAATGGAAAAAACCAAAAAAGCGTCGGAATCGCTAACCATAATGACCAATATCGTTTTACCTAACGAAACGAATTCTTTAAGAAATTTATTCGGTGGTGAACTTTTAGCGAAAATGGATCGATGCGCTTCTATTTCTGCGGCGAGACATTGTGAAAGACGTGTGGTGACAGCTTCTGTAAATCACGTTTCATTTGATTATCCGATTCCCGAAGGTGGAATTGTGGTTTTGGAATCTAAAGTTTCACGTGCTTTTTCAACTTCAATGGAAATTTATGTGGATGTTTGGTTAGATGATCCCATCAATCAAAAAAAGATTCACACCAATTCTGGAATTTACACTTTTGTCGCCGTTGATGAATTCAACAGACCTATTCCTATTCCTAAAATGGTTCCCGAATCTGAAGAAGAAATAGACCGATTTAATGCTGCTTTGCGCAGAAAAGAATTGTCTTTAATCCTATCCGGAAGAATGAAAGCCGCAGATTCAGTTGAACTGAAAAAATTATTCGGTAGTTAAAATGCGAGTCTAAAAATCCAAAAATCCACTATGAAGATTCTCGTTCTCGATAAAAATCATCCATTAATTGCAGAGCAACTTACCGCTAAGGGTTTTACTTTGGTTGAAGACTTCACGTCTACATATGATGAGGTTTTGATGAAAGTTGCAGATTACGACGGAATTATTATTCGAAGCAGAATTCCGCTCGATCAGAATTTTTTAGAACACGGGAAAAACTTAAAATTCATTGCAAGAGTTGGTGCAGGCATGGAAAACATTAATGTTGAATTCGCCGAAAAATGTGGAATAACATTGATTAGTTCGCCCGAAGGAAATCGAGACGCAGTCGCTGAACAGGTTTTGGGAACGCTTTTAATTTTAATGAATCGATTGATTATTTCTTCTCAAGAAGTGAAAAATGGAATCTGGAAACGCGAAGAAAATCGAGGCGACGAATTGCTTGGAAAAACGGTCGGTTTAATTGGCTATGGAAACATGGGAAAAGCCGTCGCTAAAAGACTATCTGGATTTGGCTGTAAAGTGATCTTCTATGATATTTTACCCAATATTGCAGACGAATTTGCAGACCAGGTTTCTTTAGAAAATTTAAAAAAAGACGCAGATATCCTAAGTTTACACATTCCAATTACAGAAGAAACTCATTATATCATCAATGAAAAGTTCATCGCAGAAATGGAAAAGAATTTCTATTTCGTGAACACCGCGCGTGGTAAAAATGTCAACACGAAAGATTTAGTTAAAGCGCTACAAGCTGGAAAAGTAAAAGGTGCGGCTTTAGATGTTTTGGAATATGAAAAAGCCTCCTTCGAAAATTTAAACATTAAAAATGAAGATTTGGATTTTCTGCTTCAGTCAGAAAAAGTAATTGTCACGCCACATATTGCGGGTTGGACGGTACAAAGCAAAGAAAAGTTGGCTCAAGTAATCGTGGATAAAATCCTGACGGAATTCCCGCAGCATTAACAAATCTTTATGACTGCGTTCTCATGGGTTCTTCTGAATTTCTCCTATATTGCGAAGATTTTTCAAGCCAAAAACCTTTTAATGAAATTTTTCAGTCCCTTCATTTTTCTTCTTTTATTTTCTACCATTTTATTTTCTTGCAAAAAAGAAATTTCTGAAGAAGAACAAATCAAAACCACTTTACCCAATTTCGGAAATGTCGACCTCGATGATATTTTTAAAAGAAAAGACCGAAAAGTAGAGGATAAAGATTCAGTTATTTCTGTGCTGGATCGTTACTATAAAAACGTTTGGGAAAAAGGCGATCTGTGGGGCGGATTTATTGTGGCGAAAGGCGACAAAATCCTCTACGAAGGCTATAGGGGTTTTGCTCAAGGAAATAAACAAGAACCGATCAACGATACTGTGGCTTTACACGTTGCGTCCATTTCAAAAACAATCACCGCAATGGCTACTTTAAAATTAGTAGAAGCCAGCAAGATTAATTTAGATGATCCTTTGACCAAATATTTCCCACAATTCCCTTATCCTAAAGTGACCGTTTTCACGCTTTTAAATCAAAGAAGTGGATTACCGAAATACGAATACGTCATCGAAAAAATAAAACCTGCGCCCGCCGAATATTCAAAAAAATATTTAACGAATCAGGATGTTTTAAATTTACTGATCCGATATCAACCAGAACTTGCCAGAGCGACAGATACCGGCTTCATGTATTGCAATACGAATTACGCCCTATTGGCTTTACTCATCGAAAAAGTGACGGAGAAATCTTTTCCAGAAGCAATGAAGCAAATGGTTTTTGATCCATTAAAAATGAATCATTCCTACATTTTTCAGGAAAAAGATACAACGACGGCTGCAAAATCTTTTTACCAACGGGGTCCAAGCGTCTATCCCTACGACCGATTGGATGTTATTTACGGTGATAAAAACGTGTACACTACTCCACGAGATTTATTAAATTTTTCTAAAGCTTTATATTCTGATGATTTTCTAAGAGCAGATTTAAAGGAAAAGATTTTCGAACCTTATAGCAATGAAAGACCAGGAATTAATAATTACGGTTTAGGGTTTCGAATGAAGGTTTTTAATGAAGATGAAAAACTTACTTATCACAATGGTTGGTGGCACGGGACGAATTCTGTTTTCGCTCACCTGCTCAAATCTCAGGTGACGATTATCGCGATCGGTAATAAATATTCAACCAGGATTTATACAGCGCTGGCACTTTCTGGTTTGTTCGAAGATTTCCCTTACGAACAGGAAAAATTTCAAAAAATAATGCTCCAAAATGCTGCGCGGCAGCCGAAACCAGGGGATGATATTTACAGTGAATAAATTCCTTATTTTTGCACAAATCCTTTTCATGAAAAGATTCCTTTTTCTGGTCTTCATTAGTTTACTTTTCGCTTCTTGCGCGCGAGTGGGCAGTCCAGTAGGTGGCTCAAAGGATAGCATTCCGCCACAAGTTACCGGAAGTAATATTGACAGCCCCAGAATTAATGTTCCACGAAATATCAGAGAACTGCGAATCGATTTTGATGAATATATTACACTGAAAGACATTAATAAACAACTGATCATTTCGCCGCCTTTAAGGAAAATCACCAAGATTCTTCCCTCAGGAATGGGTAATAAATATTTGCTTATTAAATGGGAAGATACTTTGCAAGCAAACACCACTTACAATTTCAATTTCGGAAATGCGATCGTCGATAATAATGAAGGAAACGCACTAGGCTATTATAATTTTGCTTTTTCTACAGGTGAGAAAATCGATAGTCTTTATATTAGTGGGGAATTAAAAAGCCTCTTTAATGATAAAAACAATAAGAACGAAGATTTGGTAGTTGGACTTTATCAGGAAAAAGATTCGATGGATTACCGACAGAAACCTTATTATATTACGAAAGCGGATCCAGATGGTTACTTTGAACTGAATTATTTAGCAGCCGGAGATTATCGGATCGTGGCTTTTGAAGACAGTAACTCGAATTCGGTTTACGATATCGGAAAAGAAAAAGTAGGTTTTTTAAAAGAGAAAGTTACGGTTGATAAAAGTATTTCTGGTTTAGAAATTAATCTTTATCCATCTCAAAAACCGTTGAAATATCTCGAAATGAAAGAAATTCCAGGAGGAGTTCTAATGACGTTTGAAGGAAATCCGGAAGAGGTAAAAATAGTTTCTTTGAACGAAAAATTAAAAGATTATAAAGTCACTCATCTGCCAAAATCAGATTCGGCGACGATTTGGTTTGATGCGACTAAGCAAAATATTGGAATTACGGCGACGGAAAATTTGAAATTCAGTTACGATAATGGGATAAAGCAAGATAGCGTTTCGCTTTTTTATCGGTACAATGAAAAGAATGAAATGGCAATTGCGAACAACCGCGGCAACTTATTAGCGCCAAAACAAGATTTCGTAGTGACTTCTAATTATTTCGTTGATAAAATTCAGCCCGAAAAATGGAGTTTAGTTTCAGACAGTATTCAACAAGATTTTACAGCAGAAATTTCTGAAAAGAATCCGTTTGAAGTTCATATCAAATCAGACTTTAAAGACGGAAAAAAATACGAATTAACAATTCCAAAAGAAACGGTTTACTCATTTTTCGAAAGCAATAAAGTTTCAAAACGATTTGATTTTGAAGCAGACAAAACAGAAAATTACGGAGATTTCTTAGTAATTTTAGAAAATGCGCCCGACCGAAAGTTCTGGTTGCAACTGATTGACACAAGTGGAACTGTTGCTTATTCTAAATACGGAGATACAAAGCAGGCGAACTTCAAAGCACTAAAACCGGGAACGTATGAATTGCGAATGTTGGTAGATGAAAATGAAAATGGCATTTGGGATTCCTCTAATTTTGCAGAAAATATTTTTGCAGAAGCCGTTTATCTGTTTGATAAAAAAATAGAAGTTAGACCACTTTGGGAAATTCGTGAAACTTGGGTAATTCCCGTAGAAGGAGTTGAAATTGCAGAAGATCAAATCAAAACAGAACCCAATAGTCCTTTAATTATAGCAAGTCCTCAATGAAAACTTTTTTAAATATTCTCTATTGGTTTCTGATCGTGATCGCCGTCATCCAATTTATTCCGGTAGATCGAACCAATAAACCTGTTGATGCGAAAGTAGATTTTATCAAGATTAACAATACACCAAAAAATGTACAAGTCGTCTTAAAGAAAGCCTGTTACGATTGCCATTCCAATGAAACCAGATATCCGAATTATGCTTATGTTGCACCGATATCATGGTCTATCAAAAATCACGTGAACAAAGCAAAAGATTATTTATATCTGTCTGAATGGGGGAATCTTAATCGTGATTTAAAGAAGAATATGTTAGAAAAATCTGTTCATTCTGTGAAAGATTATACGATGCCGATGCCGGGTTATATCGCTCAACATCCTGAGGCAAATCTTAGTAAAGCAGAACGAACTTTATTAACGAATTACTTCGAAAGCATGTTAGAAACACAGAATTATTAGGTTTGCGTTAAATCCATCAAGCTTAACCCTGAAAGTTATTTAATAAATGCAAAGTAGAAATATTTTGCATTTTTTGATTTCTGTTATTGTGTTTCTATTCAGAAATTGTAGTTTAGTTTAAAATTATAATATTGAAAAAAGCAATTATTATAGGCGGGACGTCGGGAATAGGCTATGAACTGACCAAAATATTACTTTCTAACGATTACAAAGTTTGCATTACTGGTATTGAAAATAATATTATTCAAGATTTACAAAACTCTACGGAAAAAAATTTAGAAGTAAGATATTTAGACTGTTTAGAAAATGAACCTTCAAAAAAAATAATCGAATATATAGAAGTATTAGAGGGATTAGATCTACTAATTTTAAGTGCTGGTATTGGAAACTTAAATAGAAACAGAGGATTTAATGCGGAAAATAACGCCAACAAATTAAATGTTTTGGCGTTTACGGAAATTGCAGATTATAGCTATCGATATTTTGAAAAGCAAGGATTTGGTCATCTTTTAGCAATTACTTCTGTGTCTGGGCTTTTTGGAAGCTGCGTCGCACCGGCGTATCATGCTGCAAAATCTTACCAGATTACCTATCTAGAGGGATTAAGACAGAAAGCAAGAAAAGCACGATCTCTTGGTAAAAGTGTTCATGTAACAGATATAAGACCTGGCTATGTACAAACACCAATGACGCAAGGAAAAAAAATGTTTTGGGCCGCAACAACAGAAAAAGCTGGAAAGCAAATATATACGAAGATTAAAGATAAAAAAGAGTTAGGCTACATTTCTAGCCGCTGGGTGATCATTGCCATCCTATTAAAAATCTTACCGAATCGGCTCTTAGTCAAAATATAAATATTTAATACTACACCAAATATTAAGGACTAACGCCACTGCATTAGTCCTTAGTTTTAATATTGTATTTAAAATCTACTTCTCTCTAGTCACTTTCGGTCGGCTGAAAATCGACATTAAAACTCCGGCAAATAACCCAACTGTTTTAATGATTTGTAACTGTGAATCTGGTCTCATAAATGCGCCGATGATGCAAAGTCCCGCCGCGACATACATTGGATAAATAAAATTTTTATTGGTCAAGGTTGGTGCTTGAACAAGGAAACTCGCGCCGATCAAAATGTAAAATAATTTCTGATAAAGAAACTCGTTAATCTCTGGCGATAATAAATTAAAATATCCGACCGCGATGCAAACTAATGCTGCAATGGATAGAATTGCCTGAATAGTAGTTGTATTTGTTTTCATTTAATAACTTTCGTTTTCATTAGGGAAATCCCCGGTTTTTACATCTTTTACGAAGTTAGAAACTGCGCCCGTAATTTCTGTATATAAATCTAAATATCTACGCAGGAATTTTGGTGAAAACCCTTTGTTCATGCCGACCATATCGTGATAAACCAAAACTTGTCCGTCGCATCCTGCTCCCGCTCCAATTCCAATAGTTGGGATTGAAATACTTTCTGAAACTTTCATGGCTAAATCAGCTGGAATTTTTTCCAGAACTATAGCGTAACAGCCTAATTCCTCAAGCAATTTTGCGTCGCTGATTAATTTCTTAGCCTCCTCATCTTCCTTCGCTCTAACTTTATAGGTTCCGAATTGATAAATGGACTGGGGCGTTAATCCTAAATGTCCCATTACTGGAATTCCAGCATTTATAATTTTAATGATCGACTTTTCAATTTCTTTTCCGCCTTCTATTTTTACAGAATGTGCTCCACCTTCTTTCATCATTCGCACCGCTGACTCCAAGGCTTTTTCAGAATTGCTCTGGTAAGAACCGAAAGGTAAGTCAGCCACCACTAAAGCGCGGTCAACACCTCTAGCAACACACTGCGTGTGGTAAATCATTTGATCCAAGGTGATAGGAAGCGTTGTTTCGTGTCCTGCCATTACATTTGCAGCAGAATCTCCGATCAGGATTGCATCAACTCCACCAGCATCCACCATTTTAGCAGTCGTGAAATCGTACGCCGTGAGCATTGTAATCTTCTCTTTGTCGAATTTCATTTTTCGCAAAGTCTCGGTGGTGATTTTTTTTATTTCTGAATGTACAGACATAATAAAGTGGGTGTTGGTTGTAGAAGACCGATATATCGAATAAAAGTCAGCGTAAAGATAGCGTACTTATTCTTTAAATATACTAGGCAATAAGGTGACCTAGTCTGATCAATTTTTCGTGGTTTAAGATTTTTATCGTTCTTCCTTCCACTTCGATGAGTTTATCCTGTTTGAATTCTGATATTAATCGAATTGCACTTTCGGTGGCTGTTCCGATAATGTTGGCAATTTCTTCTCTGGTCAAAGAAATTTTGATAAAGCCTTCCGGATCTGTTCCTAATTTTTGTTCCAGTAAAAGTAAAATTTCTGCCAAACGTTCACGAACCGTTTTTTGAGCCAAGAAAGTAACCGTATTAGAAGACTCTCCTAGTTCAAAAGCGATCTTCTGTAACATTACAAAAGAAAACTTTGGTACCACTTCTAATAAATAAAGAAAGAAATCAGAAGGTAAAAAAGTTGCTTCAACCTCAGTCATGGCTTCTGCCTTTGCTTGAAAATCTTCGCCACAAAGAAGAGAGCGATACCCTATTAAATCACCTTCTTTAATAAATCGAAGAATTTGATCTTTTCCATAAACTCCTTGTTTGGATAATTTCGCCGTTCCTCGGTTCAAAAAATAAACTCCGTTTGGCACTTCTCCGTCTTCAAAAATAATCCCGCCTTTGTTAAATTTTAAAATTTGTTTGGCAGCAATATATTTTTCAAAATCATCAGAAGACAGCATATCTTTGAAAGACGCATCATTAAATACTTTCTGTAGATTTTCTTCGATCAGGGCTTGTTTCTCTAACGACATAATTGCATGACATTTATCAGCAAAAATAGGGTATTTTAAGCCTTAACACAAATATATTTATCATAATTTTGTGCGTTGAACTTTAAGTAAATTGACGGAAAATTGTTTTCACTGTGGTCAGACCATAGATAAAGAGCGTATTAACTTTGATGAGAAATCCTTTTGTTGTAATGGATGTAAATCGGTGTACGAAATCCTGAACATGAACGATTTAGGGAATTTCTACAAGCTAAATAAAAACTCAGGAATTCGCCCTAATGATGATAATATTTCACAGTTCGATTATCTTGATACGCCAGAAGTTTTTACTAAAGTCACAGACTTTTCTGAAGGCAAAACGACTTTAGTCACTTTCAAAATTCCAGTCATTCACTGCTCGTCTTGTATCTGGTTACTAGAAAGTTTGCAGACTTTGAATAAAAATATTAATTATTCACAAGTAAACTTTACCAGAAAGAACGTTCAAATTTCCTTTAACCACAACGAATTAAAACTCAGCGAACTCGCTAAATTTCTCACGAATTTAGGGTATAAGCCAGTTATCAATCTGGAGACCGCGGACAAGATAGAGGAAAAGCTTGATCGAACTTTAATCGTAAAATTAGCCATCGCCGGATTTGCTTTTGGGAACGGAATGTTTTTCAGTTATCCAGAATATGCCGAACAAGTGATGGGAACCACTGATTATTGGATGGATACTTATAAAGATATGTTCCGGTTTATCATGTTTTTATTAGCAACGCCAGTTGTTTTTTATTCTGCTTCTGACTATTTTAAATCTGCCTGGTTTGGTTTGAAAAATAAAATCGTCAACATCGATGTTCCAATTGTTCTCGGAATTATTATGCTTTATGGCCGAAGTATTTACGAAGTTTTAACCGATTATGGACCTGGTTATTTTGATACTTTGTGCGGACTATTATTCTTCATGCTTCTTGGGAAACTGTTCCAGAAACAAACTTATAGCGCTTTATCGTACGATCGAGATTACAAATCCTTTTATCCGATTGCAGTTACCAAAGTTGACTTCAGCGGAAAACAAGAAAATATTTTACTGAACGAATTAAATGTTGGCGATCGAATCATGGTCCGTAATCAGGAAATTATTCCCGTTGATGCCATATTAATTCAAGGCGAAGGAAATATTGACAATAGTTTTATTACGGGAGAAAGTGCTTCGATTCCGAAGAAAGCAGGTGATAAAATCTTTGCGGGCGGAAAACAAATTGGTTCTGTGCTTGAACTAGAAGTCATTAAAACCGTTAATCAAAGTTACTTAACGCAACTTTGGAATAAGGAAGCGTTTAAAAAATTCGAAACTGGATTAGATACGATGACGAATGATATCAGTAAGTATTTTACTTTTATCATTTTAGGAATTACTTTAATAGCGGGAATTTACTGGGGGCAACATGATTTTGAGAAAATGTTTCAAGTCGTTGCGGCGATATTAATTGTCGCTTGCCCGTGTGCTTTGGCACTTTCTGCACCTTTTACGTTGGGCCATATTATGCGGATCATGGGTCGAAATAAATTCTACGTAAAAGATACTTTAACCATCGAAAAATTATCAAAAATTGATACGCTTGTTTTCGATAAAACGGGAACGATTACGCATAACAAAAAAGCAAATGTCGTTTTTGAAGGAACTGAAATCGATGAATTTGATTTAAAGAATATTAAAAGCATACTTAAAAACTCTAATCACCCTCTATCAAAAAGTTTATACCATTTCTTAGCAGTTGAAGATGAATATTTACCGATCGAACAGTTTGTAGAAACTCCTGGAAAAGGATATATTGGAACAATCAGAGGGAAATCGTACAAAGTTGGGTCGGCCTCGTTTACTGGGCAAGAATCAAAAAATTTAGAAACTGCAGTATTTATTTCGAGAGATGATCAGTTTTTAGGAAAGTATATTTTCACGAATGAATATCGGGAAAACATGTCGGGGATGTTTTCAAATCTTCAAGATTATCACCTCCATATTTTAAGTGGAGATAATTCTTCGGAAGAGAATTCACTAAAAGTTTTAGTTCCAAATGTGGAGAAAATGAAATTCAATCAAAGTCCAGAAGACAAACTGAATTTTATAAAAGAATTACAAGACTCGAATAAAAAAGTGGCAATGTTGGGCGATGGTTTGAACGATGCCGGCGCCTTAAAACAAAGTAACGTGGGAATTGCGGTCGCAGATGACACCCATTCTTTCACGCCGTCGTCGGATGTAATTATGGCTGGTGATAAAATGAATGACCTGAAAAATTATTTCAATTTAGCGAAAGATGCAGTGAAAATTGTAAAATTCACTTTTGCAATTAGTTTCTTTTATAACGTGATCGGGCTTTCATTCGCGGTTACCGGACATTTGTCTCCTTTAGTCGCGGCGATATTGATGCCCATAAGTTCTATAACCGTTGTAATCTTTACCTCACTTGCGACTTGGACTAGATCTCGTAAATATTTTAACCTCAGTCAATAAAGGGTTTACGATGGGTTATTTAGAAATATTTTAAATTAGGAACTATTAACATTTGCTGACGAATATCATAATTTTTAAGTAAATTTGAACCGGCGAAAACCTAAATTTGCAGAACAGATGGATATATTATATTTGATGATTATTTGCAGCGTTTCATTAGCTGTAATTTTTCTAATCATTTTTATAATCAGTGCTAGAAATGGACAGTTTGAAGACGATGAATCTCCGGCAGTAAGAATACTACTCGATTCAGAAATTATAAAAGAAGATGTTTCAAAAGAAGCAGACTCAAAAGGAAATTTAAAGAAAGAAACAGAAGAAAAAAGTGATTAGTTAATATGGAAACACAAAAGTTTAGTTATGACAATAACATTGTGCGGGCATTCCTTTATGCAACAGTAATATTCGGTATTGTTGGATTTTTGCTAGGACTTACAGCAGCATTAATG
>JBBSRZ010000063.1:0-14661 GCA_038242555.1 Flavobacteriales bacterium | reverse complement strand
GCGGTGAGATTGGGAGATACTTTAACTGAAGAAAGTGTTCTTATTTCTGATACGATAAAATCAGGTTTTTATGATATTTAGATTACGAATCAACATAAAGTGTTAGTTGCGAATTTTTGAGGAACAGTTTATAAAATTGAGAAGAAGGTGACGGATTTGTAGATTTAAAGTTTTTGGTACTAATTTAAAGTCCTAATAATCAATTCAATTATCTTGAAAAAGCCAAATAAATAAATTTGTCATTTATACCAAAACTTGGTACATTTGTTTAAAATTAAGCTGAAATGGGAAAAAATACATCAATATTATTAGGCGATTATTTTGAAAATTTCGTCAATGAAAAAATTACTTCCGGAAAGTATTCTTCTGTGAGTGAAGTCATTAGGAATGCGCTTCGTTTAATGGAAAACGAAGAAAATAAAACGAAGACATTAATCAACGAGCTGAAAATCGGAGAAAAAAGTGGAATCGTAAAAGATTTTGACAGGAATGAAAATTTGAAAAGAATTCAAGCCAAACACGTTGTCAAATGATTTTTGAATTAAGTGAAAAGGCAAATGAAGATCTTGAAAATATTTGGATATACACGTACGAAAACTGGTCTCAAGAACAAGCAGACCGCTATTATAATCTTATCCTAAATGAAATTGAATATATCGCTGAGAATTTTGAAAGCGGTAAATCATTTGAACAAATTAGACAAGGTTATCGCGCTTCAAAAGTAAAATCCCACCTTATATTTTACCGACAATCAAAAAGAAATACGGTAGAAATCATTAGAATACTTCATTAAAGAATGGATATTGAAAATCGCCTGACTGATTAGCAATTTCAACAAAATATATTTGATAATCTTAGGCAACTTATTTTAATGCGTATTCTGCAGCCCGACTTGAACGAAGCTCTTTTTTATTGTTGTCTGAGCGAAGCCGAAGATAACAATAATAAAAGCGGGAGTGGAAGGCGGAAATCTCTGCCCAAATAAAAATATTGACAAGAGAAATTGTCTAAAAAAAGCAAACTTCAAAAACTATTTTGAAGTTTTTTTTATTTTGATGTAATATAATTCGCAAATTAGTTGTCTTACTTATAGAAACTAAATTATGACTCATGATATTTTTAAAAATACGGTATTCTGTCTCAAGGACGAAATGTATCGTTTTGCGAAAAGATTTGTGATCAGCAGTGATGAAGCGGAAGATGTTGTACAGGATTTAATGATGAAATTCTGGCAGAAAAAAGAAGAACTTTCAGGGTTTGGAAACTTGAAATCTTATGCAATGAAGTCGGTGAAAAATGAATGTCTGAACCGATTGAAGCACGAAGACGTGAAAATGGGTTTTGCAAATTTTCAAAATCATAGAAGTGAAATTCATGAAGTGGAATCCAACAATATGAAAGAACAGATTATCGGATTCATCAACCAACTTCCAGAGAAGCAGAAAGCCGTGATTCATTTAAAAGATGTAGAAGATTTTGATGTTTCAGAGATTTCTGAAATTCTCGAAATGGAGCAAAATGCAGTCAGAGTCAATCTGATGCGAGCCAGACAAAAAGTGAAAGAACAAATCCTGAAACTGATGGATTTCGAAAACAAAATGATTGAAAGTTTATAACAATTATTACCATGGAAAAAGATAAAACTCAAGATATATACAACGAAATAACCAATGAACTCAAGGATGAGAAAATGAATTGGGACTTCGAAGATTTTCTAGAAAAAACAAAGGAAGAAGATAAAATTATTCCTTTAGTTTCTAAAACAAAAGGAGGTTCAATTCCCAAAACTTTTTGGATGGCGGCCAGCGTAATTTTATTAATTTCCGTGGGTATTTTCTTTAATTACGAAAAAGAAAACGCTACTCAACAAGACTCTTTTACGCAAAACGAATTGGTAAAATCGAAAGAAAATTTCGAATTAGAACCAAATTCGAATTTAACAAGCAGTATTGTTGCTGATACTATTAAAGTGAAAACCGAAAAGGTGCGCACCGATTCAGTTTTGAGTACGGACCAATCAAAAGAGATCGATATTCTAGAACAAATCATGCCAAAACGTGGACGCATTAATCGGAATTCCCGTCAACGTTATGTGGAAGTTTCACCGACGAAAAAAATTAAAGAAAACACAATACAGACTTTAGATTACGAATCCAATTACGTAATCATCAACGGACAAAAAATTGAAAATGAACAGGAAGCAATTGACTTGACGAAGCATTCCTTCCGAATTCTGTCCGACAATGTTTATAAAACGATAGCTCAAACCAATCTCATCCACACCTTTAACAATGATTAATACCATTTTAAACTCATGAAAAAATTACTTTTAATATTCGCCCTACTCTTTTCGTATTTCGCCCAAATGAATGCGCAGAAAGATAAACTGGATCAACTTTTTGAAAAATATCAAGAAGCCGACGGAGTAACATCCATTAAGATTGCGAAACCGATGTTCAATATGCTGAACAAGTTGAATATTGCCGACGCAGAACTTGCCCAAATTAAACCGCTATTAAGTAAGATCAATGGACTGAAGATTTTAATTGTCGAAAAACCGGGCGACTTAAAGAATGCCAATCAGTTTCAAAGATTACAAAGCGATATCGCGAGTTCCATCAAGAATATGAAATATGAAGAATTGATCACGGTCAACAGCAAAGACAATAAAATTAAATTTCTTTCTTCTGATGCAGCAAACGGTGTTTTAGACAATCTATTATTGAGCATTAATGCGGAGGGAAATACGATGCTGATGATGCTGGAAGGGAAGATCTCTATGGATGATGTGAACAACCTCATCAACGAAGCAGAAAACTCTTCAACCAAAAGTTCAGTTGCTAGTGACAAAAGTTCCCAAAGTGGAGTTACTCAAGTTCGTACTGTCGGAAAATTTAATGGAATTTCTGTTTCCAGTGGGATTAAAGTGAATTTCACGCAAGGGAATAATCAATCGGTCGTGGTTGAAACCGATCCAAATTTGCAGGAATATGTTTCCACAGAAATTGTTAACGGAATTTTAGTGATTTCAATTAAAAACAATAACAACCGAAAACTGAATTTCAAAAAGTTGTTGGTTACCATTGAAGCACCGCGATTATCTTCTGTCAGAGTGAGTTCAGGTTCTCTTCTCACTACTGTTAATACGATAACTGAAAATGATTTTCAAGCGGATATTTCATCAGGTGCCAATTTAAATGCTGACCTCAATATCAAAAACAAAACGAGTGTCGACATCAGTTCTGGTTCCTCGATGAGAATGAATGTCACCACCCAGGGTTTCGATTTGGCTGGAAGCAGCGGATCGTCGGCAACAGTTGTTGGAAATGCGGACAGTACAGGAATTACGGTTTCAAGCGCTGCGACGATTAACGCGCAAGATCTTATTTCCAAAAACGGAAGTGCAACCGCTTCTTCGGGAGCCAATATTAAAATGCATGCGACGGACAATTTCACGGCAACTGCAAGTTCAGGCTCTTCAATTCGGTACAAAGGAAATCCAAGAAACTTTTCAGGTTTAGGGAAAACTTCTAGCGGCGGAACAGTTAAACCTTTAAATTAAAACCATGAAAAAAATTCTAACAATAATTGCTCTCACGCTGTTCACATTTATGCTGCAATCTTGTATCGTGTCTAGAACGCCGAACATGGGATTTTTCGATAATCCATATTACGATTATAAAGGCGCAAATTTTACGAGTATTAATGTTCCTATGTTTTTAGCAAAACCCATTGTGAAAAGAGCTTTGCGAGATGATGGTGAAAGTGAAGAATTAATTAATCTCATTAAGAAAGTTTCTGATATCAAAGTAATGACCGTCGAAAATGGAAATGCAGAAATGGTTAGTGATTTTGCGCGCTACTTAAAAAAAGACCGGTTTGAAGAATGGATGACCATCCGAAAAGAAAAAGAAGTGATCAACTTTCAGGCGAAACAAAAAGGTGACGTAATACGTAAGTTGATGATTACCATCGCTTCTGGAAGAGAACTGGTTTTGGTGGATGTATCAGGGAAATTTACCGCCGATGACATTTCGAGAATTATTAATTACTCAGAGAAAAACGATCTTTATAGCAAAATATCTAAATAAAATTTAAATAAAAAATTAAGATTTGCTGATTTTTAATTAAATTTAGCAAATGAAATTTTCTAAAATCCTTTTAACGCTGCTACTATTCCTTACTATAGGTGCAAAAGCACAATTGGACTTAGAGCATTGGTTTCCACCCATCTACCAATCTACGGTGGGGAATTTACGTGCTACTGATATACGCTTGTTCTTATCTACCGATAAAAAAGAAAAAATTAAAGTTATTCTCTACGTAAATAATGTAAATCAAAGAGAATATTATTTAGATAAAGACAATCCTGTTAATGACTTTGTAGGCAACTTTCCAGTATTGGCTCAGCCTATGAAAGTTTTCGGGAAAAATGGAACGCAGCCTGCAGGTATTCATTTGGCTGGCTCACAAAGTTTTTATGCAAGTATAAGATTGTCTGGGGGAAAAGTTTCGGAAATGATCGCTTCGAAGGGAAAAACAGCCTTGGGTACAGAATTCTTTGTTGTAAATGATCAGACTAATCTAAATGATCCAGATGAGCCAGACGGAATTAAAAAACAGTATTATAATTACCAGGCTTCATTTATGTCACTGGAAGATAACACGTCTATAAAGATTTCGAATTATGACAAAAGACTAATTTTTGAAAATGGTGACACTTCCGATGAATTAAATATTGTTTTAAATAAAGGTGAATCTTACATCGTGGCCGCTCTTAAAAGTGATAACCCTCCACCTGCTAAGTATAACCCTGTTTTAGACAATTATGCCCCTAATTTTATAGGAGCTAAAATAACAGCCGATAAAAAGATCGTAGTAACTAATGGGAATTTCCTAAGTCATGAAAAAGGAGATATTGGCGGAGACAATACTGTTGATATTATAATACAAGGAAATATAAATATGGACCAATCACTTCCAACCAGTGCATTGGGCAAAGAATATTTCATAGCGAACGGACTTACCAATCCAGTAGATTTACCTAGTGAAGATGTTAAAACCGGCGGAATGGAGCAATTGATCATTGTTGCTGCGAAGGACAATACTGCAATTTATTTTAATGAAGAAAAGCATCCATTTACCGTGCTAAATGCTGGAGAATATCTTATTACACCGATAAGTCCCGGAGACAATAAATGGATCAACGGTTCGCAACCTTCTAATGTAAATTCCTCTAACAATTTAGTACAAACGAAAGGGATGTACATACGTACTTCTAAACCTGCTTACGTCTATCAAAAGATCGGAGGATATCAAGCTAGGCCAAAGGCTCCTGACCCTACCGATTTTACAAGTGGAATGATGTTATCTTACCCTATAGACAAAAGTTATCTGCAAGATGACCGTCAAAAAGGTTTGACAAAGACCTTAATTATTCCTTCAATTAGCACCTTAAATGGCAGATCGCTTGATACTAAAATCACGATAAAGACAGAAAACACTTCTAATATCGTCGTAAATGATAGACCAATTTCCCGATCTGAATTTTCGGAAATTGTAGGGAAACCGGGATGGTCTTATTGGTCACAGTTTGATTATCCGAACGGTGATTTTAGGATAACATCCGATAAAAGCATTAATGTAGATTACACCGGTGGTTATACCTACTCAGGATTAGCCGGAAGTTCTACGGGGTTTTCAAATGATCCTTTCGTTATAAAAAATGGTAACTGCATCGAAGAAGGTGTGTTTCTTTACTTGAGCACTACAGATTTTCAAAGTTTTCAGTGGAAGAGAGATGGAATAAATATACCTGGTGAAACAAGTCCAACCATAACTCCTAAACTTCCGGGAAATTACACCTGCGATGTTTCTTATATGGATTTTACTTTTACACCTACCGAAGTTCGTGTAGATGCTTGCCCGTATCTTCTTGTAGAAAAAGATCTCGGTCCTCGATGCCATTCATTTGCGGTTGATGCTGAATTTATTCCAATAAGACGGAAAGATGAAGTTGCTTCAACCCGGATTTTAACGCAACCTTTACGCGGTAAAGCAAATATTACAGATGATATTATTTTCGTTGAAATGGACGAAGATTTTTCAGGCGAAAATCGGCTGGTTTACGAAATCAGAGGTAAAAGCGGTTTCTCGCAAACTGTTAAATTAAATTTCACAATTTATCCTCCACCAACCATCGAATTAAAGGAATCATTATTTCCGAAAGGCGTCCGCAATACCAGTTTCATTTACGACCTTCCGAGCGCTACAACTTCAAACCCCGACGGTAACAAGATAAAATATTTCCTAAATAAAAGCCAATCAAATACGGACGAGATTACAGAAGCAATGAGTGCTAATTTCGCCACTACCAAAACCGAAATCTATGCCCAAATAACTTACGGAAATGGATGCACCGTACTTCGTGAAATAAATCTCATTCAAACCAAAATTCCTGATCAGCCCGGAAATCCAGATGCGCTTCTCCCTAATTTTTTCTCGCCTAATGATGATGGTGTAAACGACTTCTGGTGCTATGAAAATCTGGGTAATATGTCAACGTTGCAGTTGGCCATTTTTGATAGATTTGGTACTAAAGTTTATGAACACACTGACAAAGGAACTTGCTGGGACGGAAAGACCACTATTGGCGGCCCTGTTCCGACAGGAACTTATTGGGTTTATTATTTAGTAATCGATGAAAACGGAAATCAAATTCAGAAATCTCAGTGGATTCTTTTGAAAAACACCGATTAGATTTATGTTAACACAGGCTACTTATTTTCATTTTAAATAAAAATAACTTAATTTTGCGCAGAAAGTAAAGATGTCTATTCATAACAAAATTGTAGAAACTGCCATCACTTTCGATGATGTTCTACTTATTCCTTCTTATTCAGAAGTTTTACCTAATCAGGTTTCCCTTAAATCACGCCTTTCCAATAAAATTACATTAAATGTTCCTATTGTGTCCGCAGCCATGGATACGGTGACGGAATCCGAAATGTCTATTGCCCTAGCAAGAGTTGGAGGTCTTGGTTTTATTCATAAAAATATGTCGATCGAAGAACAAGCTTCACAGGTTTATCGAGTGAAACGTTCTGAAAACGGAATGATCTCAGATCCAGTTACCTTGACCAAAGATCACACTTTAAAATATGCCCGAGATTTAATGGCAGATTATAAAATTTCAGGATTGCCAGTTGTCGACGAGGAAAATACGTTGATCGGAATCATTACTAATCGTGATGTGAAATATCAGGAAAATCTTGATGCTAAAGTGGAGGAATTAATGACTAAAGATAAGTTGATCACTTCTGATAAGACGACTACTTTGGAACAAGCCAAAGAAATTCTCTTGAAACACCGCGTGGAGAAGCTTCCAATAGTGGATGAAAATTTCAAATTAGTTGGTTTAATTACGATTAAAGATATTGACAATCAACTAGAATATCCCAATGCGAATAAAGATAGCAACGGAAAATTAATCGTTGGTGCCGGAGTTGGAGTTGGTGAAGATACTATTGAAAGAGTTACGGCTTTGGTCAACGCAGGCGTTGATATTATCGCCGTAGATTCTGCGCACGGACATTCTAAAGGTGTTCTTGATAAGGTTTCAGAAATTCGTAAAAATTTCCCAGATTTAGATATCGTGGGTGGAAATATCGTAACCGCTGCTGCTGCGGAAGATTTAATTAATGCTGGCGCAAATATTTTAAAAGTTGGCGTTGGTCCAGGTTCAATCTGTACGACAAGAGTTGTGGCGGGCGTTGGTGTACCTCAACTTTCTGCGATTTACAATGTTTTCGAATATGCGAAAACTAGAAATGTAGCCGTGATCGCAGATGGTGGAATTAAACTTTCAGGAGATATTGTAAAAGCTTTGGCTTCTGGTGCAAGTGCGGTGATGTTGGGTTCGCTTCTAGCCGGAACTGATGAAGCGCCAGGCGACGAAATTATTTTCCAAGGTAGAACGTTTAAATCTTATCAAGGAATGGGTTCTCTTTCAGCCATGAAACGTGGCGGAAAAGAAAGATATTTTCAAAGTGAAGCGAAAAAATTCGTTCCAGAAGGCATCGAAGGTAGAGTTCCGCAGAAAGGAAAATTAGAAGATGTAGTCTTTCAATTAACTGGTGGAATAAGAGCCGGAATGGGCTACTGTGGAACCAAAGATATCCACACTTTGCAACAGGATGGAAAAATGGTGATGATCACTGGAAGTGGCTTAAAAGAATCTCATCCGCACGATGTTATTATTACGCAAGAAGCACCTAATTATTCTTTATAATTAAATTTAAAGTATTGAAATGCCGAAGTTCATTCTTCGGTTTTTTTTGAGGTTTTCAATAATGATTATATTTACTTTAAATTAATTTTACGATGAAAAGTTTCCTCTATTTATTGTCCTCTCTCGTCCTTTTAAATTGTGATGCTCTTTCGACGGGAAATACTATTTATCGTCCTAACTCCAGCAATAATCCAAACACTTCTACAGGCGTTTCTGAAAACTCTGAATTTTCAACTTTAATGGAAAAAGATAAAATTAATAAGAAACATTCGGATGCTGAAGTGATCACTTATTTGTTAAATGAAACTAATCCGAAAGACAGATATACAGCGGCTGTCATCGAGAATAAATCCAACTGCAATATTATCTTAAGATTAGTCGGAACCACAAATAATAAAATTTATAATCTCCCGATACTTAGAAATAGTAAAAACCAATTCGTGGTGGAAAGAGGAAATTACACTCTTAAATCTAAAATTTGCGGAGCCAATTATTACTCTCAAAAAAACATCAGCGAGCCTCTAATATTGCGCCTCTCAAGTAATTAATTTTCAGTTTTAAATAAAAAATCCCTACATTTTCTTTCTTTCTCTTTGGGGATATCGCCCAAGGAACAACAAATTTTGATGCAGAATTTTATCATATCTAAGAAAAGTTAGAATGATATATTTCATATTCTCAAATTTCCAAATATAACTCAAATAGGATAACTTTGTCCTATTAAAAAACAGTAAAAATTATCTTTCAATGAAAAGAATTATAACAACATTTGTTTTAGCGCTTTTAACGCTACAAGCATGTAAGCAAAATACCACAGACGGTGGAGCGGACGCAAACGCAGAAAACACCATGGATATTAAATTAAGTGGTGAAACCGAAACTCAAGCCCTAGTGAATCCTCCAATGGTACCAGCACCAATCGGAGATCGTGCTGCAAAAAAAGTTATTGTTAACTTAATTGCAACTGAAGAAGAAGGCGTTTTAGCCGACGGTGTAACTTATAAATTCTGGACTTTCAACAGTACCGTTCCAGGAACATTTATCAGAATCCGTGTTGGAGATGAGGTAGAACTACACTTAAAAAACGCGAGTAATAGTGTAATGCCACACAACATTGACCTTCACGCAGTGAATGGTCCAGGTGGAGGCGCAGAAGCGACCAACGTTGCTCCAGGAAAAGAAGCCATTTTTAATTTCAAAGCTTTAAATCCAGGTTTGTTTGTTTATCACTGTGCGGCAGCGCCAGTTCCTTTACACATCGCAAACGGAATGTATGGTTTGATTTTAGTTGAACCAGCCGGAGGTTTACCAAAAGTAGATCGTGAATATTACATCATGCAAGGTGAATTCTACACCAAAGGAAAAACCGACGAAAAAGGACTTCAGGAATTTGATCAAGACAAAGGCGTGGACGAAAGACCAACTTATGTCGTGTTCAATGGTAGAAAAAATGCCTTGATGGGTGCTGACGCTTTAGAAGCGAAAGTCGGTGAAACTGTTCGTATGTTCGTTGGAAATGGTGGACCAAACTTGGTTTCTTCTTTCCACGTGATCGGTGAAATATTCGATAGAGTTTATGTAGAAGGTGGATCAATGGTAAATAAAAACGTTCAGACAACGGTGATTCCTGCTGGTGGCGCTGCCATGGTAGAATTCAAAGTAGAAGAACCGGGAGATTATATATTAGTAGACCACTCTATTTTCCGAGCATTTAACAAAGGTGCGATTGGGAAATTAAAAGTAACGGGAGAAAAAAATCCTAAAGTTTTTAACAAAGTACAATAATCATTATTTCAATAATAAATACAAAAGAAACCACCATGTCCCAAATTTTTAAAATTGTTGTGTTACTTGGTGGTTTCTTTTTTTTACTTACTTCTTGCAAAAAAGCAAATACCTTAAACAGTACAGATAACTCTACAGAATCCACTGAAAAGGAAACAGCCATCAACCCAGAGGTCAAAATGGTTTTGATTACGTCAGGTGATTATCAACCTTTTTACGGAGAAGATAGCACCTTAGTAAAAGTCGACGATTTTCTGCTAGATGAAAGACCTGTAACTAATAAAGAATTTCTTGATTTTGTACAAAAAAATCCGAAATGGAAAAAAAGTAAAGTCAAAGAAGTTTTCGCTGACGACACGTATTTGAAGGATTGGCCAGATGATGAGACGCTGCCTAAGGATGCAGATCCAGAAGCCGCGGTAACTTTCGTTTCTTGGTTTGCAGCAAAAGCGTATGCTAAAAGTGCCGGAAAAAGATTACCGACTTTAGATGAATGGGAATATGTAGCGATGGCAGATGAAGAAACTGCAAATGCCCGAGAAAAACCAACTTACTCATCGCATCTCATTAAGCTGTATAATGAAAAAGACCGCGAGAAACATCAAGTAAAAATTTCACCCGCTAACTATTGGGGAATTTATAATATGTTTGATTTGGTTTGGGAATGGACCGACGATTTTAATTCGATCATGACGACGAACGATTCTCGAACTGCTGAATTTGATGACAAAGGTTTATTCTGTGCCTCAGCAGCAACAAGTACAACCGATGTTCTGAACTACGCCTCTTTTATGAGATACGCCTTCAGATCTAGTTTAAAAGCAAATTACACCGTAGGGAATTTAGGTTTCCGATGTGCAAAAGATCCCGTAACAAAATGAGAAATTTCGTAATTTTAATATTTTCTGTAGTGCTCCTCTTTTCTTGTAAAGAAAATAGTGAGCAACTGAACAATGAAAAAACTTTAAATGAATCTATTTTTTTATTGGATTCTAAATGGGAAACTCAAGATTCCAAGGAAATTCAATTAAAAGATTTAAAAGGAAAAAACGTAGTTATGGTGATGATTTTCACCAGTTGTGAAACTGCTTGTCCACTTTTGGTCGCCGATATGAAGAGCGTTGCCAGTAAAATTAAAGCAGATAAATTAAAAGAAACTACCATGGTTTTAGTAACCATTGACCCAGAAAATGACACTCCAGAAGTTTTAAAACAGTACGCAAAAACTAATAAATTGACCGGCGACGAATGGCTTTTATTAAGAAGCGATAAAGAATCTATTCGTGAATTAGCAAATGTACTTGCCGTAAAGTATAAAAAGATTTCGCCCATTGTTTTCTCCCATTCCAACATCATTACCGTTTTTAACAAAAAAGGCGAAATGGTAAAACAAGTAGAAGGAACTGTGAAATCAGAAGATGTTGCAAATACCGTAAATGGCCTGAATTAAAATAACACTAAATCAGCCATAGTGCCTGTGAAAGAAATTTCTCAGGCATTTTTTTTATGTCTTACTTATTTAAAATCAAAAATTGGATTATTTAAGACGATCTGGATTTTGTTTTAGAAAACTGTCCCAGCCAGTATAAGATTTATCCGCGGAAATGGTTCCGGAATTAAAATGATGACAAACCGCGACCGCCAAACCATCTGAAGCATCCAAGTATTTAGTAGGGAATTCTTTCAAGTTTAAAAGATTTTTGAGCATTCCCGCTACTTGTTCTTTACTCGCATTTCCGTTTCCAGTAATCGCCATTTTTATTTTCTTCGGCGAATATTCGGTGATCGGAACATCGCGGTGTAAAGAAGCTGCCATCGCCACTCCTTGCGCACGACCTAACTTCAACATCGATTGTACATTTTTTCCAAAGAAAGGAGCCTCTAAGGCAACCTCATCGGGATGGTATTCATCAATTAAAGATAAGGTTCGTTCAAAAATGTATTTTAATTTTGTTTCGTGATTGGGATATTTTTTTAGAATTAATTCATGCATTGAAATCAACTGCATTTTACTTCCTTTCACCGAGATCAAGCCAAAACCCATGATCGCAGTTCCGGGATCAATCCCTAAAATTATTTTTTCTGTTTGCACGCTACAAAAGTAAAGGCTTTCTTTTAAAGTAAAGAATAAAAATGGTTTTAAAAGTAAGCGGATAGATTACACAAATTTGTAAAACTTTTTTATTTGGAATTAAATACTAAAAAAAATTACTACTTTATGTTGAGCAAACAATTATATACCTATATTTGCTAGGCATCAGATTACAACAATGAGAAAAAACGCACTTTATAAAGGAACCTTACAAAACATCATTCTTAAACTTTTAGTGAAAGAAGTAAAAATGTACGGTTATCAAATTGCCAAAGAACTCACCAACGGAGAACTAGAGATGACGGAAGGTGCACTTTATCCCATTCTTCATAAACTCGAAAATAACGGAATTATTTACTCTGAAATTCAAAATGTCAACGGTCGCGACCGGAAGTACTATTTTCTTACCGAAAAAGGAAAAGAACAACAGTTAGCGGATGAAGCCGAAATGAAGAGTTATCTATTTAACCTTAACACCATTTTTCAAATATGATTTCACCAGCCGAAAAAATTCAAATCCGCACACTTTTACTTTCCAAAAAACTTCCAATTGATATCTTATTAGAAGTTCAGGATCATATGGAAAATCAAATCGAATCTCTGCAAGTAGAAAAAAATATTTCTTTTCAGGAATCATTTGTAGAAACACAAATCAGTTGGCAAAAAGATTTTAGAATGGTCAAAAAGTCATTTTTTTCTTTTGGAAAAGTACCTAGAATTGTAAAGGAAATTCAGAGTGAAACCAATAGGAAACTTATAAAAAAATCGCTGATTATCGCCATTTCGTTGTTAGTTTTTCAATTATTCAGCGCGAAAGTAATGGTGAAAGATTACTATTTTATCACGAATTGATTTATCTATGCTTTAATGGGAATTTCGATTATGGCAATGATCTTAATCTATATATTTTCGAGAATTAATAAACAAAGAACTCGAGCAGAACGTTATTTCTACAACCAACTTCTAAACATTTTTCTGTTTTATATATTATTAGGAATGGTTGGTGGACTAGCGAAACTTCCAACCAATTCATTTAAAGTAATTTATGATTTTGTAAATAATATCAATCAATTTTCAACGGAATTTTTCTTCGTTGCGGTGGTAACTATTTTATTTAAAACATCGGTAACATTCTATTTTTACTTTATGTTGAAAGACCGTTCACGATCCATTAAAAGAATTAAAGATTATCAGTTTTCTTAAATAGTACTTTTATAGAACTAATCAATTAGAGAATCCGGTCCAGAAATAGATCGGATTTTTTATTCGGCGACGACAGGTTTCAACATCTCTTTTCGCAACTTAATGACCGTATTTTGAATAGCGTCCATAATTTGCTTCACTTCTTTGTGCGGATTAAAAATCGCATTTTTTCCAGTCGCTTCATTTGCGAGATTAGATAATATAACTGCTGAGGTTTGACTTTCCGGATAATAAATCAACAAAGACGGCGCTCCCTTAACATAGCCGGTATGAAAGTATGCCAATGGTTTACCTACGTTCATCATGATTCCAAAACCGTAGCCCATCTTGCCGAGAATTTGATGATTCCGATCTGAACTTTTCTGAGTAAATTTCTTCAGCGACTCTGGTTTCAATATTTTCTCTTGATACAAAGAAGTATTCCAGCGATGTAAATCATTTACGGTTGATAAGATTCCACCAGCAGGGACACTGATTGATTCATTCGCAAGTCGCTTCGGCATATTTTCCACCTCCTGCGGCGTTTTTACATTTCCAACATAAGCGCTGGCTAAATTTTTTCCTTGAAACGAATTGGCGCTGAACGAATTTTTCATGCCTGCTTTGTCAAAGAGTCCTTTCAAATTTTCATCATAAGATTTACCCGAAACTTTTTCGATAATTTCTCCTAATAAGCGAAATCCTTTATTTGAATAATGAAATTCTTTTCCTGGTTTAGACAATAATCCATTTCCGAAATCGCTGATTCCGGAAGTGTGATTTAATAATTCTTTAATCGTAATATTTTCTAATTGATTGGTTTGAAAAGCAGGTAAATATTTTGAAACCTTGTCTTCCGTATTTAACTTTCCTTGATCTTCTTGGAGTAAAATTAAAACAGCGGTAAACTGTTTGCTCACGGAAGCAATTGCAAACACAGAACTGCTATCGAGTTGCTTCTTTTGTTTAAAATTTTCGAATCCGTATTCTTTTCGATAAAGAATTTCATCATTTTTAAGGACTGCGACAGCACCATTAAATTGATATTTAGAAAAGACAGAATCGATCTGCTGTTTCAATAAATTCTTTTGAAATTGATTAATGGTTGAATCAATAAGCGCATTTCTGCTGGTAGTTTGTTCTGCAATTTTCTCTGCTTCTGATTTGCAGGAAAATGATAACATGAGAATGAGAAATAAGAATATCGATTTAAAAGTCATGAATATTAAGTTTTGGGAAATAGAAAATCTCCCAATGTTGATGGGAGATTTTCCTAATAATTTTTAAATAATTTTAAAGAGCCGCTGCTCCT
>JBBSRZ010000062.1:0-14793 GCA_038242555.1 Flavobacteriales bacterium | reverse complement strand
GGACAAACAGCCGCACACTGCGGTTCTTCATGAAAGCCTATACATTCGGTACATTTATCGGTAACGATGAAATATACATCATCACTTACAGGTTCTTGTGGAGCATCTGCATCTACGGTCAAACCGGATTTCATGACCACTTTTCCTTTCAGTGCTGTTCCGTCAGATGCTTTCCAATCTACCGCGCCTTCATAGATCGCGTTATTGGGACATTCTGGCTCGCAAGCACCACAATTAATACATTCGTCTGTTATTCTGATAGCCATTGCTATTTTATTTTTAAATTTGTACAAAATTACTAAAAATACCTCAATTTCCCATACAATGAATATAGAAAAGCAGATATCAGGACTTTGTAAATTAAGCATTTATATTAAAGAATTCTTAGCAAAGATGCCTGAATCTTATAATGAAGAGGATGAAAGATTTTTGGCGGTTTTAAAAAGATCACAGTTAGAAAACGCTTGGTTCACGCTTGAAAATCAAAAGTTTGCGTTGAACCAATGGGCAGATTTACTCAATGAAGATCAAATCAAAAAATGGCTCAGCAATTATAAAGTTGCAAATACACCGAAAAAAATCGGATTGATCTTAGCTGGAAATATTCCGATGGTGGGTTTTCATGATGTCATTTCGGTCGTTTTAAGTCAGCATATTCCGTTGATCAAATTGTCTTCTAAAGATAAATTGATGTTGCCTTTTTTATTAGGAAAATGGAATGAATTTTCTGATGGGAATGTAAACTATGAATTTACAGAAAGACTGGCGAATTTTGATGCGGTTATTGCGACCGGAAGCAATAACACCGCACGATATCTGGAATATTATTTCAAAGATTCTTTAAGTATTATTCGAAAAAATAGAACATCAATCGCAGTTTTAAAAGGAGATGAAACGGTAGAAGAATTGCAACTTCTGGCAGAAGATATTTTCCGATATTTTGGTTTAGGATGTCGAAATGTTACACGAATGTTTATTCCAGAAGATTATTTAATCGATAAGATCTTTGAAAGTTTTTTAAATTTTAAAGAAGTTATCAACCATAACAAATACGCCAACAATTACGAATACAACCGCGCTATTTATCTTTTAAATCAAGAACGATTTTGGGATAACAATTTTGTAATGCTCAAAGAAGATGAGGCCTTGTTTTCGCCACTTTCAGTTTTGAACTTTACACGTTATAGCGATTTGGAAGAAGTGAAAACTTTCATTTCTGATAATGAATCGAATATTCAGGCAATTGTCGCAAAACCAACCTTAGGGTTGGATTCCATTAATTTCGGCGAAGCGCAACATCCTGGTTTGGATACGTACGCAGATAATGTGGACACGATGCGTTTTCTGGAAGTAATTTAATATTAAAATCTAGATTTTTTCGGGTTTAAATACGTTTTAAAGATCATCACGTTTTCAGCGAACTCTTTTTGGATTCGTTCTGTAATATTGATCAATTCAATTTCAACAAAATCCTGACGTTTTTCGTGATCTACAAAAATCAATAAAAGATTGGTGTTTTTGCCCTCATTGATCATGTCACTTTCCACTTCAGAAATAATATATTTTTCGGCATCCAATAGGTTTTCGACCATAGGATGAAGTTGAGTTTCTAAATATTGATCCCACTGATCATTGATCGATTCTGTCGTATGAAAGGTGATGCTTAAAACACTCATATTTTTTTGCTTTATTTATGATTACCGGTGTACTTTATTGGGCAAAAATCGGTATTTTTTTCGTAAATTAGCACGTTATTAAAATCTGAAAAATAAGAAAAGTCAAGTCTATTTATAACTACTTGATTTTCATTTTATTAAAATATTATGCATACAGAAGGAGAAAGGTTAATTCCGATCAACATTGTTGATGAAATGAAATCCTCTTATATCGATTATTCGATGTCGGTAATCGTTTCCAGAGCGTTACCCGATGTAAGAGATGGCTTGAAGCCAGTTCACAGAAGAGTTCTTTACGGAATGTACGGATTGAACGTTTTTTCAAACAGAAAACATTTAAAATCAGCTAGGATTGTCGGTGACGTTCTCGGTAAGTATCACCCACATGGTGATACCTCCGTTTACGATGCGATGGTGAGAATGGCGCAGCCGTGGAGTTTACGATATCAGCAAGTTGATGGTCAAGGTAACTTCGGGTCTGTAGATGGCGATCCACCCGCAGCAATGCGTTATACGGAAGCAAGACTAAGAAAGATTTCTGATGAAATTTTAGCCGATCTTGATAAGGATACGGTGGATTTTCAGAATAACTTTGATGATTCTATGACGGAGCCGACCGTAATGCCAACGAAAATTCCTAATCTTTTAATTAATGGAACTTCGGGTATTGCCGTAGGAATGGCGACTAATATGGCGCCGCACAACTTAACAGAGTCAATTAATGGAATCATTGCTTACATCGATAATCGCGAAATTTCGATTGATGAATTGATGCAGCACATCATCGCTCCAGATTTTCCAACAGGCGGAATTATCTATGGTTACGACGGCGTACGCGATGCGTTACATACCGGTCGTGGTAGAATTATCCTTCGTGCAAAAGTAGGTTTCGAAGAAGTAGGAAATAGAAATGCGATTATCGTAACTGAAATTCCTTATCAAGTTAATAAAGCGGATATGATTGCTCGTACCGCTGAATTAGTGAAAGACGAAAAAATTCTTGGTATTTACGAAATTCGAGATGAGTCCGACCGAGATGGAATGCGAATCGTTTATGAACTTAAAAATGATGCGATCCCGAATGTAGTTTTAAATATGCTTTATAAATATACAGCATTGCAAACTTCATTTAGTGTGAATAATATCGCCTTGGTAAAAGGCCGTCCGGTACAGTTAAATGTGAAGGATATTATTCATCATTTCGTAGAACACCGACATGAAGTTATTGTTCGTAGAACAAAATATGATTTAAGAAAAGCCCGAGAAAGAGCGCATATTCTAGAAGGTTTCATGAAAGTAATTGGCACTCAAGATTCTCTTGATAAAGCCATTGCAATTATTCGTCACAGTGCAAATCCTCAAGAAGCGAAGGATGGATTGATGAAAGAATTTGAACTTTCTGATATTCAGGCGCAAGCGATCTTAGATTTAAGATTAGCTCGATTGACCGGAATGGAACTCGACAAGATCCGTGCAGAATACGACGAGATCATGAGTTTGATTAATGATTTAGAAGACATTTTGGCCAACGAACCAAGACGTTACACGATCATTAAAGACGAGTTGATGGAAATGAGAGATAAATATGGTGATGAAAGAAGAACTGAAATTGATTTCTCAGGTGGCGAAATGTCGATCGAAGATTTAATTCCAGATGAAAAAGTAGTACTTACGATTTCACATGCAGGATATATTAAAAGAACTTCGCTTTCAGAATATAAAATACAAAGTAGAGGTGGCGTAGGAAACCGTGCTGCAACAACGAGAGATGAAGATTTCTTAGAATATATTGTAGCGGCGACCAATCACCAATACATGTTATTCTTTACGGAGAAAGGAAAATGTTTCTGGCTCAGAGTATTTGAAATTCCAGAAGGTTCCAAAATTTCTAAAGGAAGAGCAGTTCAGAATTTGATCAACATCGAACCAGATGACAAAATCAAAGCGTACATCAGAACCAATGATTTAAAGGATCAGGAATATATTAATCAAATGAATGTAGTGATGATTACCAAAAACGGAACCATCAAAAAAACTTCATTAGAAGCGTATTCTAGACCAAGAACGAATGGTGTGAATGCCATTGAAATTAGAGAAAATGACCAGTTATTAGGTGCAAGATTAACAAACGGAAGTTCCCAGATTATGATTGCCACCAAAAATGGTAAATGTATTCGATTCCCTGAGGAGAAAGTAAGAGCAGTCGGTCGTGGATCAATTGGTGTTCGCGGAATTACTTTAGATAAAGGTGACGAAGTAATCGGAATGATAGTCGTAAACGATGTTGAAAACGAATCTGTACTGGTAGTTTCTGAAAAAGGGTACGGTAAACGTACGGCGGTAGAAGATTATCGTATTACCAATCGTGGCGGAAAAGGAGTAATTACTTTGAACATCACCGAGAAAACAGGAAATCTAATTGCGATTCAAATGGTAACCGACGATGATGGTTTAATGATCATCAACAAATCCGGTGTTGCGATCAGAATGGGCATGGATGCAATGCGTGTGATGGGTAGAAATACTCAAGGAGTGAAAGTAATCAATTTGAAAAAAAATGACGAAATTGCTGCCATTGCAAAAGTGGAGATGGACAAAGAAGTGATCATCGAAGAAACTGAATTATTAGAAGGAGAGGAAAATTCAGAAACTGTAGAAAATACAGACGACGACCCAACTATTGAAACAGAAAACAATCAAACCGAGGAAAATCAGGATTCTGATGAAGAATCTGCAGAATAATAAAATAACCCAAATTCATAAATAAAATAAAATGAAAAAAATATTTTTAAGCGCCGCAATGCTAACAGTTGCCTTCGCATTTGGACAAAAAAAGGAAATCGCAGCAGCTGTAAAAGCAATTGAGTCTGGAGATGTTTCAACAACGAATGCTCAAATTACACAAGCAGAAAGCGCAATTGGAAATAAAACCTATATGCTAGAACCTTCTGTCTTAGAGCAGTATTACTATGCTAAAGGTTTGGCATTGATGAAATCTGGTAAAACTGCGGAAGGTGCCGTGTATTTATCGAAGATTAATGATCTTGCAAAAAATAAAATTTACACCGGAAAAGATTCCTCAAAAAGTAAAGTTTATTATGTAGGAAAAGAAGCCGCTGATCAGTCAGGTATTCAAGGTTTAAAAGAGGAATCTTACACACCAACGTTAACGAATAAGTTAGCAGCAGCCGTAAATCCTGTAATTGAATCTACAAATAAAATGGCTTTAGATGCATACAACGCTAAAAGATATGCGGAAGCAGCACCGAAGTTTAAAGAAGTATACAATTTGTTGAAAGCCGCTGGCCAGGACAATAAGAAATACTTGTATTATTCTGGATTAACTTATGCACTTGCAGAAAAGAAGCAAGAAGCGAGCGAAGTGTATATGGATTTAATTAATTCCAATTACAACGGAATCGAAACTACTTACACAGCGAAGAATAAGAAAAGCAATGAAGTTGAAAATTTAGAAAAAACCACTTGGGATCTTTATAAAAAGATGGGCGCTAGTGGAGATTATTCTGATTTTAAAACCGAAACTTCTAAAAGTGTAGAGCAGGAATTATATGAAACGACTGCAGCGATCTTAATTGATTCAGACAGATCAGAAGAAGCCTTGTCATTAATTGAAAAAGGATTAAAGAAATTCCCTACAAGCGCTAAATTAGGAGAACTTCAAGGAACTGCGTATTACAAAGCTGGGAAAACCAATGAGTTTGTAGACAGTTTAAAAAAGCAATTAGCGAACAATCCAAACGATGCTAACAACTGGTACAATCTAGGAGTTTTGCAAAGTAAAGATCCTGCAAGTGAAGCAGATGCTTATGCTTCTTACCAAAAAGCGGTTGAACTTAAACCTGATTTCGTTCAGGCTTGGCAAAATCTTACCTACATGAAAATGGGTGATGATGCTAAAGCGATCGACGATTATGAAGCGGCTCGTAAAGCAGGTAAAACTGAACAAGCCAATAAGATCATCAATGCAAGAAGAGAACGATTAGCAGCCTCTTTACCTTATGCCGAAAAATGGTATGAGAATGATAAAGAAAATCCAGATGCAGTTGGTCTGTTGAAAGGTTTGTATTTATCTACTAAAAACGACGCGAAGTTTAAGGAGTTTAAAGCAAAAGAAGAAGCCATGAAGGCCAAGTCAAAATAATTTATTTTAAATCAATTATATAAAAGTATATCGAATCAGTTCGATATACTTTTTTTTTGGATAGAGACCGTATGTTTTTTAGTAAAAGTTTAAGACTTTAACTTTTTTGGATCCTTAAATTCTTTGTAAATTCACTTCAAATATTACTTTATGACATCATCAGAAAAAATAATGGCGCTTCGCCAGCAAATGGAATCCAATAATATCGATGCTTTTATTGTTTACTCCGCAGATCCTCATATGAGTGAATATTTACCGGCGGAATGGCAAGAAAGAACTTGGCTTTCTGGCTTTACTGGCTCGGCAGGGTTTGTTGTCGTAACAAAAGACAAGGCAGGTTTGTGGACGGATGGCCGATATTTCGTGCAAGCGCCCATCGAATTAAAAGATTCTGGAATCGATTTATTTAAAGATGGTATGGATGGAACTCCGAATTATATTAATTGGATCATTAATGAAATTCCACCAGAAGGAACTGTCGCGGTAAACGCAATCGCTACCTCTCATGCTAATTGGGAACTGCTAAAAGAGAAACTTTCTGCTTGCGATAAAAAACTCGTTGATTTACCTTTATTAAAAGATATTTGGACGGATAGAAATACGAACGCTGAGAAAAACCCAATTTTTGTTCATCCGGTTGAAAGAGCCGGAAAATCAGTCAATGATAAATTGTGTGATATTCGCGAAAAAATGGACGAGTTGGGCGCATCCGTTCACATTATCTCAAGTTTAGATGATGTCGCCTGGACTTTAAATCTCCGTGGAAGTGACGTTCAATCGAATCCAGTTTTTCTGGCTTATGTTATATTGACAAAAAACGAAACAAAATTATTTGTTGATGTTCAAAAACTAGATGTTGACGCGCGCGAGCAGATGCAAAAATCATGGGTGAAAGTTTTACCTTACGAGAAATTTTACAATGAATTAAATATTTACGAAGACGAAACAATATTGGTTTCCCCAAATAGCAATCAGTCTATTTTTGAAGCCTTAAAGGATAAAAACACTTTTATTAAAGCGCCGGTTCCTGGTAATTTAATGAAAGCCATAAAAAACCCAACCGAGTTATCAGGCTTTAGAAAAGTCATGAAAAAAGATGGCGTTGCGATGGTTAAATTTCTTTATTGGTTAACGCATCAAGCCGGAAAAGAACCCTTAAATGAATATTCAATCGGAGAAAAACTGAGAGGTTTCCGCGCAGAAGGTGAAAATTTCGTAGGTGAAAGTTTTGGCAGCATCGTGGGTTACAAAGAAAACGGTGCGATCATGCATTACTCCGCGAAAAGTGAGGGCAGCAAAAAGGTCACCAATCAAGATACGATCTTAGTAGATTCTGGCGGACAATATTTAGAAGGAACGACAGATATTACACGAACTTTTGCTTTGGGCACGGCTTCAGACGAGTTCAAAAAAGATTGCACTTTAGCATTAAAAGGTTTGATTCAATTATCGATGGTTGAATTTCCAAAAGGAACTCGCGGCGTTCAGTTAGATGCTGTGGCACGTATGGCACTATGGAAAAAAGGAAAGGATTATAACCACGGAACTGGTCATGGTGTAGGAAGTTTCATGAATGTGCACGAAGGTCCACAGAACATCCGCAAAGACATGAACATGCAGGAACTAATTCCGGGCATGGTCTTGTCAAATGAGCCAGGATTTTATTATGAAAATCACTATGGAATTCGACATGAAAATCTGATTGCCGTAACCGAAAAAGAAACTACGGATTTCGGCACGTTCTACGAATTTGAAACCTTAACTATTTGTCCGTTTGATCGCAATGTAATTGCAATTGACTTATTAACGCAACCAGAAAAAGAATGGTTAAATAAGTATCATAACTGGTGTAAGGAAAAACTAGAACATAGTTTAGAGGGCGAGGTGAAAGATTGGTTCTTAAAGCAAGTACAACCTTTGTAAACAATTAAAAGTGTAGATTTTCTACACTTTTTTTATTTGGGCGTGCCCCAAGGGTCGGGCTCTACATTACAATCTTTTTTTTGGGGATTTGCTCGCGCCGCAGGCGCGCGCTAATTCCCCCAAAAAAAAAGGATTTACATTACGATCCCTCACGCAACTATGTTTTTCTTAACTGGATTAGTTTTCAATAAAAGTTAATGTCGATGGTCTAGTAAACTCCATTGGCATCAACCAACTTACCCCAAGAACATTAATGGTATAAATTCACTCGATATTTATTCATTAAAGAAACTTTTCATTCCTAAATTTACGATGATTTTGCAGTTATTTCTTCGTCCAATTCATTTCATGCAGTTCTTTTATTTCTTTTAATAGGGCACCTTCCGCTGGACCACGAACTTCCACATTTTTAATAATATCTTCTACCGGTAAAAAGTTAATTTTTGCAGCTGGTTGATCAAATTCTTTTTGCCATTTTCCAAGTTGCTCCGCCGAACTTAAATAAACCAGATCACCTAAACCGACTAACCCGTGCGCTGCCGAACACATCGGACAATGTTCACCCGTTGTGTACATTGTTGTATTTGCTCTTTCTTCATCGGATAGATTTTCTGCTGCCCAGTTGGCCAATTCAATTTCAGGATGTGCTAAGGCGGTTTTTTCATTCACTCGATTTCTCGCTTCGGCAATAATTTTTCCTTGTTCGTTTACAAAAACAGAACCGAAAGCCTCATCTCCAGCCTTCACCGATTCAGCCGCAAGTTCTAAACATCTACGTAAGTATTTCTCGTCAGTTTTTTTTATATTGTGTTTCATATTTTTAAAGTTTTAATTTTAAGATTTATCAAGGTAATTTGCACTTCTCTTACTTAGTGACATTCAAATAAATTAGGAATACAAGTCAGCAGCTACGCGATACGTATTGGTGTGTGCATTAATGATTGTTTTAATTTCTGGAGAATAACCTCCGCCCATACTGCACTGAACCGGAATCTGAAATTTTTCGCAATTCGTAAATACGATTTCATCTCTTTTTTTACAACCGTCTAACGTGCATTTTAAATTTCCTAATTTATCAGAATCTAAAATATCAACTCCGCTCAAATAAAAGATAAAATCTGGTTTTTCCTGGTTGATTAATTTGGGCACCCATTCTTGAATAATACTTAAATACTCATCATCGTCCGTTCCGGTAAGTAATGGAATATCTAAACTTGATTCTTCTTTCTTAAACGGATAATTTGTTTTACCATGTACGGAAAAGGTAAAAACATTGGGATTATTCTGGAAAATTTCCGCTGTGCCATTTCCCTGATGAACATCTAAATCAATGATTAAAATTTTCGACGCTAATTTTTTATCTAAAAGATATTGGGCGCCAATTGCCTGATCATTAAGCATACAAAAACCTTCTCCTCGATTGGTAAAAGCATGATGAGTTCCGCCAGCAATATTAAACGCGATTCCATTCTGCAAAGAATTTTCGCATCCTGTGATCGTGCCTTGTGCAATCCGCAATTCACGTTCGATTAATTCTGCCGACAGTGGGAACCCGATTTTACGGATTACTTTTGCGTCCAAAGTTAAACTCAATAAACTGTCCACATATTCTTTATCGTGAACTGCGTAAACATATTGCAACTCCGCAACATCGGGAGCAAAAAAATCAAGTGGGTCGGCAATGCCTTCCAGCAATAATTGTTGGGGTAATAATTCATACTTCAACATCGGAAATTTGTGTCCTTCTGGCAAAGAATGTTTGTAAATGGGATGATAAGCGATTGACAGCATTAACTTTATTTGAATTAATTGAGATCAAAAATAAAAATTATTAATTCAAATTCGCATTATAGTACTAACAACAAATATCGCTTAATAATTTATTTCCGCAATTCTGCCATATACTTTATGATTGCCAGCCTCGAATCAGATCTTAGGTCGGTAACATTCGTTGAGGTCGGATAGATCTTGATAACATCTGGATTATCTTTATTCAAAAAGCCCATATTGGCTTCTCCGCCCTTCATTAGGAAATCTGCCAGACCTACATGATAGGTTTTTTTTGGATCAATGGGAGCATTATTAAGGCTCCATATTTTTGTAGCAGGATTATAATTTACTGCGGCTGAATATTGTAAAAATCCACCTGAACCTACATTATTTAGTCCAACTTCTAAAGTTCGCATTAGTAAACTTCCTTTCATATCTACTTCCATGATAGACCCACCGTAAGGCAAAGTACGGATGATATCATATTCTGTCACAGGCATTTGTATGATATCATCTACACGAATGGAACCAGAATTCAGTAATACCACATCTGCTTTCGGAACTGCTTTTTCCATCGCTGAAACGACAATGCGCGTCAAATTTGTTTTTCCGCTCCGGATCATTTCTTCCCGACCATCTAAAGGTTCACCAGCTTCTCTAATTACTCGGTGAGCATTAAATCCAAGCGCTTTATAATTCGTATCACCAATATCCATCCATTTTTTCACAACCAGTGCGGTAGAAGGATCCGAAGCAATATTATTGTCGATCATTCGCAATTCAGGAACCACTGAAGTGGTTTTATTTTTCAAATCAATGGTGAGGTAATTGACGTAGGCAGACTTCGCATTTGCGTGTGCCTTCGTAATATAAATGTTGCCCACTTTTTTAAACTGCATATCGTGTTCATGTCCGCCCATAATCAAGGCAAGACCTGGAATTCGGCGCGCTAGAATACTGTCTTGTTCTACGGCTAGATGAGTAATTGCAACAACTGCATCCACAGAATCTTTGAGTTGATTGTATAGTTTTTCTGCGACCTCAAATTCGTCGGTATAGGTCACATATTCTGCTTTATTAAAGGGTAACGTTAATCCAATAAATCCAATTTTTGCTTTGGTGCCATCTTTATCCTGAACATCCAAAATATACGTTTCTGGAAAAGGTTCTTTTCCTGACGAAGTCGTTTTTACAAACGGTGCGACCCCGGATTTGGTTTGATGAAAAGTGTTGGAGGCAATCCACTTAAAGGTAGACTCATTGATTCGCTCATGAAGTTCGTCTTCTTTGATATCGAACTCATGATTTCCAAAAACGGCGAAGTCTAATCCAGCAGAATTTAAGGATTCAACCATTTGTTTTCCGCGGATTCTTTTACCTTCATGTTTCAAAGAATTATAAACCGAAGGACTTAGAAAATCCCCTGCCATGACCATAAAAGTGTTTGGGTTTTTGGCCAGTTCCTGCTTTTTTAATGTTGCTACCCTTGCTACGCCGCCCACTTTTCCACCTTGCATTGGAGCGATTTCATAAACATCATTGATCTGGACAAATGACACTGTTATTTTACCATCATCCTGACTGACCGTAGAAGGAATTGTTGCTGATTTACACGAAGATAAAATCAAGGCGAAAATCGAAGCGTACGAAAGAATTTGTGTTTTCATAATTATTAGTTTACACCCAAGATATTAATTATTAGCCACTTCCACAAATTAAGGTCTTGAAACCTAACTATTTTAAAAGTATAAATTCGCTTGTATAATTGTTCTTTTACTTTAATATCGCATCACCATATCGTCACATCATCACCTCAACGAATTCCAAAGACGCGCAATAAAATTAAAAGCATTTTGACTGCTGATTTTATTCATTTGTTCGGATCCAAATTGGTTTTCGAAAACTGAATTAAGTTCAGGATAACGACCCGCATTATCATGCTCTTTAAAATAGAAGGGAATTCGGGATTTATCAGGATGACTTTTGGTATAAAAATAATCTGCGCCGTAACAGATTGCATTTTCCCCGCCCAGTTTTAAGCCGTATGCTAGATGTTCCTGTAGAGCCTCAACATGTTCTGGATTCACGAATGCCCGCACAAAGTTGAGTCCGATTAATCCTTTTTGATGGATGATTTCTTTGGCAACCTCATCAGGTAGATTTCGAGGATGATCAAATACTATTCGATAATTAGAATGACTCGCCAGAATAGGAACGCTGATATTTTGTTTTGAAATATAATCAAGGATATCGTACGCCAATGCATCGCTTGCATGTGCAAAGTCGATGGCGATGTTTCTGTTGTGTAAATAATCGATCAATGCTTTTCCGTCGTTTTTTAATCCTGCTGTAGAAAAATTACCTCCACCAAATCTGTTTTCAGCATGATGGGTAAAACCAATATAAAGGAGAGAACCTACATTTTCTATGATCTTTTCTAAATTTTGAAAACCGTCTTTCAGCGGTAATTTTTCAGCACAAATAGCAGACGCGTTTTCCAGGGATGCCAACATTCCGATGTTTTTGTTCGTAGCAAAAGTTGCCAGATGCTGCTTTTCAAAACGGTACAATTCATTTTCCTCTTCATTTAAATTTCGGAAAATTTCACTTTGTTGAAAACCGTATTCGTGGCTCTTTTCTTCCGTCGGTGCGAAGATCGCCATGATTTGTAATTTGACATTTCCTTCTTTTAAATAGGGAATCGCGCAACCCATATCTTCCGTATTGTAAATACTGGAATTGGGACGCGTAAGATAACTGAGTAAATCGCAATGAAGATCGATTACGGGTTGATTCATAATTTATTATTATATACAATTACAACTTGAATTAAGTCAATAATTACTTTTTTAATTTTACTAAAATAGCACTTTAGAATAGAAGAAGGGTATCACAGACAAGATGTGAGTCTATGTTATTATTTGTTTTTCATCATTCTAAGTTATTTCAAATACGATAGCGTATTTTTAATTATCACATTATTTCCCTGTTTGATTTTGTCATTCTGAGCAAAAATGAAGTAAAGCGAAATGAAGTGAAGAATCTAAACTTGTTTTATTCTTTTGTCTTGAAACAAAGAAACAAAAGTTCAAAACTGGAAACTCACCTAAAAATTAGAATTTAATTCTAAAATTTCCAAACTTGAGCGGACACAAACGGGTTTCTCAATTGTAAATTTTTGCCGCTCTTCGAACACTGGAAATTTTTATATGAATTAAATTCTAATTTTCTTAACGGCTCCGTTTCCTAAGTCATTTCAAATACGATAAGGTTTTGTTTATTATCACTTTGTCATTCTGAACGAAAGAAAGCGGAGCGAAATGAAGTGAAGAATCTCAACTTTTTTATTCTTTGTCTCGAATTCTTTTGTCTTGAAACAAAAGAAACAAAAGTTCAAGACTGAAAACTCACCTAAAAATTAGAATTTAATTCTAAAACTTCCAAACTTGAGCGGACACAAACGGGTTTCTCAATTGTAAATTTTTGCCGCTCTTCGAACACTGGAAATTTTTATATGAATTAAATTCTAATTTTCTTAACGGCTCCGTTTCCTAAGTCATTTCAATACGATAAGGTTTTGTTTATTATCACTTTGTCATTCTGAACGAAAGAAAGCGGAGCGAAATAAAATGAAGAATCTCTTTTCTCTAATTCTTTTGTCTTGAAACAAAAGAACCATCCGCCGCAGCGGACAAGACTGAAAACTCACTTTTTTAACGGATGACTTTGTAACTTTCTAAACGGCTCCGTTTCCTTCCCTTTTAAAATGTGGTTTTTCCTTAAAAAAAGAATTTGTCATTCTGAACGAAAGGTAGCGGAGCGAAATGAAGTGAAGAATCTCAACTGCTAATTTCTTTAATGGTTAGGTTTCTCTACTGGTGCGAAAACTTTTCTTCATATAATTAAATTACCATTAATCCATCGTCAACAAAATTTTTCCGATATGTTCGCTGCTTTCCATGAGGCGGTGGGCGTCGGCAGCTTTGGCTAGCGGAAAGGTTTTGTAAATAATGGGCTGGATTTTTTCAGACTGAAACATTGGCCAGATATTTTTTTCGACATCGTTGGCAATCTGGGTTTTTACGCCGGCTGTTTGAGGTTTTAGAAAACTTCCGGTCACCGTAAGATTTTTAGCCATGATGGTGCGAAGATTAATATTCACGTCCGTGTTTTTCATGCCGTTAATGTAGACGAGACGTCCTTTTTTATTGAGGATTTCAAGATTCTTTTGTGTGTAATCTCCTCCAACCATATCTAAAATAACATCGATTTTCTCGTCTTTAAGGACTTCTTCGAAGGCTTCTTTCTTATAGTTGATGGCTTTGTCAACGCCCATTTTGTGGAGGAACTCAATCTTTTCGTCTGAACCGGCGGTGGAGTAGGTTTTGCAGCCCCACGCTTTTGCCATTTGCAAACCCATGGTTCCGATGCCGCTGGCACCGCCGTGAATTAATAATTTTTCACCAGGTTGCAATTGCCCCAAATGGAAAACGTTGAACCACACTGTAAAAACCGTTTCTGGAATTGCCGCGGCGTCGGTTAAACTTATTCCTTCTGGAATGGGAAGACAGTGAGAACTATCAACCACAACATATTCGGCATAACCGCCGTCCGCAATAAGTGCACAAACTTTGTGACCGATTTTTTTATCTTTTACGGCTGAACCGAGTTCTGTGATTTTGCCGGAAACTTCTAAGCCAGGAATTATGGTTGTGGGAGAACCTTTGCCGTACGTGTCTGTATTCTCTCTGGTGATAATATCACTACGATTGACACCCGCGGCTTTTACTTTAATGAGAACTTGGTTTTGCGTAGGTGCTGGTTTTGGAGTTTCTTGTAATTGTAATACTTCCGGTCCCCCGGATTTTGTGATATGGATTGCTTTCATATTTTTAAAAGTTTTCAAATTCTATTTAATGTAATTTGTAATGTTTCTATTATTGGTAATTTTAAGTTTCTTGCGAATAATTTAACTTCAAATTCTAATAAAATTTCATCATATGTAAATGCTGCTATTCGAATTGGCACTTTAAAAACCTCGGTCGGTAATTTATGTTTTACATTCTCTAAATTGCTTGAGATTTTATATTCATTTTCGTTAGTCTCAACCGTTGGATAATTCATTTCATCATAAGTTGCTGTACGTGGAAGCGTTTTAATGATAGGATTATATGGCCTGGATTTAATGTAAATACTTTTTCTGATTGTAAAATTTTTATTTGTTTTAATTTTTATTTCAATTGAAACATCTTCTAAAAAACT
>JBBSRZ010000061.1:0-15291 GCA_038242555.1 Flavobacteriales bacterium | reverse complement strand
TCTTTAGATATAGTTTGCGAAAATAAGATTGAGGAACTGAAAAACGCTACTAAGCAGAAGATTTTATTCATGGTTTAATTATTTAAATTAAAAATAGCAAAAAAAAAGATAAAAAAAACAGTCCCAATAAAGGAACTGTTTCACTCAAAAAAAATCGTTGTAAGTCTAGCGAAGTCTGTCCACAGATTTTACGAGCCTTTCGTCTTTCCGTATATATACATTGGCTAAGAGCAAACATATAATAGATAATAACGGGAAAACAGGCTCAATACCCTTCTCAGGAAAATCAATTCCTCCGGATAAAGTGAGTAGCCAATACGCCAATAAACTGAGCAACAAAGCGTTTATAATCAAACTGATTTTATTCAGTAATAATTGTCGGGTACGATCTTTATAACTTAAGATACTTAGAAAGCCGAAAAGAACTAATGCTACGCAAACTACGGAAATAAAAGGCACGGGTCCAAATAAGGAAAAGTCTTGACCAGTGATAAACAAAAAAACAGCGCCTAAAATCGCCAAAAATATCCACACGGTTTGTATTCTCTGCAACATATTATTCTAATCTGCTTACAAAAATAACAATAATTTTTTGCATAACTAAAAAATAAAAGTAAATTTGCAATAGAAACAATCTGAAAAAGAAAAGTCGCCTGACTTAACTTTCTTACTTACACTTACATATAAATTATTTTTGCGTAACATTTATGTTCAATATTGAAACATTAAGGTCAAAATCCGATTCGGACTTGACCAAAATCACCAACGATCTGGGCGTTAAAATTGCTAAAAACGGCACCGACAACGATAAGATATTTGCTATTTTGGATTTTCAAGCATCCAATTCGAAAGTAGCGAAAGATTATTACAGCGCAACAGAAACTCCTATGGATACAGACGAACCGAAAACTCCTGCTCCTAAAAAACCAGCAGTTAAAAAACCAGCTCCAAGAAAGAAAGTGGAAAAACCGGTAGAGGTTTCTGCGGAAACTACTAATGAGCCAGCGGTTGAAAAAACTACGACCAAGCAAAAAGATGTTCCTGTAGAAGTAGCAGCAGAAAAGCCAACCGAAAGTTCTGAAAACGAACAACCGCAAGCGGCAAATCCTAATGAGCAAAAGAAAAGAAGACAAAGGGTTGCGCCACCAAAGGAAGACGACAAAAATAAAGAAAAGGAAGTTGTTGCTGAAGATCAGGTAACTGTAGAAGCAAAACCTGAACAACCCAAAAATGGTAATCCTAATCAGTCAGGAAATGGGAACGCAAATGGGAATGAGAACGGAAATTCTAATCCGAACCAAAACCAAAATCAAAATCCCAATCAAAATCCCAATCAAAATAAGCAACAGCACCAAAATAGAAATCCGAACCAAAATAAAAATCCTAACCAGAACAAAAACCAACAAAATGCGGATGCTCAACAAGAGCCAGCAAAGAAGGAGTTTAGTTTTGATGGATTAGTAACGATTGAAGGAGTTTTAGAGATTCTTCCGGACAATTACGGATTCCTTCGTTCGTCTGATTTCTCTTATATTTCTTCACCTGATGATGTTTATGTTTCTACGAATCAGATTAGAAATTATGCCTTAAAAACCGGTGATACGGTAAAAGGTATTGTTAGATTACCAAAAGAAGGTGAGAAATATTTTTCTTTATTAAAGCCAACTGAGGTTAACGGAAGAGATCTTGAATTTATTAAAGATAGAGTAGCGTTTGAATTTTTGACGCCACTGTTCCCAGAAGAGAAATTTAATTTAACGGGGAAAAATGCTACACCATCTACGAGAATTGTAGACTTGTTTACGCCAATTGGTAAAGGGCAACGTGCTATGATCGTAGCGCAACCCAAAACCGGTAAAACGATGTTGTTGAAAGAAATTGCAAATTCCATTTCTGCCAACCATCCTGAAGCGTACATGATGATCTTACTCATCGATGAGCGACCGGAAGAGGTTACGGACATGGAACGAAGTGTGAATGCAGAAGTAATTGCGTCTACCTTCGATGAGCCTGCAGAAAAGCATGTGAAAGTAGCCAACTTGGTTTTGTCGAAAGCACAAAGAATGGTAGAATGTGGACATGATGTTGTGATTCTATTAGATTCTATAACGAGATTAGCCAGAGCTTATAATACAGTAACTCCAGCTTCAGGTAAGATTTTATCGGGTGGAGTTGATGCTAACGCACTTCACAAACCAAAAAGATTTTTCGGTGCCGCTAGAAATATTGAAGGTGGCGGATCGTTAACAATTATTGCAACTGCTTTGATTGATACTGGTTCTAAAATGGATGAAGTGATCTTTGAAGAATTTAAAGGAACGGGTAATATGGAATTACAACTCGACCGAAAAATTGCGAACAAACGAATTTATCCAGCAATTGATCTAACTTCATCTAGTACCAGAAGAGACGATTTGCTCTTAGAAGATACCGTTCAACAAAGAATGTGGATTCTGAGAAAATACTTAGCAGATATGAATCCAGTTGAAGCAATGGAATTTGTTAATAAAAGCATGAAAAACACTTTGAATAATGAAGAGTTTTTGATGTCGATGAACAGATAAGAAATAAAATTTGACCTTAATTGGTCTTTCTAAATAAAATAAAACCGTTTGCAAAGAACGGTTTTTTTACTTTTGTCAATGTTAAAGATTTACTAAAGTAATGCGATGTCTTTGCGTTTGCATTAATAAATCGTTATTTTTGAATATTAACATTAACTTTTAATATATAAAATTATGTCATTCGAACTACCAAAATTAGGATATGCGTACGACGCACTAGAGCCAACTATTGATGCAAAAACAATGGAAATTCACTATACCAAACACCATCAAGGTTATGTGGACAACTTAAATAAAGCAGTGGCTGGAACTGATCTAGAAGGGAAATCTATCGAAGAAGTTTGTAAAACAGGAACAGATAAAACTGCCGTAAGAAATAATGGCGGTGGACATTACAATCATTCACTTTTCTGGGAAATCTTAACTCCTGGTGGAAGCAAGGAGCCAGTTGGAAATGTAAAAGCAGCAATAGAAACGTATGGTGGTTTTGAAAAATTTAAAACAGATTTTTCTGAAGCAGCAAAAACTAGATTTGGTTCAGGTTGGGCGTGGCTTTGCAAAAAAGAAGATGGATCGTTGTCTGTATCATCTACTCCGAATCAAGATAATCCGCTAATGCCGGTTGCAGATTGCGAAGGAACTCCAATTTTAGGATTAGATGTTTGGGAGCATGCATATTACTTAAAATACCAAAATAAAAGACCAGATTACGTATCAGCGTTTTTTGATGTTGTAAACTGGGATAAAGTAGAGGAGAAATTCAACAAATAATCCTCATCCTAAATCCTTCTCCAAAGGAAAGGGGCTTTAACAAGTCGAAAAGTTATATTTAAAAAGTTCAGAATTTTCTGAGCTTTTTTTTTATCGAATATCGGCCCTGCTTATTCCGTTTAATTTTAAACCATATTTCCATCCGACAAACGCGAATACTTGGTATAGTTTATATTCGTATTTCAAACCATAATTAATGTTAGGATCGTAATCGATAGAAGATTCAATAATGTTTCTGTACCGACCAGAAAAATAAAGGGAATTCCATTCGCTGACTAAAAATTGATTCCGACTTTTAAGATATTGCTCGGTATAAGTACTCATCGGGCGAGCAATGGCATTAATGAAATAAGTAAATCGAGTGTCAATAACTTCTAAGTCATACTCACCGTCCTCATTCTGTTGGGCTTGAATTGCAGTGGTTTGCTTGTCTTTATTTGCAGCATTTTTAAGAGTAGTACAACTTTGACTTAATAATAATAACGCAGTGATGAAGAGTGAATTTTTCATGGGAATTATTTTACCTTAATCATCAAATTTACAGCCAAAAAAACCGTCTCGGAAAACGGTTTTTAATTGTAATTCAAATTAGTTATCCACTTCTCTTTGCAACACTACAAATGCTGGGAAGTGATCGCTATATCCTCCGGTATATTGGTCGCCATTCCACGATCGAAGTGGATAGCCTTTCCAGCTTCCTGATCTATTAATTAAATAAGATGGTGCGAAAACCTCCGTTTTGTAAACGGAATATTCTTTCCCCACGGTGTCAGATATTACATTTCCGGTTACGATTATTTGGTCAAAAAGGTTTGGAGCATCTTGATACGCTAAAGAAGCCACACCCTTTTTAAACAAAGGATACATCAAATTTAAGTAAGGAGTTTGTGCACTTAAATCTTTTGGACTGCCAACTGCTTTTAAAATATTTTTCAAACTGGTATTTACCGGATCATCATTAAAATCGCCCATCGCAAATAACTTCGTAGAAGGATCTTTCATTCTCACACTGTCCATTTGTTGTTTCAAGACTGCTGCTGCGGCATTTCTTCTTGGTACGGTGCGCGCTTCTCCACTACTTCTGGCTGGCCAATGATTCATAAATAGGGCGATTTTTTCATTATCTAAAAATCCTGTGGCAACAACAATGTCCCTCGTATAGGCTCTTCTTCCGTCATCATTGAAGATTTTAATTTCTTTCTTTAAAGAGTTGCTCGGCGTAAATCTTCGTTTTTGATAAATAAGTGCTACATCAATTCCTCGTGAATCATAAGAATTGTAGTGAATAATTCCATAATCGTATTTTGCTAGAAGTGGATGTTTAATTAGATCTTCGATTACTTGTCTATTTTCAACTTCGATAAGTCCCACAATTGCGGGAGCCATTTTAGTATACTGCGCCCCCATTTCAGAAATGACTTTGGCAAGATTGGCAATTTTGTTTTTGTAGTTTTTAGTGTTCCAATTTTTAGCGCTCTTGTGCGTAAAATCATCGGCGAGAATTTGCTTGCGAACTACTTTTTTACCTTTTAATAAATCATTCCTCCATTCACCACGATATTCTTCGGTGGTTTCTAAATATTTTAAAGAGTCAAGAGGAACACTTCGGTGAAAGGCGGGATTGCTGACCTCTTTTGTTCCATCAATATAATCTGCAGACGGTATGGTATCCCAAAGGTTTTCTACATTCATAAATCCGATCGTCGCCACTTTTCTTAGTTGACCTTTCTGCTGTCCAAACGAAAAACAAAAAACAATTAAGAATAAAAAACTTACAACTTTTTTCATTATAATTATATTATTAAAACAAAGTTAGCAATTAATTATATCTGCTGATACCTAATTTTTCATCTTGTTAACTTCAATTATATTTACTAGGTAGAAAATGTTAAAAACTTATAATGTAATATTATATTGCCTAAATTTGATCTGATTATATTACAGAATTGATTTTTATACTCGTTAAGAAATAATAAATTATCAACATGATTAAAAAGTTATCATTAATCTCACTATTTACCTTGCTGCCGGCCTCGTTTTATTTTGCGCAAACTACGGTTTATGCGTACTTAAAAGATGCAGACGGTAAGCCGGTTGAAAGTGCGCAGATTGATTTAAAAGGCTCAGGTAATGATGTGAAAGCAGACAAAATTGGATATTTCCAGTTTGTTGATTTAGAACCCGGTCATTATCAATTAGTGATCACCAAACCCAATTACGAAACGAAGGTAATGGAGTTTGATATTAATCAGGAAAAGAGAAAAGATTTGGGCGTTGTAACGCTTTATTCCAGTTTGAACGGATTTGATCAAGGATTGGCCATAATTGAAAATAGTGGTGACGAAGAAAACTCTAGTCAAGGATCTACGATAGGTTTATTACAAACTTCGCAAGATGTTTTTAGCCGAATTGCCGCTTTTGATTTAGGTGCTTACTGGTTTAGGCCAAGAGGAATTGATGGCAGAACTGGAGAAAACATGATGAATGGTATTTCTATGGTCAAATCAGATAACGGGAATGTAGATTTTAGCAATTGGGGAGGACTAAATGAAATTACTCGTTACCCTGAAATTTCTACAAATCACGCTCCATCCGAGTATGCTTTCGGTGGTGCAAGTTCTATTATTTATAAAAACACCAATGCGAGCGAATACCGAAAAGGTTTCCAAGCAACTTATTCTCTGACCAACCGAAATTTTAGAAATAGAGCATCGCTTCGTTATACTTCTGGAATGAATAAAAACGGCTGGGCATTTACAGCGATGGTCGCTAGAAGATGGGCGCAGGAAGGAATTCAAGAGGGGACATTCTACGATGCTTTTGGTGGATTCCTAGGAATTGAAAAGAAATTTAGCGATAGTCATACGATGACTTTCAACACATTTGCGTCGCCGTATAGAAGATCAACCTCTAGCCCAAGTACGCAAGAAGTTTATGATTATCGAGGCGTACATTATAATTCTTATTGGGGATGGCAAGATGGCAAGAAAAGAAGTGAAAGAGTACGCTCAGGTTTTCAACCTATTTTCCAAATTCAAGATTTCTGGAAAATTAATGATAAATCAAGTCTTCGTACCGCGATTTCGTACCAGTTCGGAAAAGATAAGAGCGCTAGGTTAGATTGGCAAAACGCCCAAAATCCATCACCAACTTATTATAGATATTTACCAAGTTATTATGATTCATTGGATCCTGATGCGTCGGTTTCTGCGCCAGATGGCACCGTGGCTACTACAGCGCAGCAGGCTTATCAAGAATCCTTAGCAGGTTGGCAGAGTGGTGATCCCGAGTATACTCAGATTAACTGGGATGCTTTATACAAACGAAATGCAAATCAGGCCGCTGGTACTTATTTCGGACAGACGGGTAAACGTGCTTTGTATTTCCAAGTGGCTGATGTGAGTGATGATAAGATCTTCAATGTTGGAACACATTATACTTATAACATTAATGATACTTCTAAATTTTTATTAAATGTATCGTATGAAAATTTCAATTCAGAATTATACAGAGAAGTAAAAGACCTCTTGGGCGCTGATTTTGTCTTGAATAAAGATCCATTTGCAGCCACTAACCAACCTGGGGAAAGTGGATTGTATAACGAAGGTGAAACCGATGTTGTAAAAAGAGTAGGTGATAAGGTAAATTACAATTACAGTTTTGCCAGACAGGAAATAAAAGTAAATCCAGGATTGAAATTCCAAACTGGGAAATTTGATATTTTTGTTTCAGGATTAGCCGGATATTCTAGTTCATCTAGAGAAGGTCTTTACAATCATTATCTATATAAAGATTCTTACGGAAAAAGTGCAAATTTTGATTTCTGGGATTATGGTCTAAAAGGTCAGGTGATTTATAAAGTTGATGGGAGAAACTTCTTAGTTTATAACGGCGCCTACTTTTCACAAGCACCATTCTTAGAAGATTTATTCATCAATCCTAGAGTTAATGGGTCTATCGCGCCTAATGTTACAACTTCAGTAGTTAACGCTAATGATCTGAGTTATGTAATAAATAGTCCTTTTTTCAAAATGAGATTGACGGGATATTTAGTTGAAACTCAAAATGATACGAATGTACAGCGATTCTTTGCGGATGGAATTCAATTAGAAACGACAGGACAAGACGGAGCAATTGCAAATGTACAGAGCGCCTTCGTTACCCAAACTATGTCTAACGTTGACAAAAGAAATATGGGTGGTGAGTTAGGCTTAGATGTGAAAATTATGCCAACACTTTCATTGCAAGGTTTAGCAAGTTATGGTCAGTTTACGTATAGAAATAATCCTAATGTTTACTTTGCTTCTGATGCTACGGGAACTTTCGACAACGGAAAATCTTATCTCGATTTAGGTAAGGCTTATCTTAAAGATTCAAAACAAGGTGGAACACCGCAACAAGGTTATTCTGTAGGATTCAGATATAACTCAGCGAAATATTGGTGGTTTGGCGCAAACTGGAATTATTTAGATGATAATTTCCTAGATCCATCTGCCTTATTAAGAACAGAAAGATTTGTTCAAAATCCAGTCACCGGAACTCCTTATGTTGGTTTAGACGAAAACGAATTGAGACGAGTTTTAGCACCAACCAAACTTCCTTCAGCTTATTTCCTGAATGCCAACGCTGGTAAATCTTGGAGATTAGGAGCGTACTATGTATTGATTACAGCGACTGTGAATAACATTTTAGATAATACCAATTATATCACCGGTGGTTTTGAGCAAACCAGAAGAGTAACATTCCCAGGATATGTAGAAGAAAACAGCAGAGAGTTTCCTTTATTCGGACCAAAATATTGGTATACCCAAGGTAGATCGTATTTTGTCAACCTCCAAGTTAGATTTTAATTATTACAGAATTTTAAAAACAATACAATGAATTTCAAACAATATTTTAAAACCGCTTTTGTAATTGCTTTGTCAGCCTTTGCAGCAAGTTCTTGTGTAGATAAAGATGATTGGGATACGCCACCTATAAATTGTAATAATAAATTTGACGCGACCAACATCTCTATGGCAGATTTTAAAGCCAAAGCACCTGCAACTGGATTTCTTTTAATTGAAGACGACCAGATCTTCGACGGATATATCGTTTCATCTGATGAGAATGGTAACTTCTTTAAAACTATTTCTTTCCAGGATAAAGCAGAAAACCCCACCGCAGGTTTGCAAATGGAAGTAGACCGCGCTAGCAACTATGCTGATTTTCCAGTCGGAACACATGTCAGAATTAATGCAAAAGGATTAAGATTAGGTTTAGATCGGGGTACGGTAAAAATTGGTTCCGTAGATCCGCTTTTTGCAATTGGTAGAGTACCAGGTGTTTTGTTCAGCAAACATATTTCTGCGGTGTGTAATGGAAACACGGCTGATATTGTAACTATTAAACCTACTGAATTATCCAGTCTGGCAGAAGCGAAAAATGATAAATACATCAACACTTTAGTTACAGTACCCGACGTACAATTTAGTAACGGAGAAATCATTCCTTTAAACAAAGCCTATGTTGATTTCGTTTCTGGCGCAGGTGTAGATACAAGTAGAACGATCGAAGATGTGTCAGGAGCAACTGCAGTGCTAAGAAACTCAGGATTTTCTTCTTATGGTTCGACGCTTTTACCACAAGGCAGTGGCACCCTTACCTTTGTCGTTAGCAAGTTTAACAATGATTATCAAATGCTAATCAGAGGTTTAAATGATGTTCGATTCGACAGTCCACGTTCCGTAATTGCTGTTGAAACTTTTGAATCTTACGCACAAAGCACCGATAATTTCTTACCGAATTTTTACAATACTTCAGTGCTAGGAAACAGAAAATTCTACATCCAGACGTTTAATAATAACAAGTATCTTCAAATTTCAGGATTAAATTATGGTCTTGTAAAAACTCAGTTTGCGATGCCAGTCGATTTTAGCAAGAAATCCAAACTTTCCTTTAAAACAAACGCGGGCTATTATAACGGAGAAGTTTTAAAAGTATATTGGTCTAATGATTATAACCCAGCCAATCCTTCCGCAGCGACCTTAAATGATATCACCTCTCAGTTTGATATTTCTAAAGGAAAAGATGGTACTGCAGGTGCAGCGAACTACGAAAATCAATTCCGCTCCAGTGGAATAGGGACGTTCAGCGCTACGGGAAAGGGATATATTATTTTCGAATACAATTCAAATTCGATTGATAGCAACGGCGTTTCTACCGTAATGCAGTTAGATGAAGTGAATATCTTCTGAACATTTAAAAGTATTTATTGTTAAGAATCCGTCTCTGCAAAGAGGCGGATTTTTCTTACTTTTTTGTGAATTTCTTTAGAAAATCTGTAACATATTATGTTTAGAATAATCATTAAATTAATTAAGACCAATTAGTCCGAATTAAAATTATTAGTTATCTTTGTTTGACCGAATTAGAAACTGATGTTATCATAAATGTACGAAAGTGTGATTAAAATTAACTCACTTTCGAGCTGAAAAAACACTCACAAAGTCAACTAAGAAGAGCATAAATTCGATCATAGAATTAAAAATAACTCAATTCACATTTACCTAAAAACCTGTAAAAATGGCAACAGTACAAACCTTGGACGTCACTAAAATAGAACCTCGTTTAAAACATCCAACGATCTTTAAATATTTTGATGCTTTGCAACCAGGCGAAGAATTTGTTATCGAAAATGATCACGATCCAAAACCACTTTACTATGAATTGATCGGCGAGCGTGGGAATATTTTTACGTGGGATTATTTAGAAAAAGGTCCAGAAATATTTATCGTGCGCATTTGTAAAAATGAAGCCGAAGTAGAGAAACAATTGGAGCGATTAAATGTTACGATGATTGAGCCAAAATTTAAACATCCAACGATCTTTAAATATTTTGATGCTTTACAGCCAGGCGAAAAATTTATTATTGAGAATGATCACGATCCAAAACCACTTTATTACGAATTGTTAGCGGAGCGTGGAGATATTTTTAAATGGGAATATTTGGTAAAAGGACCAGAATTATTTGAAGTTCAAATTGCTAAGAATCCAGCCAATGAAAACGCAGGATCTATTTCCGATAAAGATCTGAAAAAAGCAGAACTGCTGAAATCAAAAGGAGTTTCCTTTGCTTGTGCTGATAACAACGAGAAACAAATCAAAGTTGAAACCAGCTCAGCCAACTACGATTACGATAAATGGGAACTCGATTTTCTAGCAGATTATATTGTCAACACGCATCATCAATACATCAAAGATAACGCAGAAAACCTGAATGATTTAGCGATAAAAGTGGCGGAACATCACGGTGAAAATAATTTAGAATTAAACCGAATTTCTAATTTAATGTATCATTTCTTACAAGATCTTTTAGATCATATCATAAACGAAGAAGAGGTGCTATTCCCAGTTATCAAACAAATTGTGTCTAAAAAGAAAAATATCGACACCGTAATTACCTACAAAATGGGTTCGCTAGTCGAACCAATTAATCTTCTAAAAAAAGAGCATGAAATCGCAGAAATGGATCTTTCGTTCTTCAGAACATTAACCAACGATTACGCTTTACCAGAAAGTGCTTGTAGTTCTTACCGTTATCTCTTCCAAAAAATGAAGGAATTCGAGGCTGATTTACAGAAGCATTTCGACCTAGAAAACAATATCTTATTTCCAAAACTACTTCAGGTAGATTTAGATTTAGCAAAACAGAATTAACAAAACTGCTGCAGCCTCAATCGTTATTTTTAAATTTTCGATGAGGTTTGCAGTTTTTTTTATAATAATTATTAATTTTATTTGGGCAGCTTTTTCCGCCTTCCGTTACCGCTATTTTTCCGCCGAAGCTTTAACCAGCACAGAAAAATGAGCTTCACTCAAGTCGGGCTGTGTCAGTTTTTAAGTGTAAAAACTCTTCGATAATTAATAAATTCAGTAAATTCACAATCCGACAGAACCAAAGCATTATGACAAACGTAACAGCCAAAACAAAAATATCGGAGTTGATCAAAGCCAATCCTAAAAGTGTTGATGCAATTGCATCTTTGGCAAAACCGTTGGAGAAATTGAAGAATCCAATCTTGCGCAAGATTATGGCTTCACGAGTTACCCTCGGTGAAGCCGCCAAAATGGGCGGAACAACGGTCGAAGATTTTAAGCGCGTACTTTTACCATTAGGATTTACGTTCGAATCAGAAAATGGAAATTCTAGTAATGATGAAACACTTGCAGAACCAAAACCGACTTGGCTACAACAAGCAAATCAAAACGACATTGATTTTTATGATGTGCGATTGATTATAGACGAAGGCGACGATCCGCTGAAAGAAATTCTAGGACGGTTCAAGACAACAGAACCAGGCGAAATACTTTGCATCATTAATAATTTTGTGCCGACTCCTTTAATTCATCTTTTGAAACAAGAAAAAGCTGAAGCGACTTTTGTTGAAAATATTAATGAAAAAGAATTCCGAACTTATTTTTTAAAGAAAGAAAAGAAATCTGCAAATACTTCAGCAGCAGTTGGAGAAAAATTGCAAATGGATGATGCAAAAAGTTTTGAAGCGATTTGTAAACAATTTACCTCCGACCAAACTAAGGAAATTGATGTCCGCGAATTAGAAATGCCCGGACCAATGCATCTGATTCTTTCAGAATTAGAGGAACTTCCAACTGGCAATGCTTTGTTCATCAATCACAAAAGAGTTCCTGTTTATTTATTAGAAGAATTAGCTGATAAAGATTTTGAAGTACATATTAATAGTAGGGAAGAAGGAAATGTAAAAATGCTCATCTTTAAAAAATAAATGGCACAAATTAATATAGGAAAATCTCCAAGAAACAGTGCAGTTCTCCCGTTTTATGCAACAGGAGCAGTAATGTTTTTGGTGCTTTGTTTGTTGATGGTTTTCAGCCCAGAATCATTTACGCAACATTATTTCACGCCGCATTTATTAACAATGGTTCATGTTGCCGCCTTAGGTTGGGGAACGATGATTATTTTCGGTGCTGCTCACCAATTGTTGCCCGTCATTTGTGAACAGGATTTATATAGTGAGAAAATAGCTTCTGCAACTTGGTACACCTTAACGCTCGGAATGATTTTGCTCACCATCAATTTTTGGAAATTGACCGTTGGCTGGGTGATGATTTCCGGTGGAGTACTCATTGTTATATCCGCGAGTTTATACTTATTTAATGTTTTAAAAACAAGTCAAATAGGTAAAAAGTATTCGGTGCAAAAATTATTTTTAATCAGTTCTGCGCTTTGGTTGCTTTTCACGGTCATCGTAGGATTGTTGCTAGCCATCAATTTAAAATTCCCTTTCTTTAACCAAAGTCATTTAGAAATATTAAAACTTCATGCTCATGCAGGACTTGCCGGCTGGTTCCTACAATTAATAACGGGCGTGAGTACCAAATTGGTTCCCATGTTTTTATTGGGCAAATCAAGTAAAGAATATCTCTTAAAATGGGCTTTTGCATTTCAGAACTTAGGTTTAATTCTATTTTTATTTGATGGTTATTTTATTGGAATAACTTCAAGAGTGCTAATTTACACGGCTTTAATTTTAGTTGGGGTACTCTTGTGGTTACTGTATTTATATGATACGTTCAAAAATCGGTTACGCAAACGAATCGAGTTATTGATGAAACACGCTTTCCTTTCCTTTTTTGCGTTGGTACTTTCTATCTTACTTTTACCGGTTGTTTATTTTTCATCGGGATATCGCTGGACCATGCTTTACGGAACACTTTTGTTTATGGGCTGGATCACTAGTATTATCTTAGGAAAAACCTTTAAAACACTTCCTTTTATTATTTGGAATAACCACTTCAAAAACCTTTCTGGGAAAGTAAAAGTTCCCTTACCGAAAGATTTATACAATGAAAAATTGACCCTTTGGCAGTTTAGAACTTTCATTGCGGCTTTTTTGGTGTTTGCATTAGGCATCATTCTGCAGCAAATCCTAATTATAAGGATCGGTGCGCTTCTCTGGACCGTAGTTGCTGTTTTATATAACATCAATGTCTTCAAATTAATTTTCTTTATAAAAACTAAAACGATATGATTCTCGATGCGAATGATAAAAATTACGACAAATTAAGCAAAGCCGAACTTGCACTATATGAAGTTATTGATCCTGAATTAATGGTGAATATTGTTGATCTTGGGTTAATTTACGACGTAGAAATTATTGACGAAAATATTATTAAAGTGACCATGACTTTAACTACACCACACTGTCCGATGGGAGACGCGATCCAGACTGGGGTGAGAAATGTTTTAGAAAAAGAATTTCCCGATGTTCAGGTTGAAATAGATTTGACTTTCGAACCTGCCTGGAATTATGATATGGTTTCTTCAGAAGGAATGCAAGAACTGAATACGAGATAGTTCTCAATTATAAATTGTTATCCAAATACGTTGTATTTCAAAGAAAAATCCATCTCAATGCTGAGATGGATTTTATTAATTATTATAGTTCGCTTAGAAACTCACTTCATTTACTTCTTTACCACGCTGGAAATTCATTGTCTTCTGATTTCCTTTGTAAGCAATGTTCACGAGATTAAATTGTTTCGGAAACGTACTTAACAAAATTGTATTTTTAATTCGAATGGTATTAATTTCTGTTATTCCGCCCGCTTCGTAATACACCCACACTGATTCTCCGTTTACTTGACTTCCCGTAAAAGTCAACGTTTTCGAACTTCCGTTTACAAAGATGTCAATATTGTTATTCACATACTTTTTAACTTCTGCTTCAAAACCGGCTGTATTAGGATTTATTTTAATGGCATCAGAAATATGAGCTGTATTCAGTTTTGTTGTAAATTTCAGCATTTTATTGGGCTCGAGGTAGTCGACTTTAGTCATTGATGAATAGAAGTCAGCATTAGCAAAACTCATCATCATCATTAATCCTAAAATCAAAGTTGTATATAGATATTTTTTCATTACAATATTTTGTATTCAACAAGCTCAAATATGGTGCCAACTAGAAGTTTACGTTAACTGAGTATTTGTCGTAAAACGCCTTTATATGGGCTACTGCGTCATCGGCAGTGTCTACAACGCGATATAAATTAAGATCTTCTTCAGATATTAATCCGCTTTCTAATAATGTGCCCTGGAACCACTCTAACAGTCCAGACCAAAATTTAGTTCCGACCAAAACGATTGGGAATTTTCCTATTTTATTGGTCTGAATTAAAGTAATCGCTTCCATCAATTCATCTAAAGTTCCGAAACCACCAGGCATAACAATAAAACCTTGAGAATATTTTACGAAAATCACTTTCCGCACAAAGAAATAATCGAAATCGATGCTGAGACCTTTGTCGATATAAGGATTAAAATGTTGCTCAAATGGCAGATCAATATTGAGTCCTATGGATTTTCCACCGCCTTGTCTAGCGCCTTTGTTGCCAGCTTCCATAATTCCGGGACCGCCGCCCGTAATCACTCCAAAGCCAATGTCGGTAATTTTTTCGGCAATCTCCACGGCGAGTTCGTAGCGCTCATCCGTCGGCTGCATTCTTGCAGATCCAAAAATCGAAACACAAGGACCAATTTTCGCCATGCGTTCGTAACCGTCTACAAATTCGGCCATGATCTTAAATACCATCCAACTATCTTTGGTGATAGTCTCATCCCATGTTTTTTCTGTGAAAGAGTTTTGTACTCTTTGGTCAATTTCGAAGGCGTTTCCAGTCGCCATCTTAGTTGTTCCTTTTCCTCTTTTTATTTTACTCATTAAGTTTATTTAAATATTTTTTCTGCAGCGGTGATTGATTCAGGTCTTCCGACATCAATAATGGTGGCAGAATGCTCGTAGCCATGGATGCGTTCGTAACTCATCAGATCAAGGTATTCTTCCATAATAGAAAATTTACCTTTCCGTTTTATTTTATCAAATATGCCAGGTCTTACGCAATGAATTCCACTGAAAGCCAAAGGTTTAAATCCTTT
>JBBSRZ010000060.1:0-16133 GCA_038242555.1 Flavobacteriales bacterium | reverse complement strand
GTAATGTGGATTAATCCATCTACACCTCCTAAGTCAACGAATACACCGTAAGAAGTAATATTCTTAACAGTACCTTCTAATACTTGACCTTTTTCTAATTGAGCGATGATCTCTTTTTTCTGACCTTCAATATCTGCTTCGATTAACGCTTTGTGAGATACTACAACGTTTTTAAATTCTGGGTTGATTTTCACAACTTTGAATTCCATTGTTTTACCTACGAACTGATCGTAATCTTTAATTGGCTTCACATCGATTTGTGAACCTGGTAAGAATGCTTCGATACCGTGGATATCTACGATCATTCCTCCTTTTGTTCTTGATTTTACAAAACCGTTAACGATTTCTCCAGTTTCGTGAAGTTCGTTAACTCTATCCCAAGCTTTAAGGATTCTTGCTTTTCTGTGAGATAATTGTAATTGACCTGATTTATCTTCTCTTCTGTCAACCATTACTTCTACTTCATCACCTACTGCAAGTGATGGGTTGTAACGGAATTCGTTTAGAGAGATAACACCTTCTGATTTAAAGTTGATGTCAACAATCGCTTCTTTGTCGGTAAGTCTTACAACTCTCCCTGAAAGAACGTCGTTGTCTTGAAGATTTTTAAGAGAACCGTTGTAGATTTCCTCTAGATCACTTTTCTCCTGTCTTGATTCTGCATCTAGACCTGATTCAAATGAATCCCAATCAAATTGTTCTGGCGCTACGTTTTGGTTCAATAAAACCTCTGCTGTGTCTGTCGTTTCTGACATAATAAAATAAATTTGTATTCTTATCTTTCAATATCTGGCTTACTGTGGTCCTTTGAAAAATATAGAAGATGTTAAGTGTTAATGTTTTACTCAGCCAAATACTCCCACAAAAAGTGGTGCAAAAATACGGTTTTATTTCATATTACAAACCATTAATAAATAAACTTTCTAAGCATTTTCACCTTTAATAATATACTTCTACCCGCTTTCTTGTAACTTTGCAAAATGGACTTACAGAAAATTTACAACAATTTGCAGATTCAGGACATGAATCAGATGCAGAAAACTACTTATAAAGCTACTGAAGATAACAAAGATGTTATCCTACTCTCCCCAACTGGCTCCGGAAAAACACTTGGGTTCCTCTTTCCTATTCTCAGAAATTTAAATACAAGAACTACTGGAATTCAAGCAATTATTCTTGTTCCTTCTAGAGAATTGGCTTTGCAGATCGAGCAGGTTTTCAAAAGCATGGGTACTGATTATAAGGTTACGGTCTGCTATGGCGGTCATGATAAAAAAATTGAAGTCAATAACTTAATCCAAGCTCCAGCCTTATTGATAGGAACTCCCGGTAGAATCGCTTACCATTTAAAAAATGATAATTTCGATCCGACGACGATTCAAACAATGGTTTTAGATGAATTTGATAAATCGTTAGAATTTGGTTTTCATGAGGATATGAGTTTCATTATTAATGAGATGCCAAATCTTAATCAAAGAATGCTGACTTCAGCTACTGCAATGCCAGACATCCCAGAATTTACTGGAGTAAGCCGTCCCGAAAAAGTTGATTTTCTAAAAGTTTCAGAATCTAAACCAGATTTCCAACTACGAAAAGTGATGACGACGTCTGAGGAAAAATTGGACACGCTATTTAATTTGCTTTGTAAAATTGGAAACAAAAGATGTTTGATTTTCTGTAATCACCGAGATGCGGTTGATCGTATTTCAGCCTTACTTAAAGAGAAAGGAATTTCGCGCGAAACTTTTCATGGCGGAATGGAACAAGATGAGCGTGAGCGTGCTTTGTTGAAATTTAAAAATGATTCTTCGCGAATTCTAATTACAACCGATTTAGCTTCCAGAGGTTTAGATATTCCTGCCGTAGAATCGATCGTTCACTATCAATTGCCGCCTAAAGAAGATGCATTTATTCACCGCAACGGACGAACGGCCAGAATGAACGCCAAAGGTTTTGTTTATTTAATAATGACCGAGGATGAGAACGTTCCTTTTATCAAAAAAAATACGCCAGAAGAAACCTTAACACAAGATTACAAACTTCCCGCGAGAACGCCCTTTCTTACGATTTATATAAGTGCCGGAAAAAAAGACAAAGTCAACAAAGTGGATATTGTGGGTTTCTTAATTAAAAAAGGAGAATTAGAAAAAGACGATATCGGACTGATCGAAGTAAAAGACACCACTTCCTATGTTGCCGTAAACAGACAAAAAGTAGTTGCGCTGCTAAAAAAACTGACCGATCAAAGATTAAAAAATAAGAAACTGAAGATCGAAATCGCTTATTAATATCGACAATTTGCTCTCTTTTAAAGACAACTAAATTTTTGTATTTTTGTTTCAATCACCTATTTAAATGAAAGGCAACTTACCAGATAAATTGTATTATTCTATCGGAGAAGTCTCCAAAGCGTTCGATGTGAATGCTTCGCTGATCCGTTATTGGGAGCAGGAATTCCCGATCATTAAACCCAAGAAAAATAAAAAGGGAAATCGTTATTTCACGCCGGAGGATATTAAAAATTTAAAAATTATTTATCATCTGGTAAAAGAGAAAGGTTACACGCTCGATGGTGCACGCATAGCCTTGACCACCAACTCAAAAATTTCCGAAACCGTTTCGATGATCGACCGCCTGAAGTTTGTTAAAGCAGAATTACAAAAACTAAAAGAATCACTAGTTGAAAAACCATTATAAAAAGGGTTTATAAACGGATTTAAAAAGGTGTTTTCCACTACTCATGAGTTCATTTTAAGAATAGTTTTACTTAAAATTTACGACGATGAGATTCAAAGTTCAATATTCAGCAGTAAAAAATTATTTTCTAGGATTTATAACTTCCGTCGCCTTTTTGGGTGCCGGACTTTATTTTTTAAATGGCAATGAAGCCGAACCACCTTCGATAACGTTCAACGAAAACGCAGGTGCGGAAAATTCTTCATCACCTAAAATAAAGTTGGCAGAATTTAATCCGAACGACCTCAATGAAAAAGAGTGGAAAGATTTAGGATTTTCTGAACGCCAAGTTGCTACCATTTTGAAATATAAATCCGTGGTAGGTGGAAATTTCACTTCGAAAGAGCAATTTAAAAAATGTTATGCAATTTCGGAGACAAAGTACGGAGAACTAGAACCTTACATACTTCTACCGAATAAGAAAGAATATGCGAGTTCAGGATCGAATTATCAACCTCGAAATTTCGCCAATAAAGGTTCGTATAATCCTTCAAACTACAAAGCAAAAGGTCTGAACATTCCCGGTAAATTTAATCCGGATTATTATTCTGCAACCGATTTTGAAAACTTGGGTTTTTCAGAAAAGCAAGCCAGCGCCATTATGAAATATAAAAGTTTCTTGGGCGGAAGTTTTATCAGCAAAGAAAAATTCAAGGAATGTTATATTATTAATGAAGAAAATTATCGAAAACTAGCGCCTTATTTATTGCTCCCAGAAAAGACTCCACCTGCCTTTTCAGAAAAGAGATCATTTACCAGCGAGAAACCCAGCAATGAAAAAGCGAAAATTAATTATCAACCTTTTGATCCAAACAATACAGATCTAGAAGGATGGAAAAATTTAGGATTCTCAGAAAAACAAGCGCACGTAATCATTAATTATCGAGATCGAAATTTGAGAGGAAGTTTTAAAAGTTTAGATGACATTGAAAAATGCTTTGTTATTTCTGCGGAGAAGTTTGCTGAATTAAAACCTTTTATCATCTTAAATAATGAAACTATTAAACCAAAAATCTCTGATAAATCTACGAGCAATTCAAGTAATTCAAATGTTAGTTTTGCGACAAATAGTGCTAAGAATTCTGAAGATATCACTGACTTTAGAAAAACTGATTTAAATGAAATCTCCTTTAAACAATTAATCGAATTTGGTTTTGATGAAAAAGGTGCAGCCAGTTTTATCGGATTTCGGAAAAAACTGGGTGGATTTGTTACGACTGATCAAATCGTTGACACCTATAATTTAGATAAAAATCTAGCGCAAAAACTGGTCGCAACTTCTCCTCTTTTAGTCGATAATGTTGCTAAATATTCTTTGCTTGATGCACCAGAATCTTGGTTGAAAAACCATCCTTATTTTAAATATTATGCAGATAAAATTATTTATTATAGAATCACGTATTCCAACGAAAAGAAATTTTATAAATCAATGAATATTACACCTGAAGCAGAAAAGAAAATGAAATTGTATTTAAAATAAACATAAGATATAACAAGAACTGACGTTTTTTTTAAACATTATTGTTTTAAAAATTTTAAAGATTGATTATCTAATTGCAAGATATAAATGCCTGGTAAAAGCTTTTGTACTTCTAAACGATTGAAATTTTTAAATGGAAAACTTATCCGAAGAATTTGTTTTCCACTCATATCAGTAACAATCGCTGTTTTGATCTTTTCTAAATCTTTTCCTTTTACAAACAAATAATCATCCACAACCGGATTAGGAACAATTGAAAATTTAAAATTTTTATTATTTAATACTTCTGTTGCAGATAGCACACCTAAATCATCACAGTAATCAGCCGGATAAGATTGCCACTCAGCCAACGAAAAAGAAGTATTTGGATTTGTAACTGTGGAAGATCGATATAAAGAAACGTCTCCCAAAGTAGCATAATTATCAGCATATCTAAACCCTAATGCATCAACGCTCGTATTTAAATAACGCAGTTCGACATAATTATTTCCAGTAAACGTCATTTGTGGAGCGGCGGAAACAAACTTCGCTTCATCATTGGTAATACACTCAAAATTTGAGTTCGGATTAAGAATGACAAACGTTGAATTGTTTTCTACGACACCTTCCAATTCATAATCTGCGACGGTATAATAACTATTGGTAAGCGTGTTAAAAAACTGAATTCCGATTCGATACTTATTTAAATCAACGGCGTGACCAGTTCTATTGGTAATTTCGAGCGCTTTATTATTTTCAGATCCTTCTAGATATTTAGTTATTAATAAATCTTTGGCGTAAGTATCTTCACTTAAAGTGGTTTCATTAAGCAGATTGCTAGTCGATGATTCAGAGTAATCATTATAATAAGCTTTTACTGTAAACTGATAATTCGTATTGGGAACCAGATGATCGACCGTAAAACTTTCGCACTTCGAATATCCTATATAGATTCCGTCCTGGTAAATTTTATAGCCGAGAACTTTAGCATCTTCAGTTGCGTTCCATGTCAGCTTGATGAAGTAGGCACTTGTTTGAGAACTTTGCAAATTTTCGGGCGCAGTTGGAGTGATTGTGCCGGAGTTTTGAGTCCAGATCACGTTTACCCATTCTGGATGATCAATGAAAGGATTTCTATTATTTTGAATTCCGTAAACAATATTGTTACGGTCAAATTCTTTTTGTGAAACCGGATCATTTTGATGCCACTGCAATAACATTTGCAGATACCAGTTTTCGAAGGCTTTTTCTTCGGTTCCATCTAATGGATTTCGATCACCGCTCGGAGAATTTCCATAAAAGAAATTAAAGGAGTTTAACTTCCCTTCGTACCGAACGGTATAATACAAAAGACTTCGCGCAATATCACCTTTGAACTCGTCAATTGGCTCGTACACTCTTCCGGTATAAGGAGAATCTGGTGTCGCATTATTCCCAATTCTCGACCCGTTTGTAAATAAATGAAAAGTGGTCGATCCAGCCATTCCGTACGGATAATTACTACGCAACTGATTTATTTTAGCATCGGTCGGAATCACAAAAAACAAATCTGAATACATCGGATAAGTACTGTTAAAACTACTCTGAGGCATCATGTGCTCTCGGTTATAACCTTCGCCTTCAACTTTTGCAGAACTTATCAAATTTTCACTGGTGTAGTGATATGGTGCAGTGGCGTTAGGATTGGCGCTGTACATATCTAATAAGAAAGTGGTATTAGAATCATCAAAATCATAATACTGATCAAGATCAGTTTGACGGTAGAAATTGGGAAGATCTCCGTAATGCCAGGTGATAGTTTTTGCGGATATAATTTCATGCAATTTACTTTTTAGTTCATATCCAGTTAAACCTGAAGCATCATCGTAATAACCGATTGGGACTTGAGCAAAGAAAAATACAGGATTACAAAAAATAAAAAATAGAGTTTTTTTCATGGCTTCGATTTAATGCTAATTTACAACATTACTTTACTAAACTTTATAATTATAAAAGTGAAATTTATTTCTCTAAAAATCTCTTTACAGGATATTTACGTAAATAATTTTATGTTTTTAGACATTTTATCTATCTTTGAAGACAAATATTATAATAATTTTATATGAACAGCGATACTACTCATAATCTATCTATGATTGCAGAAACTGCTAGAGATTTTGCAGAAAAAAATATCCGTCCAAATATTATGGACTGGGACGAAAGTCAAACTTTTCCCGTAGAATTATTCCACCAGTTGGGTGACATGGGCTTTATGGGAATTGTTATTCCAGAAGAATACGGTGGTTCTGGTTTAGGATACCACGAATACGTAACGATCTTAGATGAAATTTCTCAAGTTGATCCATCAATCGGATTGTCGGTAGCGGCACACAACTCTTTGTGCACCAACCATATTTATGAATTTGGAGATGAAGAGCAAAGACACCGATGGTTGCCACAACTTGCGTCAGGTAAAGTCCTTGGAGCGTGGGGATTGACGGAGCACAACACAGGATCTGATTCTGGAGGAATGAGCACTACAGCCGTTAAAGATGGCGATGATTGGATTATTTCCGGTGCCAAGAACTTTATTACACATGCAATTTCTGGTGATATAGCAGTCGTTATGACGAGAACAGGTGAAGTTGGAGCAAGAAATAACTCGACGGCTTTTGTTCTAGAAAAAGGAACGGAAGGTTTTTCATCAGGAAGAAAAGAAAATAAATTAGGAATGCGTGCCTCCGAGACTGCCGAATTAATTTTTGACAGTGTGAGAGTTCCAGATGCTAACCGTTTAGGCGAAGTGGGTTCTGGATTCAAACAAGCCATGAAAATTTTAGATGGTGGTCGAATTTCTATCGCGGCTTTAAGTTTAGGAATTGCAAAAGGTGCATACAAAGCAGCTTTAAAATATTCTAAAGAAAGACATCAATTCGGAAAAGCAATTAATGAATTCCAAGCGATTAATTTCATGTTGGCGGATATGGCTACGGAAATTGATGCGGCAGAATTATTAATTCAAAGAGCCTCGAATCTTAAAAACGCAAAAGAGCCAATGACCAAAGAAGGAGCGATGGCAAAATTATATGCGTCAGAGGCGTGTGTAAGAATCGCAAACAACGCGGTGCAGATTTTCGGTGGATATGGTTATACGAAAGATTTCCCAGCGGAAAAATATTACAGAGATTCTAAACTTTGTACCATCGGTGAAGGAACTTCTGAAATCCAACGATTAGTAATCGGACGAGAAATTTCGAAATAACAAAACATTATTTTATATATAAAGTCTGGGCATTCCCAGACTTTTCTATTTAAAAAAGTGGAAAAGCAAAAATATTGAATTGCTATTTCAAATGAATTTTCACTTTTTATTTCTTTAACTTGAATGATTATCTTTGTTTAAATAAACTTTTGAATGGACAAAATAGATTCCCTAAATCAGGTTGCTGAATTTCATAAAACATTTCACGCACCGATTTTAGAACAACCCACAATTCCGAACGCAGATCGTTGCAACCTTAGAATTTCCTTATTACAAGAAGAATTAGATGAACTTAAACAAGCAATAGCAGATAACGACTTAGTCGAAATTGCTGATGCTTTGTGTGATTTACAGTATGTCTTAAGTGGCGCAGTTTTAGAATTTGGTTTAGGAAATAAATTCGTGAAGTTATTTAATGAAGTTCAGCGCTCGAATAAGTCGAAGGCTTGCAGTACACAACAGGAAGCCGATGAAACGATTGCATTTTACAAAGAAAAAGGAGAAGAGGCATTTTCTAAAGTTTCAGGAGATAAAATTAATGTTCACCGAGTTTCCGATCATAAAGTCCTCAAAAATAAATACTATTCTCCAGCAGATTTGAAGTCGATTATTGAACAATAATTTAATTTTTAAATCTTTTATTACTAATAATTATCATTCATGAAAAATTTAGCAAAAATAATATTAACGACCGCTACTCTACTATTGACTATCCAATCCTGTGAATCACAGAAAATTGTGATCAATCGTGAAGTACAAACAAAAAATGACGGAAAAATGCTACTGGGACATCAAACCAAAGATCAACTTTTAAAAGAACCTTACAGCGAATGGTACGTAAAAGAACATGCTGATTATGCGATTGATCAAAAAGCGCTCGCTGAATTAAAGAAAGAAAAACTGAGTTCTTACAATATTACGTTGGTGTTGGGAACCTGGTGCGAAGACAGTCACAGAGAAGTTCCAAGATTTATTAAAATATTAGAAGCCGTCAATTATCCCGACAATAAGTTAACTATGATCGCGGTAAATCGGAAGAGAGAAGCACCAAGTGGAGAAGAAGGGCCGTTTAATATTCAACTTGTTCCGACATTCATAGTTCAAAAATATGGCAAAGAAATTGGTAGAATCGTAGAATATCCGGCCACAGGATATCTAGAAAGAGATCTACTGGCAATCATTAAAAAAGACAATTCGTCAATCAAAGATTTAATAAAATAATTTGAAAACAAATCAGAAAATACTGTTCTTGACTTCTGGCGCACTGATTATGTTGCTGCTTTTTTTACTTTGGAACTCAATTACAAAAAAGGCAGATGATCAAGTTCAAAACGATTATTATATTATTACGAATCAAATTCGAAAAATGAATAAAATGGTCGTCATGGAGCAGGATTTTTCGAGTATGCAGAAGACGAAAATTACATCAAAAATACTAGGCAGCGCCATACTACCTTCGACAGAAAAGGAAATAATTACTTTTACAAAAACTAATGCTCAGGTTACATACGATTTGTCGAAGATGCAAATTAAAGTTGATTCGATTAATAAAAAACTGGTCATACAAGAATTGCCGAATGCGGATATCCGCATCATTCCGAGTGTTGAAATTCAGTCCATGGACGATTCCTTTTTCAATAGGTTCAGCGACAATGACTTTAAAAAAATAACAAAATCAGCGAAGGATAATGCATACAAAACAGTGAATCAAAATCGACTTCGCACCGAAGGACGAAAGCAATTGCTCGAAAACCTAGATCAGATCTTCGTTTTGGCAAAGGCTTTGAACTACACCATTGAAGACCAAACTGGTCAAGTCGACCTCACAAAACTATAATACCAACGATATGAATTCCGAACAAGATAAAAAAACAAAGGCAGCAGAGGTGAAAAAACAAAATCAAGATTTTCCCAATGTTCCAGCCGCTTCTGAAAAAATAAAGTCCGAAAAAACTTTGAAAAAGCAAATTAAAGAAACATCCAAATTACAACCAGACGGAAAAACTGACAATACTGATCAAAATAGCGAAAATTAATTTCGCTATTTTTTTGTGTAATGTCAAAGTATTATTAAGTGTTTACGGTTAAAAATGATATAATTGACCAGAAAAATATTGTGGTTTATAAGCTAAATCTTACTCGCGCTCAACCTTCAATTTATATAAGCTTTCTATCTTATTAAATTGCCGAAAATCAACTCTTTCTAAATCACAGAAATTTCGTATTTTTGCCTCTTAAAATTTGAAGATCAAAATGATAAAAATCACTCTTCCCGATGGAAGCATCAAAGAATTTGAAAGCGGGGTAACTCCGCTCGACGTAGCAAAATCAATTAGTGAAGGTTTAGCCAGAAACACAATTTCGGCTATCTTAAACGGAACACAGGTAGAAGTTACCACAACAATTACCGCAGATTCTACGCTTCAACTTCTCACCTGGAATGATGATTTAGGTAAAAAAGCATTTTGGCATTCTTCTGCTCACCTTTTAGCACAATCAATCACCGAATTTTATCCAGACGCAAAATTAACGATCGGGCCTGCAATTGAACAAGGTTTTTATTACGATGTAGATTTTGGCGAAGAAACTTTATCTGAAAAAGATTTCGAAAGAATTGAAAAGAAGATTTTAGAAAACGCGAAAAAGAATTCTACTTTCAATATTTACTCAGTTTCTAAAGCAGACGCGCTAAAAGAATACGCTGACAATCCTTTTAAAACAGAATTAATTTCTAACCTTAATGATGGCGAAATTACTTTCTGTACACACGACAACTTCACCGACTTATGTCGTGGTGGACATATTCCTGCCACAGGAATTGTAAAAGCTGTTAAGGTTTTAAATGCCGCTGGAGCATATTGGCGAGGCGATGAAAAAAATAAACAACTGACTCGAGTTTATGGAATTACTTTTCCTAAACAAAAAGATCTAACCGAATATTTAGAACGTTTAGAAGAAGCGAAAAGAAGAGATCACCGTAAATTAGGTAAGGAATTGGGAATCTTTGCTTTTTCAGAGAAAGTGGGCGCAGGCTTGCCTTTATGGTTACCAAAAGGAACTGCCCTTAGAAAAAAATTAGAAGATTTTTTATCTGCCGCCCAAAAGAAATCGGGGTACGAATTTGTAATGACGCCGCATATCGGCGCGAAAGAACTTTATGTAACCTCTGGACATTGGGACAAATATGGCGCAGATAGTTTCCAACCGATAAAAACACCGAACGAAGGTGAAGAGTTTATGCTTAAACCCATGAATTGTCCGCACCACTGCGAGATCTACAAAGTTGGACAATGGTCTTATAAAGATCTGCCAAAAAGATTTGCAGAATTCGGGACTGTTTATCGATACGAACAGTCGGGTGAACTTCATGGCTTAACGAGAGTTCGAGGATTTACGCAAGATGATGCACACATTTTCTGTACGCCAGATCAACTGATGGCTGAATTTGAAATTGTAATTGATTTAACACTTTACGTATTTAAATCTTTAGGATTTGAAGATTTTGTAACTCAAGTTTCTTTAAGAGATCCAGAGAACAAAGAAAAATATATTGGCAGCGACGAAAACTGGAAAAAAGCAGAAGATGCGATCATTCAGGCTGCTCAAAAGAAAGATTTAAATTATGTCATCGAATATGGTGAAGCTGCTTTCTACGGTCCTAAATTAGACTTTATGGTAAGAGATGCTTTGGGTCGCAAATGGCAATTAGGAACGATTCAGGTCGATTACAATTTACCGGAAAGATTTGATCTTACCTATATTGGTAGCGATAATGAAAAACATCGTCCTGTGATGATTCACCGCGCGCCGTTTGGCTCTATGGAACGATTTATCGCGATTTTGTTGGAAAATACTGCCGGAGATTTCCCACTTTGGTTGGCCCCAGATCAATTTACAATTTTACCGATTAGTGAAAAATATGTGGAATATGCGAAAAAAGTTTCACAACTGCTGGAAAATCACGATATTTGTGGACTAATTGATGACCGAAACGAAAAGACGGGTAAAAAAATCCGAGATGCAGAATTACAAAAACTGCCATTTATGCTGATCGTCGGGGAGAATGAAGAAGGTGCAGGAACCATTTCTGTCAGAAGAAGAGGCGAAGGCGATCTTGGCAAAATGAGTGTAGAAGACTTTATCAGTTACTTCAAAAAAGAAGCAAAAATTTAGAAAATTAGAATTTAACCAATTAAAATTAGACACCATAGCACAAAAATTTCATTACAGAGGTAGAGGTCCACAGAGACGTGTTCAAGAAGATTTGCACCAGATTAATCAAAAAATTCGGGCAAGAGAAGTACGTTTAGTAGGTGATAATGTGGAACCCGGCGTTTATCCGCTAGAAAAAGCTCTCGAAATAGCAAAAGATCAGGATTTAGATTTGGTGGTTATTTCAGACAAAGCAGAACCTTTTATTTCCAGAATTCTGGATTATAAAAAGTTTCTTTATGAGCAAAAAAAGAAGCAGAAAGAACTAAAAGCCAAACAGGTAAAAGTTACTGTTAAAGAAATCAGATTCGGTCCTCAGACTGATGAACATGATTACGATTTCAAGAAAAAACACGCCGAAAAATTCTTAGAAGAAGGTTCTAAACTGAAGACTTATGTTTTCTTTAAAGGACGTTCCATAATATTTAAAGATCAGGGAGAGATCCTTCTTCTTAAATTGGCACAAGAATTAGAGCACGTCGGAAAAGTTGATCAATTGCCCAAATTAGAAGGTAAGAGAATGATTATGATGATGAGCCCGAAAAAATTGGCAAAATAAATTTGAAGATTTGTTGAGGCGATGATTCGATTATCGTTCAATTTTTTATAAAATATAAAAGAGACTTATTTTGAGTCTCTTTTTTTTTGTTATAATCTCAAAGGTTTTGTGAAAAATGATCATGAGCGGTTTTATAATTCTCTCATAAACCAAAAACGTACGAAAGACTTGAAAAAAAATAAAAAAGATTTCGTTGTTATACTATAATGTTAAAAACTTGTAAAATTATTATCACACCTGGCTTTGTCATAGTTTTTGATGCAGTGCTAATCATCAAATCACAATTATTAAAATAAAAAATTAAAATTATGTCGTACACCATCGTGGGAATGTTCCCAAACAATGAAGATTTAGATAAAGTTGCAGACCATTTGGACCGTGCTGGTTTTCCAAAAGAAGATTATAAAGTTTCCCGCTATTCAACCAACGCAGCTGACAATAAAATGTCAAGTAATTACCAATATAAAGAAGACGAAAAAACTTCAGGTTTTTGGAACTGGCTTTTTGGAGATGATGAAGATGAAAAAAGTAGATACAGTTATGCGGGTACCAAAAGCAATATCGTCACCGTGTATACTAACGATATGGAAGGTGCAGAAAGAGCAAGAAAAATTATGGACGATCAAGGCGCAATCGATGTAAATGAATTCACAAAAGATCGATATCAAAATAAAGAAACAAATGCTAAATCAACTGATTTAACTGAAAGAGAACGCGCACGAATTATCAGTAAAGCAAAAAACAACCTCTATTTCACAGATGGAGATCGTTATTATGACACTGCGAGCGATGGTATGGAATCAGATATGGATTCTACAGGAAGTAGAAGTACTTTTTAAAAAATCAGTTTAGTAAAATTACCGATTATCAAACTTTGAATTATAAATAATAAAGAGACTCTTTTGGAGTCTCTTTATTCGTGTGCAAATTTTTTAATTTACGGATAAGCGGACATTAAAACATTATTTTAAAAAAATTTTAACAAGATTACACATAAAAAGAATGCTTGTTCAATTCCGCATAAAGATAATTATTAATATCACTGAAATTTTTCAGCAAGTTTGTTTAAAACATATTCTGTAAAACTCTTTGTTTTCGCCATATTAATTAAATTAGCTTCGGGATTATCTACCTGATACGAATCAATACTTTGCGCGATAAATTCTACTGTTTCATTAAATTTATTATCATCTAAATGATCAATATTCAAATCTCTAATATCTTCCGCAACTATAGTGGATTTTTCCATGATCAGGGAACTAATTATTCTCGATAAATGCAATTTGAAATTTGTTAATTTGTTTTTTAAGTCCTTATCATCAATATTTGTCCAAAGTTCAATAACTTTCTTATTTAAGAGACAACTATTAAGATAAACTTTGTAATCTCTAGTTTGGTCAAATATCCTATTATATGTTTGATCATCTTTAATCAATGATGTGGGTTTAGACCTTGCTGAATGCGGATTATTAAATAACAGAGATTCTATAATTTGCGCAGTTGCTTGAATGCTAAATATTCTACTGGCTGGCTTACCTTGATTTTTGTAATAGTTTTTTCTTCTATCATAATAGTAACCAGCATTTATATAAAACAACTCTAATTCACGTTGAATATCTTCTGTTGCACGCAGTAAAGCAGGAAATACTGGATTTTGACTATTTGTTGAACCTATTATATGATCAATAGTTCTTTTATCTTCATTAATTACAACTTTCACTAACACAGATCGAGTATCATTTTGGTTACCATTATGATGGAGGAAAATTGAATATGAAGTTTGTAATCCATTAACTATTTGAACATTGTCAAGACTTAAAGTAGTACCGACTAAAGATGGATTTGATGCAATTATGGTGATCCCATTATTTAACCACCAAAAATCCTCAGCCGATATATCCTCTATTGAATTTTTAATTTTAGTATTAACGTCCACTGCACCTTGGAAATGACGAATGTTACTTTCGAAAAGGTCTTCTCTTATATTGCCTTCTTCATCTGTAAGAAATTGTTTATACTTACCTAATTTAACAGTTCCAACATAACCAATTCCATGTTCATCATAACTAGTTGATAGTGGAGTTTCCTTATAAATTAATTGCAGTCTTTCGTTTTTTTGTGTTTGATATAATTTAAGTAATTCATGACAACTGTAATTCATATATTCAATACTTGCCCCAACAAATATTCTACTTGCAATTTGTTTTAATTGCTCTGATTTTTGTTCAAATGTTCCATTTATTTCTACAACTTCGGCATTAGCAGCATAATTAAATACTACTTCCAACTAGCCGCCTCCAATAGAACATTTTCTCCATGACTCTCTTGCAATTTGTGCTTTTACAACAACACTAGGATTAAACCTTGTAAGTAGTGCAGCAGTTGATTTGCTTAAATCAAATAATTCAGGTAATGATGTTATCACTTTATCTAAAGATGATTCTTTAAAAGAATTTTCTTTTTTACATTGAGTAATTATTATTTTGACACTAGTTTTTCTATTAAATATAATGTCATCCAAATCCTCAAAAGATTCTGGTACAAAATCGTCAATTATAGTAAGAATGGAATCTATCCCGCCATCATTACCTCCATCAACAATTGAATTTACGATAGTTTCAAAAGTTAGATCTACATCTTTTGTAATTTGAGTCAATGAAAATAATTCAAAAGTTTCACTATCATTGGTTGTCAGTTCGTTTTGTGCTTTATATTGATCAATACAACCTGATAAAATAATTTTGTTATTCATATTATGTTTTTGTTATTGGATTATCGTAAATGTAAGCAAGTTGAAAAAATTATTCAACAAATAAAATTATATTTTGCAAATGAAATTACACGACTATTCTCATATGTAATTAAATCAGTTGATCTTATTCCTCCGCGTGAGGGATAGAAACGGTTACCCCGCAATAAGCCGTCGGAAAAGCGTCGGCATGAGGAGTATGAGTGGATAGCCCGACCTGAAGGAGTGAATGGCTGCGTGCTCCCGAAAATCGGGAGCGCGCAATTAGGAACGAATGAAGGCCACGCCCTCATTTTTCTCAATAATAGAACACAATATCTTTTTGTAATTGACTGAATTTTTGTACTTTTGCAGTCTGAAAAACGCGGAGTTATCTCAACCAGATGCTTTTTGTTGGTCAGAAAGAAATTGATAACAATTATAAAAGCAGCAAGAAAATGCCAAAATTAAAAACGAAATCAGGTGCTAAGAAGCGTTTTAAGCTTACCGGAACCGGAAAGATTAAAAGAAAAGGTGCTTATAAAAGCCACATCTTGACGAAGAAAACTACAAAGCAAAAGAGAAATCTTACGCAAACTTCTTACGTTGCAGAGGTGGACAAAAAGAGTGTTTTACGTCAATTAGCTTTAAAGTAGTTTTTTATAAATCCATCGGTTTATAAGAATTCAAGAAAATTCAGAAAATTTAACCCTGAAACGGTGCAAAAAAGTGTAATGAAATAATTTACCGCCCTTTTCAAAAAAACAAATTTAATTATGCCAAGATCAGTAAATGCAGTAGCCTCTAGAGCTCGCAGAAAAAAAGTAATTAAGCTGGCGAAAGGTTTTTTCGGTAGAAGAAAAAATGTTTGGACCGTCGCTAAAAATGCCGTACAAAAAGCAATGCAATATGCTTACCGCGGTAGAAAAGAGAAAAAGAGAAGTTTCAGAAGCTTATGGATCATGCGTATCAACGCAGGTGCAAGAGAACACGGAATGTCTTACTCCCAGTTTATGGGCGCTCTAAAAACGAAGAACATCGAATTGAACAGAAAAGTTTTAGCTGATTTAGCAATGAATCACCCGGAATCGTTCAAAGCGATCGTAGATTCATTAAAATAAATGTAAAATTTTTTGTTATCAATTATAAATCCTTCAATTCGTTGAGGGATTTTTTATTTATCTTTGACAATAATTTT